>CAZKII010000023.1:0-19888 GCA_964552865.1 uncultured Thermoplasmata archaeon | reverse complement strand
TCGGAATGAACCTCATGGGCTTCGGGATAATAGACACGGCGCAGGGGATCGGCTCGGTCCTTGCGGCCCTGACCCTTACGGTTATAGGTAGCGCGTTCTCGAAGAAGAGCATCGTGTTCAGCGGAGTGATAATGGTTTCCGTTTCCATAATGGTGATAACATTCGTTCACCATACGTTCGTGGTCATCGAAACCCTTGCGCTGGTTGGGATCGGCGTTGTGTTCCTGGACACCCCTATAACTACGCTCATGCAGGAGGCCGCGCCCGACGCGATACGGGGCCGAGTGTTCGGAGCGTTCGGTTCGATACTTCAGGTTTCCATACTCGTTTCCATGGCCATAGAGGGCCTGCTGGCAGAGAGGTTCGGGGCCACCACCATTATATTTTATGCGGGGATGCTGAGCGTTCTTTTCACCGTGGTCTTCTTCTCCTTCAAATCGGTGCGGAATAGTTTTGATTTCGTGCCTGAAAAGGCGGAGGAAGAGGGCGCGGAAGAGGGGGCGAAAGCTTAAATTATAATGAGGGGATTAAGGGGCATGAGTTGTGCAGGAAATAAGGAGTGGTTGACGAATGACTGACAGATACTTCTTTGAGGAGGGTTGCCGACATTTTCGAAAAACGATGTTCGGTATATACTTTGTTTTTTTCGTTTTTATCGCATGGGTTGAGGCCACCCATTTTCTGACGGGAGGAATGTCGAGATACATTATAATCGCTGCAATCCCTTTATTTCTTCTTGTTAGCATAGGAGTTTTGCTTGTATACTACGGCATTCCTTACTCTCTTGAGGTAGTCGGTTCTGATCTCTATATTTACAATAGAGGGGGAGAAAAAATTAAAGAACTCCCTCTTTGCGAGCTGGACATCTCTTCATTGATAAATATAAAGCATTCTTCAGTGGATGAGTTTCTGAAGGAAAATAAAGGCGTTCTTATTGTGTTCAGGATCAAGGGGGAAAAGCAGGAGAGGACCGAAATAGGGATTGCCCTGCTCAGTCCGGGAACCGTGCCTATGAGAAAAGCTGTTGATTTCCAGCACTGGCTCATCGAACACATTAAGGAGAACTGCCCGGAAGAGGTTTATAAAGAGGCCGTGAAATACAGGATAGAAGGAGTGGGTGGCGGATGAGAAAAGAGGAGATAATCTGCAAGAAAGCCCGAAGAACTTTTGAAGAATACGACAATATGGCCGTTGTCATAACTTTAATCTTGGCTATTGTGGTTATCAGTCTAGACGGAATTTATAACGGTTTAACAAACAATTTCTACTACCCATTATGGGTAAATGTTGTGTTATATGCTTCAATGGTTATTAGCCTGACTATTGGAGTACTGTATTACAATTGGGCCCAATCATGGAACTATTCGACGGTTGTAACCAGAGATGGGATATATACCTCAAGAAAGGACATGCAAACCGTGTATGAAAAAGCCTATCGAAAGGGATATTTCATCCCGTGGTCTGAAATTTCGAGGCTAGTTATAGAAAAGGTTGAGCCTTCCGCATGGGTATGCACATTTACCACCCGACACGGAGATACCATAAGAATCTCTACGGACCAGAAGTATGACGACGATTGCTTTTCAAAACTGATAGGCTTGGCTGAGGGCTTGAAGAAACACGGCGTTAAAGTTTATGTTTCTAGTGAATCTGTAGTTCAGGGGGTGGTTAACAGATGAAAAATCTATTTAGTCTTGAAGAGGAGGTTTCTTTTTTTGTCTGGCGCAGGCTTGTTCCTATCTTTGTTTTTATCTATGTTCCATGGATGATACTTCTCTTCAACTCGTGGACGAGCAAGAATATTGTTGAATTCTCCATATGGACGAGCGCAATGATTGCGATAGCTATTGTGGGATTCGTCTTCTTTAGATATCTAATAGAGTACTCCGTGGAGATTATAAATAAGACGCTGTACTTCAATAATAAAAGAGGCAAGCATATAAACCAACTTCCCCTGTGTGATCTGGATATTTCTGCGCTGATTCCTCTCGAAAAGAGCGATATTGAAAGGTCTCTGTTGAAAAATAAGAGAATACTGATTTTCCTCAGGGCCAAAAATAAGGAAGGGTCTTTGGTAGTGCTTGGTTCCATTTCCATGAAAAGAGCGGTGGCCTTTCAGCACTGGGTTATCGACCATATTAAAGAGAGCTGCCCGGAAGAGGTTTATAAAGAGGCAATGCGGCACAGGATAGAGTACGACCCCGAGACATGAAGCATGGATTGTCTGCGATTCTTTCCTCTCATAGAGGGAAAGATTTTTAAATTCTTTCCTTATACGGTGGACTATGAAGCGTGATGTAATTGTGGAAATCATCAGGGATTTTCACGAGAAAAGGCTCCCCGAGAGCGTTCAGAGGGATGTCCGGCTCCCTACCGAAATCAGCGGCAAGGCCGTTGCGGTCATAGGCCCGAGGCGTGCTGGTAAAACATACCTTCTCTATCAGACGCTGGAGAGGGTTGGCCGCAGAGAGGATGCTCTCTATATCAATCTGGAGGACGACAGGCTCTTCCCCGCGGACATCTCCACTCTGGATGAGGTGGTGCGTACATACTACGAAATCTACCCGGATAACAGGGAACGGACGGTGTATCTATTCTTTGACGAGGTTCAGAATGTGGAGGGCTGGGAGCGTTTCGTAAGGAGGTTGCTGGACACGGGGAATGTCAGAATCTACCTCACTGGCTCATCCTCACGGCTTCTGGCCAGAGAGATCTCCACATCCATGCGCGGCAGGTCTCTCTCTTATTCTCTTCTTCCCTTCTCCTTCCGAGAGTTCCTTCGAGCGCGAGGAGTGGATTATGATGAGTACATGTCCTCCGCAAAGAAATCCTCAGTTATGAACGCGCTTACGGATTACATGAAGTTCGGGGGTTTCCCGGAGGTCGCTCTCGAAACGGATGAAAACCTGAGGATAAAGGTTCTGAAGGAGTATGTTGATGTCATGCTCATGCGCGATATAATCGAAAGACACGCAATCCGGGGTACGAAGGTGATGAGGCTTCTAATGAATGCTGTATTCGCATCCTTTTCAAAGGAGTTTTCGACCCACAAGTTCTTTAACGACCTCCGTTCTCAGGGAATTAAGGTGAGCAAGACCACCGTTTACGAGTACATGCAGTATCTGGAGGATGCCTTTGCCATAACCCCTGTTCGGAGATTCAGTTACTCCCTCAGGGATGTGGAACGAAGTCTGCCGAAGATATATCCCATAGATAACGGTTACATCGCCCAGTCCGGGAGCGAACACTCCGAGAATATCGGAAGGCTCATGGAGGCTGTGGTGGCTCAGGAGCTCTTCAGGCTTACAGCGGAGAGGCCGCTTCTGTCCTTCTACTACTGGAAGGCTCCCTCCGGAAGGGAGGTCGATTTCATTCTGAAGAATGGTAGTGAGGTGGAGGAGTTGATTCAGGTGGCCTATGATGTCAGCGACAGCAGGACGAAAGAGAGGGAGATCAAGGGGCTTCTGAAGGCCAGCGAGGAACTGCGGTGCGATAAATTGACCGTGATAACATGGGACCTTCATGAGGAAGAGGTGTTTGAGGGAAAGACCGTGAAATTCCTCCCGATTGTAAGGTTTTTGATGAATGGTTTGGGAGGGCGGGCGAAAGCTTAAATTATAATGAGGGGATTAAGGGGCATGAGTTGTGCAGGAGCGGAGGCGGAGGCCGTTTACAGGGATAAAAGTCTGGGTAGCATTTTTTCATTTGCTGAGGAAGTTTCCTCTGCCGCCATGAAGACAATCTTACCGCTTGCTTCCTTGATGTTTGTTCTCATGGGTATAAACATTTTTGGCCTAGCCATGAGCGGGGATTACGGGGCCTCCCTCTTTTTTTTCAGTTTCCTTGTTTTAGCAGGCATAGCCGGCTATCTCTTTTACCGCCATAAAACTCCGGTCTCTGTGGAAATTGCAGGCAGCACTCTGTATGTGAACAGTCTTGCCGGAGGGCATATCAAAGAACTTCCTCTATGCGGTCTGGACATGGAGATACTTATTCCGGTGAAGAAAACACATCTTGAGGAGTTCATAGAGAAAGATTACAAGGTCTTTGTTGTAATAAGGTCAAATGGCATGGAGGATGTGGATATAGCTCGGGGCCTTTTTGCCCCCGGTTTGATTCCCATGAAGAAACTCATAGAGTTCCAGCACTGGGTCATCGAACACATTAAAGAGAACTGCCCGGAGGAGGTTTATAAAGAGGCCGTGAAGTACAGAATCAACGCTGATATCGATGTGGACCGGGATTCTGCGGAGAAAAGGGAGGAAACAAAGCCCATTTTATATGTGGTGCTGGGCACAACACTGGCGTTTTCCCTACTCTTTCTGGCTCAGATTATTCTCATTCTGTTACTGCTCACTCCTTTGATTGTTACAGCTAGGGTTTTTTCCCTGTTTTCTCTTGCCGTAGGCTTTTTTTCTCTGTTTTACATGGTAAAAAAGGGAAACCGTCTCACAATTGCTCTTGGCGGAATGGCAGCCCTCTTCGGCTTGGTTTCTGTCCTCTTCGCTTTCGTGCTTTGAGCCCTCTCATATCTGAAGTATGCTCATCCTCGCTCGTATCCCACTATCCCGACGCAAACTATATTAAGTAATAAGCCCATACGCCTCAGAGGAGGTAACAAAATGCAGAGGATAAAGACCTATGTCAAGGGGCTGGACGAATCCACCAGCGGAGGAATTCCGAAGGGCCACATCGTTCTCATTGCGGGAAAGCCGGGGACCATGAAGTCATCGCTGGCCTTTAACATACTTTACAGGAACGCCGACGAGGAAGGGATACCCGGGGCCTATGTGACGCTGGAACAGAGCCGCGAAAGCCTGCTTGAGAACATGAAGGGCCTTAATATGGATGTGAATGGCCTCGAGGGTTCTCTGAGCATTCTCGATCTGGCCATGATACGGAAGAAGCTGACCAACCTGTCCAAGCAGACATGGCTGGAAGTCTTCAAGATGTATGTGGAGAACCTGCGGAAGAACATGAAGATAGAGCTTCTGGTCATCGACTCCATGCCCGTTCTGGAATTGATGGGGAAGTTCGAGAACCCGAGGGACGAGCTGTTCAACCTCTTTGAGTGGCTGAGAGACCTCGGCCTTACCACATTCCTGATTGCTGAGATGAAGCAGGGGAGCGACCAGTTCTCGGACAACGACGAGGACTTCCTTGCCGACGGGATCATACATCTGGACCTGAAACGCGAGGGCTCATCCGTGAACCTCTTCCTGAGCGTTGTGAAGATGAGGAAGTCCAACCACCGCAGGGGCTATTTCCCTCTGATATTCGACAGAAGCGGATTCGAGATTGTGACGGACTAACCCCTTTCCGTTCCCTTCATTTTATCCGATCAGCCTTGGCCCCAGCATCTGCCAGAGTATGAGCCCGAGGACGCCGAATGAGAACACATACATCAGAATGCTGAGTATCTTCTCCCTCTCCTCTTCCGTGCTGTTCTTCTTCAGCCGCAGCAGGACGGAATCCGCCCAGTCCCTGAACAGGTATCCACCGTCAAGGGGGATTGCGGGGAGTGCGTTGGTCAGTCCCACCATCAGATTTATCCAGAATATCCAGTAGAGCGAGTTTGCCAGAACCCAGAACGCTCCGTTAGGAAGCGCACCCCAGATGCCGGTTGCGGTGTACATGCTGGTGAGCGGGGCCTCCACAGGTGAAAGGTGGTAGAACGGCAGTGCGAGGTACCCCAGTCCGGCCATCACATACCCTCTGACCCCCTCGGCCCCTTCGAACGGGTGGGAGTATATCCTCGGAATGGTCTTCACATCCATCAGCCCAAGACCCATGTAGGAGACCGTGACCCCGAGGAACGCCTTTCCCCTGTCCTCCTCGTTCGCGTAGGGTTTGTAGACGGAGTTGTAGTACTCGTATCTGTCGGTGGGGGTTATGCTCGTGACATTGCTGTCCGGTGCGTACCCTATCCCGTCGAAGTACCTGTACATCGTTATGTTCACGGCCTCCCCCGGGGTGAGTTCCGATATCACATCGCTGAATTCGGTGTAGTTGTGTATCACCGTGTCGTTGATGGAGTAGATTATCATTCCTTCCTCTATGCCCGCCTCTTCCGAAGGGGCCCCGGCCGACACCTTCAGGACCGCGAGTCCGGCGGTGCAGTGTTCCACTACCGGCTCTCCCTCTCCCGTGAAAACTATGATCGGTACGCTCTGCCCCGGTTCCGCCTTCACCTCGTTTATGCTCTGAAGCGAGTCCACTACCGTGCTGTTCTCTCCCCCTATTTGGAGTATCTCCGTACCAACAGTGAGATCTGAGTGGTAGGCTGGTCCGCCATCGGCGATTGTGGTGATGACCGCCCCGTCGTGGATGGGAACAACCGAGGGCATCATGGAGCCAGCGAATATCATAACCACCACGAATGCGATTATTATGTTCGTTCCCGGCCCCACCGAAAAGACATCCGTTCTCTTCTTCTTGCTCGTCTTCTGCAACTCCTCCTCGTCCGGCTCCACAAATGCACCCAGAGGAACCACCAGAAGGAGGATCCCGAGGGATTTTAGTTTGAGCTCGTTGGCCCGGGTCAGCACGCCGTGCGCTCCTTCGTGGAAGACCATTGCGACCAGAAGGCCGAGGATTCCGTACCATATCGGTATGACCGGGTTGATTCCGGGTATTCCGAGCATCATCTCGGGCGAGGGGGCGTTCTCCTTCGGTATGCTGGGGACTATGGTCGCCTCCCATATCAGCAATGCTAACATGGAGAACATTGCCACGGCCACTATCACTTTGGATATCTTCGCATAGGCGAACCACATTTTCTTTCTCTGGGAAAGCCAGTCTATGAGCTTCTTCCCCTTCTGCGTCCTCCACATGAGGAACGGCCCCATCATGGACAGTTTGTACTTCTCCATGAGGCCGGTTTTGTGAAGGGCAAATACGACTGCATAGAATGCGGCCAGAATGATCATGGTGAGCAGGTATCCGTTCATCCTTCGCTCACTCCCACTCTATCGTTCCCGGCGGTTTGTTCGTTATGTCGTAAACCACCCTGTTCACCCTGTCGCCGAGAGTATTGGTTATTCTCACTGAGATCCGTTCAAGAACGGAGTGCGGAATCTTCGAGTAGCCGGCGGTCATGCCGTCCAGCGACTCCACCGCCCTTATTGCAACAGTGTATCCGTAGGCCCTCAGGTCCCCGTGGACGCCCACCGTCTTAACCGGGAGCAGGACCGCGAAGTACTGCCACGGCAGCTCCATCTCCCCCTTTTCCGCGGCCTTCTCTATCTCCTCCTCGGTGATGGCGCACGCCTCTCTCACCGTCTCAGCCGCTTCCGGTGTGGCCTCGCCCATGATTCTTATTGCAAGGCCCGGGCCCGGGAAGGGCTGCCTCTCTGCCACCTCTATCTTCAACGCTCTGGCCACCTTCCGCACCTCGTCCTTGTAAAGGTCCCTGAGCGGCTCCACCAGCGTGAGCTTCATATCCTCCGGGAGGCCGCCCACATTGTGGTGGGATTTTATCGTGTCCCTGAGCTCGCCCCCGCTCTCTATCCAGTCCGGAGCTATGGTCCCTTGGAACAGGTAATCCGCACCGAAGGCCTTCGCCTCCCTGTCGAACACATCAATGAACTTCCCGCCTATGATCTTCCTCTTCTTCTCCGGCTCGCTCACTCCCTTGAGAGCGCTGTAAAACTCCTCTCTGGCATCGATTACCTTCGAGTTCACCCCGAGGTCCTTCATCATCCTTCCCACGGCCTCCGGTTCCCCCTTTCTCATGTATCCGGTATCCACGAACACCGCAAGCAGGTTGTCTCCTATGGCTCTCGCACCCAGAACCGCGGCCACTGTGCTGTCAACCCCGCCGGAACAGGCGATTATGGCCTTCCCCTTCACATCCGCCCTTATCTTCTCGATGGACTCGTCTATGAACTTTTCGGGGTCGAACATTCAATTCCCCCTTTTGCTCACTTCTTCGTTGTCTTTTCGCACCTTCTCGGCCCTTCCCTGGCGGTATGCGGTCAGCCTCTTCCTTATCTCTCCGTCTTTCAGGGCGAGGATCTCGGCGGCCAGGAGTGCGGCGTTATCCCCTCTGTCCAGTCCCACTGCGGCCACAGGGATACCGGGGGGCATCTGAACTATCGAGAGAATGGAGTCGAGGTTAAGCTTCCCAGATACCGGTACGCCTATCACCGGCCTTTCCGTCAGTGCGGCGATGGAGCCGGGGAGTGCGGCCGACAGCCCCGCAATGGCTATGAAGACCGATGCGTCGCTTTTCTCCACTATCTCCTTCAGCAGCTCCGGTGTGCGGTGTGCCGAGGCAACCGATATTCTGTAGGGTATTCCAAGCTCTTTCAGAACCTTCTCCGCCTTTTCCGCGACTTTCATGTCGCTCGTACTTCCCATGATTATATGGACCATGCAGGGAGATAAGTGAGGTAAATAATAAGGGTTTCGTGCCACTTCGTAATATTGAACGGGAGAAACATATAAATAGGAGGTGCTGCTATCTTGCTTCGGAGGCATTTGAAATGAGGACGAAAATACTCAGCATGATGATAATAGCCGCAATGATTGCCGTACTGTTTGCAGGTATGGTCAGCGCGGCAGAGAGCGCACAGGCCCCGGAATGGACTGTTGGCGATAAGTGGGCCTTTGGGGCGGATGAAGACCTGAACACATATGCGGAGCCATATGTTCAGATGATGAAACAGGAGGCGGCAGCCAGCGGAGAGGTGAGCGATGTCGATGTTACGGTGAAGGGGACCGCAGGGGCATGGGCCACATTCGAGGTGACCGGAGCCACCGATACGGAGTACACCCTTCATTACAGGATGAGCGAATCCGTGAGCGGGCTGAAGGTGCATGCGAGCGTTACCGCCGATATGCCCGATCCCGGCACATATTCCTACATGGAGGCACCTCCGACATCCCAGAGAACGATGAGCGCGGATGTTTCCCTTGACCACGCCACCGTTGTAAGCGGAGACATGAAGTTCGTCAGGGACACCATGGCAGTGAAGTCAATTACGATAGAAGTGGAGCAGAAGACCGCCTTCAGCCTGGTGGGTAAGAACCTTCCGGGCGAGGACATGCTCATGGGAGATATGATGGGCGGCCTCGTGGGAACCGGGGGATACGATGACGGCTATGATAGCGGTTACGACACCGGCGTGCCCCAGTATCCCGAACTCTCCATTTCATCCAGCACCAGCGGTTCGAGTATCATGGTGACCATCGATTCCGTTAGCGGTGACCTTACATGGGGCAACATGAATATCGATGTGTACGATGTGAATGTCACGCTTCTTGAGAGCGTTTACGGCACCGATTCCGCCACATTCACCGTGTATCACGCCGATGGAACCCTTGCCACGGATTCGGACACGGTACAGGCAGGAGATTACCTCATCATCGATGCCGGTGCGGGCGTTGACAACCTCGATTTCTTCTACGAGGACAGCTACTACGGCCTTGTTTATCTCGAGTCCATCTATAACCTTGCCGATTCCTCCACAAGAGGGATTTACGATTACGACAGCAACTACACAGTATCTTATCAGGACTACGATATCTCCTTCACCGAGGAGTATCACAGCAGCATAACCATAAACTTCGAGCCACCGCTCAACCTTCTGGACTTCCCGATAAATGTGGGTGATCAGTGGCGTGTTTATTCCAACATAACCGTCAGCGGCACATACGGCGGAACGATAGATGCCAGCGGGCTGCCTGACGAAGTCGTTCAGGAGATAAGGAACGAGACCGGTCAGGACTTCCCCATCGACATAGCCAAGCTCGACATGGGTGACAGCGAGATGGCCAACGGTAAGATAAGTGGAAGCAGCACCGTGGACTTCAACCTTGAGTGCACGGGCACCATGCAGATAACGGATGAGAACGGCAACACGCTCACCGTGTTCAAGATCTCTCCGTATTACGAGTACTCCTACTGGAAGGGTGATACGGAACCGTCCGTTCTGTATTCTCCGGATAAGAAGTTCGTGGCGGGGACATATATACCTGCCGGAGCCTCTCCTGTGATTCCGGGCATGAGCGGCAGTGCCAGCGGCAGTCTTTCGCTGCTCGGCGGGGCGGCTACCAGTGATACCACCTTCACCTATGCGGACTACGACGAGGCATCTTCGAACATAGATAAGACGGACACATCCATGTCTTCCATAGGTGAGCCGGGCCTTTTCGACTTAGGTAACCCGATGTTCCTCCTTATAATTCTGGGTGTCGTGGTCGTGATAGTCATTCTAGCTCTGGTCATGAGGAAGAAAAAGCCACAGCAGCCCGGGCCGCAGATGGCGCCCTATCCCGATCCTTATGCGCCGCAGCAGCCCCAGTATCAGGGCCAGCCCCAGCAGCCGCCGGCGTACTATCCGCCGCCGCAGCCTCAGCAGCCCCCACAGCCACCGCAGAACCAGTATCAGGGGCCGCCGCAGAATCAGACACCGCCCCCGCCGACATACTGAAACCCCTTTTCCTTTCCATTTTTATGAGGTGTGACCGTGCTGGATGTTCGAAACATCTCCAGAAGCTTCGGAGAGATCAGAGCCCTCGCGGACATATCCATCCGGCTTCGCCAGGGGGAGGTCACCCTGTTCGTCGGGCCGAACGGCTCCGGTAAGAGCACACTTCTGAAGGTAATCGCAGGCGTAATCCCTCCCGACTCCGGCACCGTCTCTTTCGGCACGGGCGCCCCTTTCATAGGATATATGCCGCAGGACGACGCTGTTTATCCCGACCTTACCGTGCTTCAGAACCTCCGGTTTTTTTCCGACCTTAACCCGAAAGCGGAAGGGGGCGATGGCTTTGAGGGAATGCTTTCCCGTCTGAAGCTGTACGATAAGAGAAATGCCCTTGCGTCCGAGCTCAGCGGTGGACTGAGGCGGGCCCTCTCCCTTGCATGCACTCTTGCCGCCGACCCGGACATAGTCGTCCTTGACGAGCCTACCACCGGCTTCGATTACACTCTTGAACAGTATTTCTGGGAGTTGCTGAGCGAGGCGAAGGAAGGGGGCAAAACCGTGCTGATGTCCTCCCATTCTCCGTCGGTATTGTCACGGGTGGATCGCGTTGTGGCCCTGAAGGATGGCAGATTGCTCGGCGATGCGCCGGTGGAGGAGATAAGCGCGGAAACCATAGAAGAAGCGGTGAATTATCTCTCCGGAACGGAGGCAGGGGTATGAATCACGCGCTCAGTATCTCTCGCCGTGTACTTTGGCAGATGAGGAGCAATGCGAAAGGCCTCTTCGCCCTCTTCATACTCCCCATACTTCTGACATCCGTGGTGGGCTTCTCCGTGGTGTATCCATTCGAGAATGTGAGGGTGGCCGTGGTCAATCTGGACGAGGGGTATGACCTGCAGGTGAACGGTACGGTGATCCACATAAACATGGCGAAGGACATTCTGAGCAGAATAAACAGCAGCCGGATTTCCCTCGTTCCTCAGGATTCCTATGAGTCTGCCAGCTCTCTTTTGAAGCAGGGGAAGGTCAGGGCTGTCATCTTCTTCTCCACGGAGTTCACGAAGTGGGCCCTCTACGAGATGAACCTGACATCCGATGTCCCATTCTCCTCATTCCAGTATCGGCTGGACCTTGACGATTCGTATGTTCCGCTCTCCCTTTATATCTCGGCAGAGGTGCAGTTCGCTGCGCAGAAGACGGTGGAGGACCTGTTTACACGGGGGGATGCGGAGAACCTCATGGGGTCTTTCACCCCTGTCCAGAGGAATTCGCACAGCAACCTTGCCTATATTTTCTCCGTAATAATGGTCATAACCCTCTTCTCGGTGGCCCTGTTCAATTCGTCGCTGATACTCCTCAGGGAGAGGGTGCAGCAGACCGTTGACCGCCTCCTGTCCGCCAGGGTTTCCCTGTCCGAGTTCTATGCGGGCTATGCCCTCAGTTTCCTCCTCATATCTCTCATGGAGCTTCTCTTATTCCTCGTGGCGATGTTCCTTATAATCCCGGGGCTTCGCATCTCCTTCCTCTCCCTTCTCGCCCTGTTTTCTCTCCTGCTCCTGTTCTCCGTTGCGGTTCAGAACGCGGGTATGATCCTTTCCTTTCTTTTCAGGAGAGAGATGGATGTTATAATGTTCCTGCCGGCGGTCCTCATGCTCTCCATGATGCTGGGGAATGTGTTCTATCCTCCCGAGAGCTTTCATGGCCTCGTCTCTTTCCTCACGCTGTTCAATCCGATCAAATACGCCATGCATGCCACTCTCTTTTTGGTTTCCGGCGGTGCCACCTCCGGGGTGCTGGTGGATTTCATCGGCCTTCTGCTCCTGTTTCAGGGAGGCCTTCTCGGGCTGTATGCCGCCATGGTGAAGATATTCAGAAGGGCGTGATTACTCCCTCTCCCATACGAATCTCAGCAGCTCGCGGACACCGCTTTTCCCGCCGTATCTTCTTTCCCGCAGGATGATGGTGACTTCGGGCGTTCTCAGTCCTTTTATGTCCAGAGCCGTTATCTCTTCTGGGGTGTGATACCGGTATTTTATTCCGCCCCTTTCCGTCTCTTTCCCGGATACGCGCATGTCCTCGGGTCCGAACATCTCGGCGAATACGAGGCCTCCTTTCCCGAGGAGGGATGTGCATTGAAGGAGCAGTTTCTCCGTTTCTTTCAGGCTCAGGTGGTTCAGCAGGTGGATCATTACAACTGCGTCGAATTCTCTCATGTCCTCTGGCAGTTTCAGGACATCCGCTACCATGACCCTGCATCTGTTCGGTGAGATTCGGCTCAGCCCCGCCCTCAGCTGATTTACCGCCACCTCGGAGAAGTCCACCCCGGTGCACGAGTATCCCTTCTTGCAGAGTGGGATGAATGTCTTTCCGTTGCCGGTTCCCAGCTCCAGAATCTTCGCTCCGCTCTCCAGCCTCCGGGTTATCCACGATATGTCGGCGAATCCGCCCCATCCCCATCGGTTTCGGAGATAGAAGCCGTTCCATGCGTCTTTCTGGTCCACGGACAGAGATGGCCCATGCATATAGATGTTTTGCCCGCAACTGCAATTATTTTAAATAACCTTCGCTATTCTGGTGTGGTGTAAGTTTGAAGTGCGTATCATGTGGAAAGGAAAGCAGTGCAATCCTGTGCCCGGATTGTGCGGGTGAGCGGACTATCGACTTCTATATGGACAGCTCGCTCCTCGGAAGCGACCTGCTGGAGAGCATCGGTCAGGGTTCAGTCGTCCTGCCAATCGCATATCCGGCGGCCGTTGAGACCGCACTGGCCGACATGTCTGGAGTGGGTGAGATAGAGTCAGTACTGTCCGAGGACGACCTTCATCTCTTTATGAAGCGCGCCGGGAGGCTGTTACGGCTCTTCGGAGTACCTCTGTCCTTCTCCGGTCCGGTTCCGTTCTCCGGGGAGGATGTGAGGCGTATCTCGGCTCTGGTGAGAAATATCGAGGATAAGGTGGCCGAAGGACGGGTTTCCGGTCCTGCCGACACCCTCATTCGGGCAGGGGTTGTCCTGCTCATGGCCTCCCGCACGGAGTTGTATAAGGCCGTGGGAAAGGATCTGGATTATCCCTCTCGCGCTCTCGCGCTGTTCGAGGCGGCCCTTGTAGTGGACCCATCCAGCATCCACGCTCTCGAGGGGAAGATGAACGCACTTCTCGATTCCGAGAGGTATCTGGATGCATATACCGCCGTGCAGGACACGGAACTTCCGCCGCGGATCTCCGTTCTTGCGGGCCTTGCCCTCGCCGCTCTCGGCAGGTACAGGGAGGCGATTTCTCACATAGATGCCGCATTGAAGGAGGATATAGACAATCCTTGGTTCTGGCAGGCCAAGTGCCGCGTCCTTTCCCGCATGGAGATGTTTCCTCAGGCAAAGGCGTGCTGTGAGCGGGCACTGGAACTGAAGGAGGATGACAGCGAGTCGTGGCTACTTCTCGGTGACATACTCACTGCAATGGGCGATATAGAGGGCGGAGTTGAGGCCTATGAAAGGGGAAGAGGTGCGGTACCCGCTCCCTCGCCTGAGCTGAGCCGCCTGACCGCTCCTGCCGAAGAGGAGGAATCGGAAGAGATTGAGGAAGAGGAGATTGCGGAGGCCGTGCCACCCGCTCAGCCGGAGGCGGATTTCCCTGTGAAGGAGGAGAGGCACCTGCCGGAGAGGACCACAGGCTCCGTGATAGACTCCCTTCTTCAGGATCTGGAACCGCTTAATCCCGCACCGCTCCTCGACGAGGCCGACAGCCTCCTTGACGAGGGTCGTTACGATGATGCGATGAAGATATACGAGCAGCAGATAGACATGAACCCCGGGAATGTCCGCGCTCTCATCGGAAAGGCCCGTGCTCTGCTGGGTCTCAGGCATCTCGATGCCGCTTTCCGCACCCTCGATTCCGTGGCTGAGATCGAGCCGGAAAACCCGTGGCCCTGGTACTACAAGGGTCTGGCAATGAGGGATCTGGGCCGCTGGGGGGGTGCGGTACAGCTGCTCAGCACGGCCACAAGCATACGGCCGGATTTCATCCCCGCTCACATAGAAAGGGCCAGGATACTCACGGAGCGCGGGATGCTCGATGACGCCCTGCGCATATATAACACCGTTCTGAAGATCGAGAACAGCAGGGAGGCCCACACCGGAAAGGGAACCGTGCTTATGATGATGGGGAAGTGGGGCGCTGCGCTGCAGGAGGCCCTGACATCGCTTAAGATGCACCCTGCCGATCGGGAGGCTCTGCTGCTCAAGGCCCGGATTGAGAAGGACAGGGGCCTGTGGGACCGCCTGTTGGAAACCGCAGGGCAGATAGTCGAGAACTATCCGGAGATGGTGGAAGGGTATCTTTACAGGGGTGAGGCGTACAGAGGTATGGACCGGCTGGAAGAGGCGGCCGAGGCCTTCGGCGAGGCGGTGAAGGTGGACGGCACCAGCCCGAAGGCGTGGCTCCTTCTGGGAGAAACGCTCTCCGCCATGAAAGAGGTGGACAAGGCCCTGAAGATATACGACCGCGCTCTCATGCTCACCAGGGAGAAGGAACTGGTCTGGCTGGCCCGTGCCCGCGCTCTCTACGATTCCGGTAGGGAGAAAGAGGGTGCCGAGGCTCTCAGGAAGGCCATGCAGATAAATCCGGATTCTCCCGAGGTGAAGGATTTTGTCATGCGGCTTGGGAAAGGGGGTGAGGAGTGATGGAGGAACTATCTGCCATTATCGACAGGAAGATGCGGGAGCGTCTCATCAGAGAGCTTCTTTCCATGGACGAGAGCGAGTTCGCCAGATGGATGGAGCACCTTCTCGAAAGAATGAACTTCAGCGTCATGGAGCGCCCGGAAGATGCGGGCGACATATCGGTGATCGGGACATATAAGGGGAAGACATACTTCGCGGTCATCAGCAGAAAGGGAGCGGGTGAGTTCGTGACCCCGGAGGAGCTTCAGCCCATTGTGGGAAAGGAGTATGACGGGGAGCTCGCTTCTCCGCTCTATATCTCCACATCCGATTACACCGATGAGGCGAAAACTTATGCGGAAATGGTGGGCATATCCCTTGTGGACGGTGAGAAGCTGGCTCAGCTTTTCGACGCCACCGGCCTCATGGAAGAGCTGATGCAGGAGAAGGATCGGGAGGTCATAGAACAGGAGGGAGAGCGCTGGCTCCCGAGCGCAGGGGAATTGATGGCCTACATGGAGGAAGGGCAGGACCTCTTTGCCAGAAGGAAGTATAAAGAGGCCATGGAGATGTTCCAGAAGGCCGCCGAGCTTAAGCCCAGTTATGATGCTGCGTGGCGGATGGTCGGAGCCTGTTATCACCAGCTTGGTGACTATCACAGCGCAATGGACTTCTATAAAATGGCGCTTTCCCACGACGAAACCGACGAGACCTATTATCTGATGGGCGTGACCATGTACGAGCTCGGAAGGTATGAGGATGAGATAGCCTATTACAAAAAAGCCCTCGACATCAATCCGAAGAATGTGAAGGCCCTGAACAACATGGGCACCACTCTCTACACGCTTCACAGGTATGAGGATGCGCTTTCGTGCTATCAGAGGATAATAGAGATCGACCCGGGGGATGAGAAGGTCTGGAATAATCTGGGCGTCACCCTGAAGAAGCTCGGGCGCATCGGTGAGGCAGCCGATAGCTTCGACAGAGCCATCGAATTGAATCCGGCCTATGCGGACGCATGGATCAACAAAGCCGCTCTCCATCACGAGCTCGGGCAGTTCAGAGAGGCCGCGGAATCGTGGCATATGGTCACCTCATGGATAAAGGACAATCCCGTGATCTGGTACAGGAAGGCGGAGGCTCTGTTCAACATAAAACAGTACTCCCTTACTGTGGATGCGTGCGATGAGGCCCTGCGGCTTCAGAGCGATTTCAGGGAGGCGGCGCAGCTTCGGGAAAGAGCCCTCGAAATGAAGGAGAAAGAGGGTGACAGCGAGCTGTCTCCCCCGTTCGGCACGCTTTATTCCCGTGAGGAGCCGGAGCCCGCTGAGGTACGACCTCTCGCGAGGGGAGAACTCGGCCCTTCCGAGGCCGGAGAGGATGATTCGGAGGGTGTCGAGCCGGAATTGCCCGAAGAATCCGCGGCCGAGGTCATCGAAGCTGAGGATTCGGGGATGGAGGATGAGGAGGTTTCCGAGCCCCTTCCCGAGCAGGATGAGCCAGAGGACGAGTCAGCCGAGGAGGAAGCCGAGCCGGAGGAAACGGAGGAGGTGGAATCGGATGTTGAGCCCGAAGCCGTGGAGATGCCAGAAGAAAGAACTCTCCCTCAGCCGGAAGCCGCGGCACCAGTGCCGTCCGCCGATGCCGGAGAGTTCATGACGAGGCACACTCTCGAGGAGAGGGCGGTTGTTCTGGCGAGCCTCGGCATGACCGACTCCGCCCTTGAGGTCATGAAGAAACTGGCCGAGGTGGAGGACCTGCCGGAGTACCGGAACAGGCTTGCCATACTCCTCTTCGAGGCTGGTGATTTGGAATCCGCTGTCAGTCATCTCAGGCACGCACTTGAACTTGACCCCGGATACTACCCCGCCGTGTATAACCTTGCCTATCTCCACGGGATTAACGGGGATTATGAGGAGGAGATCGACCTTCTGTCATCCATTCCGGAGAGGGGTTTCAGGCTGGATCTTCGGCTTTCCCTCGCCCTTATAAAAAGCGGGCGCCCTTCGGAGGGGGCTGCGATCATGGAGGATATTGCCGAGCGCCTCGATTCCGAGTATCTCTGGAACAGAATAGGCGTTGCGCTTATGGATGCGGATGCGGAGAGGGCCGGTGAGGCCTTTGCGAAGGCCCTTGTGATCAACCCCAGGTTCTATCAGGCATGGAATAATCGCGCGGTCCTCTTTTTCAAAGAGGGCGATGTCAAATCCGCTCTGAAATATACTAACCAGTGCCTGAAGCTGCGGCCGGATTACGGACCTGCATGGATCACGAGAGGCCTGATTCTTCAGTGCGATTCCAGGGTGGATGAGGCTCTGGAATCCTTCCGGGAGGCCCATCTGCTCCTTGACAATCGCTATTCTGCGGGGAATCTCGCATTCGCCCAGTTATCTGCGGGGGACGCAAAGGCCGCTCTGAAGACCTGCCTGACGGCCATTGAGGCCGATGTGGATGGTGCAGATGCAGGCCTGTGGAACCTTCTCGGCCTTATTCTTATGAACCTCGGTCATCTCGACAGTGCCGAAGCGTGCTTCAGAAGGGCGGTGGAGCTCTCTCCCGAGTTCGAGGAGCCCCTTAAAAACATTGGCAACCTCTCCATGCTGGAGGATGTCAAAAAGCAGAGGCTCGGCAGGAATAGCAGCAGGGTGAAGGCCCTGATAGAGGTCATCTCGAAGGGCCCCAGTGATGCAGAGGAAGCGGAACCGGAGTCCTCAACTGATGCGGTCGCGGAGGGTGAGGAATCTGAAGGGGTCGAGCCGGAAGCAGAGGCAGGTGAAGACGCTCATATCCCCGAGTCTCCGGATGGCGGGGAGGTAACCGAGGCCGAAGCGCCGACCGAGCCTGTGGGTGCCGTGGATGCGACTCCGGAGGATGATGGGAGCTTTGCGGACGATATTGCCGACGAGGAGGGGATAGCCGATATCGAGGACGACGAGTTCGAGCTGTCGGACGACTACGCACCTCTTTCGGAAGAGGAGGCCGCTCCGCCAGAGGAGGATTCGATGGAACTGCCCGAGGAGCTTTCCGCGGCGGAAGAATCGTCGGCCTGCCCCAGATGCGGAGCCGTCGGCTCTCTCGTGGACGGTGTGTGCGTTCTGTGCGGGTATGTCGAGGAAGAAGGTCCTTCCGAAGCGGAGGTAAGAGAGGAGGTTGCTGAGGACCTGCGGGAACTGGAGGAGGTGGAAGACCTGTCGTCGGACCTGGAGGATCTCGTTGAGTACGCGAAATCCCTGGAAGAGGAGATGGTCCGTGAGATCGAAGGTCCAGATTCCGGCGAGTCTGCGGAAGAAGGGGAGGACGATTCGGAGGCCCGGGATAATCATATAGATGAGGATATCCTGAAAGCCCGGAGGAAAGAGGTGGAGAAGCAGCTGTCCTCCCTTCACAAGAGCGAGCTCATAACCATGTGCAAGAAGAGGAAAATCCCTGTGGCCGGCACGAAAAAGGACCTTGTACTTCGCCTATCTTCTGCAATCGTGGAGGAGTGGAAGAGGATGATGGAGTTCCTCACTGCCATACCGGGAGTCTCCTCGAAGAAGGCTCAGAACATAATCGATGTGGGCTTTTCCGACCCGGAATTCATAAAGAAGGCCTCGGTGGAGGAGCTGTCCGCCGTGAAAGGGATCGGCCCCGCTACCGCAAAGAAGATAAAGGAGGCGGCCGAGCGACTATGAACGCGCAGCTGCACCGCATCATGCTCGTTTCTTCGAACGAAGACATGGCTAGTCGGAACATCCGCTCCCATCTCCTGGAGATGGAGGAATGGAGAGAGGATGGAAAGATGTTCGGAAATCCGGTGTGGATTAGCGACGGGCACCCGAAGGTGAGGTACACCTTGGTCGCCATAAACGACCTGCATGTCCGCCACGAGAATCTCGATTCGGAGCTGAAGGCTGCCGGTTTTTCTTTCGAGAGCATTATTGTCCTTTCCCGCCACAGAGCTGCGTCCGGCATCGCCACGCTCACTGTACATCCCATCGGCAACTGGCACGATGCACAGGCGGGAGGACGGGACAACACCCTTGTGCCCGCTTCCCCCAACCTGATGTCGGAGGCCCTTCGCCTCATAAACAGGAACGCGGGGGACCTCAGGGATACTTTTAAGATATCCATGGAAGCGACCCATCACGGCCCCTACATGGAGACCCCCACATTTTTCATAGAGATTGGCAGTGACGAATCCATGTGGCCGCACCGGGAGGCAGGCCGCGTTCTTGCAAAGACCGTTCTCGATCTGAGGGAGCGAATCGATGTGAGATACCCGATAGCCATCGGTGTGGGTGGGGGTCACTATGCTCCGAGAATGTCCGATATCATCCTGAGCAGGAAGGTTTCGGTGGGGCATGTGCTTCCCACCTATGCTCTGGAGAACTTGAAGGAGGAGATGTTCCAGAAGGCCATAGATGCAAGCGGTGCGGAGATGGTCTATTTCCACAGGAAGGCCATTAAGAAGGAGCTTTACCGTGAGCTGACGGAGCGATTCGAAAGGCTCGATATGAGAATTGTCCGCAGCAGGGACCTGGAGCCCCTTGAAGACGAGGTATAATCATCCTCTTATTACCGTTCCCAGAAAATCCTTTCCCTTAACCGCCTTTTCCAGCTCTTCCAGCCTGAGGCCGTTCACGATCCTTGTCTCTATTCTCTTCTCTTCTATGATCTCTGCGGCCACGGGGTCGAACACCACATTGGGCCCCGCCCCCTTAACCCCCTCTCTGTCGATTATCTCCCTGAGTTGGCCGTATGTCATTTCGTCTATTCTTCTGGCATCGGGATGCTTCTTCGGGTCTGCGGTGTATAC
>CAZKII010000022.1:16442-20051 GCA_964552865.1 uncultured Thermoplasmata archaeon | reverse complement strand
AGCCATCAAACCCTTTTCTTTATTCTTTTATTTTTTGCTCTTTCATCGGAGTGGAGAGCGAAGTTCCTCAGTAACCTTAATATATGGGTGAGAGTATAGGTAGTCATCTACGCTTAACGGATGGATGTGCATGAATGGACGACGCAGCGATGCCGAAGAGGAAAACGATGTTGAGACTGGCGCACAGGAGATCGAATGTCCTGTTTGCGGGGCGGTGAACGAGCCCGGTACAGAGGAATGCCGTATTTGCGGTGCAACTCTCTTGACTGAGGATGTTGCGGGCGATATCGATACCGCCCAGCCCGATTCCGCTTCTGATGAATCACCGGTTGACGAGAGGGAAGCCGCTGATACGGAGGTAGAGGAGGCGATTGATTTGAATGAGGATCATGTTGAGTGCCCTATTTGTGGGGCCGACAACCCGGCTGGTAGTGTTGAGTGCTCCGTTTGCGGTGCGGAGCTTTCGCCGGAGGTTGATATGGAAGAGAGCGTCCCGAACGAGCCGGAAGAGGCTGGGGCCCCGATGGAATCGGAGGAGCTGCAGGGAGATGAGGTAGCCGAGGAAGAGCCGTCCGGCCCGGATTCTCTTTCAGAAGAGGAGGCGCTATCTGAGGATGTTCCGGATGTAAGCGATGAGTCCGCTGAGGATGTGGCAGAGGAATCGCCCGACTTGGAGGAAGGTGTCGAGTCCACTCCTGAAGAGCTGCCAGAGCCATCGGAGGACGAAGCTTTGCTCGTAGAACCAGCTCCCGAAGATTCGAGTTCTGAAACCGAAGGCGAAGCTGTCGATGAGGAGATTATTGACGAGGATGTGGTGATGGAAGGGGAAGAGGAGCCCCCTGTTCCGGAAGAAGAGGAGGAAGAGATTATTCTGGAAGAAGGCGAACCGGCCCCTGAGGAGGGAGCGGAAGATGAGGGTGCGGACACGGAGGATGTCGCCGTTGTCGATGAACCGCTCAAGGAGTGCGAGTTCTGCGGCGCGGAGGTGCCTGTCAGCGCCAAGGTCTGCCCAGTCTGCGGAGAGAAGTTCAACGGCGATGAAATAGAATGCCCTGTCTGCGGTGCTCATAATCCCGCTGGGTCCGAAGTGTGTGTCATATGCGGTGCGGAGCTCAATGACCTCCCGGAAAAGGAAGAGGTTGCCCCTGACGAAGAAGCGGAAGAACCGGATCTGGCCGAAGCTGAGGAGGATAAGGAGATTACTGCTGAGGGCGAAGAGTCGGGAGAGGTTACCGCTTCCGATCTTCTATGTCCTGTGTGCGGCTCTCCTGTAAAACCTGATGATGTGATGTGCAAGAACTGCTGGACCGATCTTACTATCATGGTAAAGTGCCCTTCATGCGGCGCACTCAATCAGCCGGACTCCAGCACATGCAGGATCTGTTTTGCCACGCTTCAGCCCGTGGAGCTTGAGGTTCCCGAGGGAGAGGGGGAGCCGGAAGAGCCGGATGTTGAGGAGGAAGCGGAACCGGTGGAGGAACCGGAAGAGAAGGTTGCCGAGGAAGAGGTAGAGAAGGGCGTTGTTTCCTGTCCTGCCTGTTCTTCTACGAACTATCATATGACGGATGAGGGTCTTGCCATCTGCGATGACTGCGGAAATGTCTTTGCAGTTACAGAGGCGGAGATCTCCTGCCCTGTCTGCGGCGAGAGCGACTTTGATGTCAGTGACAGCGGTCTGGCACGCTGCAATGCATGCGGTAATGTATTCTTCGTCGATATTGTGAAGCCGGAGCCCGAACCGGAGGTGGAGGAGGAGGAGCCGAAGGAGCCGAAACCGCTGAAGGTACATTATCCGCCCAAGAAGTTCGACTGGAGCACCTATGCTGTTATCGGCCTGGTCTTTGTTCTGCTTCTGTCTTCTGCGATTCCTTTCCTTATGCCCATACCGCAGGCACCGAGAGAGATCATCTCGCCTGACGGGCAGTTCGGTGACTGGCAGAACATAACCTCCTATGCCGATTCTCTTACGGACTCGCCTTATAACCCCAACATTAATATAGAGGAAACCAAGGTCGCCAGTGATTTCCGCAACATTTACTTCTATCTGCGGGTTACCGGCACGCAGTTCGGAGACCAACGGGGCGATGTTACGAGAATATTCGTCGATACGGATAACGACCCCACTACCGGCTATGCCATGATGAACTTCGGTGCGGAGTATCTGATAAAGATTACCGGGCACGGCGGCGCGGTGAGCGGGACATCAGTTTATTCCTTCAACGGTGACAATCGCTATGATTGGGCCGGATTCGAGAGCGCCGGAGTGGTGGCAACCCCCTATTCATCCGGGTCGGAAATGGAGGTCAGGATGTCTCTGGAATCTATGCAGCTCAATGAGACCCCCATGGTTTCCGTAATGTTCTTCACATCGGATACCAACGGCAATCAGGACCATTCCGATTATGCGGTGAGCAATGTAGGGGGTTCGGTGTATATAGAGTCCTCCGTTGCTCATACCACTCAGGTTATTTCAGGTGCGGAGAATACCATTCTTGACCTCTCCGTGCATTCCCTATCCTTCCCGTCCTCTCTTTCGTCCCTTCATTTCGTCACCACCGGTACGGCCGATATGACGGCTTTCTCGCTTACGGTTCTTATGGACGGCCAGTCTGTAGGCACCGGTGTGATTGACGGGGACGGAATAACGGTGCGCATTGATCCTCCCATCGACATGGAGGCCGATTCCGTGCTGCACCTTTCCGTGGCGGTGAATGCTCCGGAATCTCAGAGAGGCGAGACCATCGGTGTGAGACTCGCTTCGGCCGAGGCAAGCCCGGGCATCGCCTATGCGGAACTGTCTCCGGTTATGAATTTCTATGTTCTCGAGGCACCTGCCGGGATTGTGGTAGATGGAGCGTTTTCGGACTGGGCTCTTGCATCCTTTACCAGTGAAAACGCAGGGGACGCCCTTAACAAGGACTCCACCCCTGCCACATCCTCCGAGGCGCTGGTCCTCGACATCACTTCTTACAATGCGGTGAGTCAGGGAGGAAGCGCTTTCCTCTATGCTGGCGTGACCGCCGATATCTTCTCGGGCGATGCGGTGCCGGAGGTGGATACGCCTTATGTGCCCCCAGCCACCCGTGACATGTCGAAGGATATTACATCTTCCGAGCCATCCGATTCCGGTACTCAGGCCGCTCCTGTTTCTAACTTCGATTTCAAGGCTCCGGAGGACGCTGCCCTTCAGAGAGTACCAAAGGAGAGTATTACCGGTGAGAGCAGCATGATGTTCTTCATCGATTCCGACAGAAATGTCTCGACGGGTTACATGATCGGCGGGATCGGTGCCGATTACATGGTCAAACTTTCCGGTATCTACGGAACGCTCACCTCGAGGACCCTTATGAGATTCACCGGCTCCGATGGCAGCCTGTGGTCGTGGGCCACCGCGGGAAGTGTTGCCGCCGCATCCAACATGAACAGGACCGAAGTGGGCCTCTCCCTTGCGGAGCTCGGAATGACATCGGCTGATGTGGCGGATGTTTATGTTCATTATGTGAACTGGAACGGAATGGGCGACACCTCGGATTCTCCCATAGAGATGGAAGGATATACCGGTGCGACAAGGGCGGACCCGCCGCCGGATGGCCTCCTCAGGGGGTATGT
>CAZKII010000022.1:0-16342 GCA_964552865.1 uncultured Thermoplasmata archaeon | reverse complement strand
TACACGCCGCCGACGATACTCCACAGCAACCTTACCAATGAGTCCGGAACCCTTCTCAGGGTGGATGCTCAGGTGAGCGACAATGTGTATGTGGATTCGGTGACACTGCACTACAGAAACTGGAACGAGACCTCCTATCACAACATATCCATGAATCTCACATCCGGGGACCGCACGAACGGCTCATGGAGAGGGTACATAAAGTTGAACCCTGCCGGCGGTAACTACACCATATCGTACTACATCACTGCAAAGGACGGCACGCCGTACGGTCTTGCCGGGACGAACACCGGGACCTATGCGTCCGATCCGAACCCCGTGGTCCTCAACGCCACGGCCGTGAACGATCCTTATCCTGTTTACGGCTACATATTCCGGCTTGATTCCACGGTTGTCACCGGTGCCGATGTCTGGGTCAATTATACCGCGGGCGGAGTGGATTATTCCTTCTATCTGACAAGCGATTCTCTCGGCAGGTATCAGGTCGATCTTACATACTACGAGGGCGGCGAGACCGTTCTCGTGGAGGCCGCTTCCGGGAGCGAACATGGTGCCAACAGCACTGTCATTGTCCCTGCGGACGGCGGCTCCATGTGCAATGTGACCCTTGAGGCCCCGCACATAACCCTTGACAAGACGGTTGACCGGCTCGTCGCCAATCCGATGGATGTACTCACATATACCATATCTTATGATAATGGCGGAGGGACCGCGGGAGATGTCTGGATAAACGATACCCTGCCGGCAGGCGTGGAGTTCATGGGGTCGAGCGTGACCCCCGACAGCAACACGGGGCTGACATATCACTGGCATTTCTCCAATGTCCAGCGCGGCTCTTATAATTTCACCGTCACGGTGAGGGTGAACGACACGACCCCGGACGGGACTGTCCTGCTGAACAATGTCACATGCGATTATGCTTCCGTGGACGGAATCATGCTTCCTCAGGAACAGGCCAACGCGACCACCCTCGTTCAGCGTCCGATCGTCTCCGTGGAGAAGACCGGCCCGGCCACCGCGGTGGTTAACGATGTATATTCGTATGTCATCTACTTCAATAACACCGGGAGCACTTCCGCGTCCTCGGTGTGGATACGGGATACGATACCGGACGGCCTGACCTTCGTTACCAGCAGTGACGAGGCGAACAGAACCGGAGATTATGTGTGGCACTATGCGAACCTCGCTCCGGGGAGCTATCAGATAACCGTTACGGTCCGCGTCAATGACACGGTTGCCGACGGCACCCTTCTCACGAATTCCGTGACCCTTGACTACTCCGTTCCCAACGGATACACATGGAGGGTTTCGGATACGGCCACCACTCTGATAACATCCCCTGCTCTGATAGTGGTGAAGACCGTTTCCGCATCGGTGGCGGGACACAACGATTTCCTGACCTACAGGATTTACTTCAACAATACTGGCAGCACCAGCGCAACTCATGTCTGGATTAATGATACCCTGCCTTCGGATGTTTCTTACATAAATGATAATGCCAGTGTCGGCCATACCAATGTGGGACAGACCTATACATGGCACTTCGTGGATGTCGCACCGGGTGTTCACTGGTTTGTTATGACCGCTCAGGTGATGCCCTCCGCTACGGATGGAGAACTGCTTGTTAACAATGTGTCCCTTGACTACGAGGTGGCCAACGGCTATTCGTGGCACAACAACGACTCGGCCGTTACCGTCGTGAGCATTCCTTCCGTTTCCATCTCGAAGGTTGTTGACATGGATACGGCCCTGCAGGGCGATGTACTCACCTATACTCTCTATTATAACAATACAGGGAGTGATTCCTGTGCGGTGAACATAACCGATGTTCTACCTGCGGGGGTGACATATGTCGATTCTTCCGTTTCCCCCTCTGGTGTTTCCGGCCGTACGCTCTATTTCAATGTCACGGCTTCCGGCAACTCTGTCAATCAGATTACGGTTCGGGTGAGCGTTGACGCGTCCGTAGCAGACGGCACATGGCTGAATAACACGGCATTCATGAATTATACGGCGGACCTCAGCGGCACGCCCTATCCGGGAGGCGGAGATACGGCTTCCACACTGGTGCTTTCCCCTGTTATTCAGGTTCAGAAGACAGTGGACCATCTTACCGCCGGGCAGGGCCAGTATCTGAACTACACCATCACTTACGATAATACGGGCTCTGCGAACGCTTCCACTGTCTGGATCAATGATACTCTGCCCGATTATGTGACCTATGTCAGCGATACGAGTGGTCAGACCCCCGCCCAGTCCGGCAGCACATATCAGTATGTCTTCGGCGATGTGGCTCCCGGCCCCCATTCGTTCGTGATCACCGTTCGGGTGAATGCGGATGCCCCGGACAATTACACTCTTGTGAACAATGTAACCCTGAATTATTGTGCGGAAAATGGCCATGAATATCCCGGCTCGTGGGATACCGCAAGTACCATTGTGACGATACCCGACATAGTGGTCGAAAAGATAGTGGACAGGTCCGTGGCGCTGCCGGGCGATAACCTCGTCTATACGATATACTTCAATAATACCGGTAGCAACACGGCGCAGGATGTCTGGATAAACGATAGTATTCCGTACGGTGTGGTCTACCAGTCGGACGACAGCGGGATTGGACATAATGTGAGCGGAGGCACATATTCATGGCACTTCACCAGTGTCGCCCCCGGTGTTCACAGTTTCAATATCACCTTTTCCATCATGACTTCCGTCCCGGATTCTGTCCTTCTGAGGAACAGCGTCACCTGTGATGTCGTCGATCAGTGGGGCCATTCCTACCCAACGACCTCCGATACCGCAGATACCATAGTTGTCAGGCCGGTCATATCAATAGTCAAGGATGTCAGCCTTACCGATGCCTATCCCGGCGATGTTCTCACCTATGTCATCTCGTACGACAACACGGGCCACTCTTCGGCGGATGTGAGCATAACCGATCTCCTTCCTGCCGGCGTTACTTTCCTCAACTCTTCCGTGGCTCCGTCCGGCCAGTCCGGCACCGCGTACTTCTGGAACATTACGGTGGCCTCCCAGAGCACCAATACGCTCTTTATTAACTGCACCGTGGATATGGATGTGGCGGACGGCTCCGTTCTCACGAACACCGCGAACCTTACCTACACCTCCCTTAACGGAGTGCAGTGGGACGGCGGGTCCGATACGGCGAGCACGACGATACACAGACCGGTGATTTCGCTGGACAAGGCCGTTGATAAAGAGGTCGTCAGTCCCGGCGATCTGCTGGTATATACCATTACCTTCGTGAACACCGGAGACACGGCGGCCGATGTAATGGTGATCGATACGCTCCCCGCGGATGTGACATACCTCTCCGATGACAGCGGAATCGGGCATGATGTGTCCGGCTCTGTCTTCTTCTGGAACTTCTCGTCCGTTTCCGCAGGAACCCACCGCTTCAACATCACAGTGCAGGTGAATTCCGGAACACCTTCCGGCACGCTGCTCAATAATACGGCTGTCCTTAACTATACGGCAGGCAATGGAGTGCAGGTGGGAAGCGAATCCGACTATACGGTGAGCGTTGTTTCCTCCATCGTCGTATCCAAGGTCGCGGACAGAACATTTGTAAGCGCAGGCGAATATCTCAACTACACCGTATACTTCAATAATACCGCCGATGTCGTGGCCAATCATGTCTGGATAAACGATACCCTTCCGGACGGAGTGACATTCTATTCTTCTTCCTACAACTCCACTCCTGTTGCTCCGGATAGCAGTGTGGGTCAGGTTTACAGGTGGCACTTCACCGGTGTATCGCCCAACAGCCTGAACATGCTTGTCATAACGGTTCGCGTGGATGCGGATGTGCTTCCGGGTCAGGAGCTGAGGAATGTCGTCTTCCTGAATTACACCGACGATGCCGATAACCTCATGCAGGAAACATCCTCGGAAGCGGTCTCATGGGTCAGGGCGCCTTCCGTAACGGTTTCCAAGATCGTTGACAGGAGCTCTGCCGAACCCGGTGACCTCCTTACTTACACGCTCTATTACAATAACACAGGGAGCGACCCGGCTGCGGACCTCTGGATAAACGACACCCTGCCCGCAGGCACGGTCTTTGTGAACAGTACCGAGGAAGGGGTTAGGACCGGGATGTCGTGGCACTTTACCGATGTCTCCGTCGGCTCCCACAGTTTCCAGATCACGGTGAGGATCGATCCGAATGTTGCGGATGGCACCGTCCTTAACAACACCGTTACCTGTGACTACACCTCGGCCGGTGGCGTCTCCATGCCTTCTTCTTCGGACTATGCCGTTACCACGGTTGGCCGTGCGCTCATTACGGTGCAGAAGACGGTCCCGTCCGCGGTGGCAGAGCCCGGTGACCTCCTGTTCTACACGATCACCTTCGATAATACGGGCACCGGTGTGGCGGGCGATGTCTGGATAAACGACACGCTCCCATCCGAGATCTCCTACTATATGGATAACAGCGGGACATCTCTCTCTGTGGTCGGTTCTCTGTATTCATGGCACTTTACCGATGTTGCACCCGGAAGCCATTCCTTCCAGATATACTTCTTTGTGGTTTCCACTGCGGATAATGTCGTGGTGACGAACACCGCGTACTGCAACTACACTGGAAGCGCTCACCAGCCTCTTACGGATACGGAGTCCAGCGATAGTGCCTCTTTCACCGTAATGCGCCCGATGATCACGGTGGAAAAGGTTGTGAACGCGGATACCGCCTATCCCGGTGATGTTCTGACATATACCATCTACTACAATAACAGCGGCAGCCTGTCTGCGGCGGATGTCTGGATAAACGATACTCTTCCTGACTCGACCGTGGTTTCATGGCACTTTACCGATGTGGCCCCCGGCGCTCATTCCATCACCCTTAACTTCACGGTTCCCGCCACCGCCACGGATGGCGATACTCTGGTCAACGATGTGACCTGTGACTATTCGAGCTATGCGGGTAACCCGTACGGAAGGACGGAGGCTCAGGCCACCACGGCGGTAATTGCACCGATTATACGGGTGGTGAAACAGGTTGACCTCTCCGTTGCCACGGTGGGCGACCTCCTCAATTATACCATTTACTTCAACAACACCGGCTCGGGAACCGCTGCATCCGTCTGGATAAACGACACCCTCCCGTCCGGTCTGACACCTGTTTCCAGCAACTTTACCGAGGCGGGCGGCGTGATGATAAGCGACGGGCACTGGCTCTTCACCAGTGTCGCTCCCGGGCTTCACAGCTTCTACTTTACCGCTCTTGTGAATGTCTCGGTTGCGGACAATACCACCCTTGTTAACTCCGTTTCTCTGGAGTATCTTGTAAACACCGGCCTTAACGGTCCCAGAAGCACCGACTCCGCGGCTACGCAGGTGTATCGTCCCATGATAACGGTGCGGAAGACTGTGGACATGGCGGCAGCGAACCCGGGCGATTATCTCAACTACACGATTTACTACAATAATACGGGTCATGCAAACGCTGGCGATGTCTGGATAAACGATACGCTTCCTGCGGGCGTCACATTCGTGACCAGCAGCGACGAGCCTCATAGAGTGGCGGATTATGTATGGCACTTTACGGATGTTGCTCCGGGGGTCCATGCCCTCACCGTTACCGTTCATATCCCGACCGATACCCAGTCCGCCGCTCTGACCAACTGGGCGTTCCTCAATTATACCACCACCGCCGGAACATCTCTGGAGAGTTCCAGCGATTCCGCCACCACTCTGGTAAATGCACCGTATATCCTCGTTTCCAAGACGGTGAACATGGCCACGGTATACCCCGGCGGCACTCTTGTCTATACCATCTATTACAATAATACCGGGAACGGCGCGGCTGGAGATGTCTGGATAAACGATACTCTTCCCGCAGGTGTTACCTTCGTGACCAGCAGTGAGGAAGGGGCGAGGACGGGAATGTCCTGGCACTTCACATCTGTATCACCCGGCGCTCACAGCTTCACCGTAACCGTCACGGTCGGGGACCTTGCAGACGGCACTATACTTCTCAACGAGGTTACCTGCGAGTACACGGCGGAGAACGGCCTGCCCATGGTATCGAGTTCGGATTCGGCAACGACTACCGTGATAAGACCTATATTCTCCGTTCAGAAGACGGTTGACATAACCACCGCATATCCCGGCGACACCGTTGTTTACACCATAACATTTGACAACACAGGGAGCGGAACCGCAGACGATGTCTGGATCAACGACACTCTTCCGGGCTATGTCGCTTACATATCTTCGAGCCAGCCGTATGAGAGCCATACCGGCAATGTCTATGTCTGGCATTTCACTTCGGTTGCACCCGGTGCGCATACGCTCACCATCACCGTTCAGGTGCTTCCCACCACTCCGGACGATGTTTATCTGACAAATATGGTGGACCTCAATTACACCACCCCGTTCTCCTCTTATTACGGAGGAAACGATACTGCCACCACCCGCATAATCAGGCCTGTTCTGAGCCTTGTAAAGACCGTGGATCATTCCGTGGCCAGCCCGGGAATGTTCCTGAACTACACCTTGTATTGTAACAACACGGGTCACGGCCTCGCGGACATATGGCTCAATGATACCCTGCCCTCCGATGTGGTGTTCATCAACAGTAGCATGGAGGCGAACAGAACCGGGAATTACACATGGCACTTTACCAATGTCGGTCCGGGAAATTATGTTCTCGTAATCACCGTTCAGGTAAGGGGCACGGCGTCTTACGGCGATATTACGAACTATGTCTATCTGGATTACGGGTATGAGAGCCTTTCCGACAGTGCTACCACCGAGATAACAGCGCTGGCCACCGTAAAGACAGTCAGCCTGTCCCATGCATCTCCCGGAGATACTCTCACTTATACGATATGGTACAACAACACCGCCTCTGTGAATGCGGATGCCGTGTGGGTGAACGATACGATCCCTGCGGGTGTTACATTTGTCAATGCAACGGCAGGTTATGTGAACAGCGGTCTCAACTATGCGTGGACCTTTACCAATGTTCCGCCAGGCAGCCACTTCCTCACGATCAATGTGACCATCAATGCGACCACCCTGCCCGGAACGATCCTTACGAACTATGTACATCTCAATTACACGATGAACGGCATAAACATGCCCGGTTCCTCGGATACGGCGGTTACCATGGTGGACAGACCGATTATAACCGTTGAGAAGGTGGTGGACATCTCCGAGGCAACCCTCGGAACCGTCCTCACATACACCGTTTATTACAATAACACTGGTACGGAGAATGCAACTCATGTCTGGATTAATGATACCCTGCCCTTCGGCGTAACATTCGGAACGAGCAGTGCCGAGGCGAACAGGACTGGCATGTCATGGCACTTCGAGAATGTGACCGTGGGAGACCACAGTTTCACATTCACAGTCACCGTGGATAACGCCGCTCTGACAGATGATTCCTACCTTGTCAACCGCGTGTTCCTGAACTACACAGACCAGCTTGGCAACATGCTGGAAGAGAGCAACGCCTCCGCGACAAGTCACTTCACGAGGCCGAACATAACCGTTTCCAAGGTTGTCGACAGGACAACAGTTGCCCCGGGAGATACGATGGTTTATACAGTCTATTTCAACAACACAGGCGCGGGTGTTGCGGGTGATGTCTGGATCAACGACACTCTTCCTGCAGGCGTTACCTTCGTGACCAGCAGCGAAGAGGGAGCGAGAACAGGCTTCTCGTGGCACTTTACAAATGTCGGTCCGGGTACACACACCCTCACGATCACCGTGACGGTCAATGCCGGCCTTGCCAGTGGGACCGTACTGACCAATACGGCGGATCTCGAATACGAAACGACAGAGGGCTTCGCCCTTCCGGGTTCCAGCGATTCCGTCGCTACCACAGTTATGGTCACCACAATCACCTTGGACAAAGTTGCCGACAGGACCACTGCGTATCCGAGGGAGATAATCACATACACGATATTCTTCAATGTGACCGGTGCACCCGCTCAGGATGTCTGGATTAACGATACCCTTCCTGCTGGTGTCAGTTATTACTCCGGCCCCACGGGAATAGAGCACACATACAGCGGGCAGTTCCACAGCTGGCATCTTACGAATGTGGGAGTCGGCAGCCATAGTATCACGGTTCGGGTCATGGTGAGTGCGGACGCCGCTAACGGTCAGGTTCTTACCAACTCGGTCAATCTGAACTATACGGACTGGGAAGGCAACGGTATGCCTTCTCCGAACCCGGCTACAGTAGATGTTACCGTTGTGCGGCCCATAATTACCATCAGCAAGACCGGTCCCGCCAATGCGTATCCCGGTGACGATATCACATATACGATCACCGTGGACAATACGGGAGGCGCTGCGTCCGATGTATGGGTTAACGATACACTTCCAGCAGGCGTTACCTATTCGGCATCAAGCGTTGCACCTGTTGGCAGCTCCGGTTCCACATACTTCTGGCACTTCACCGCTGTTTCCGGCACTCTCACATTCACGGTGACCGTTCATGTGGTGAGCACCTCGAATGGTGACATTCTGCACAACTCAGTTTCCTGCGAGTATGCTGCAGGCGGGTACTCCTATGCCGATGTGCCCAATGCAACAGCGGATACTGAGGTTATTCGCCCGATAATCACTGTTTCCAAGAGCGTCGATGCTTCCGTGGCAAGTCCCGGGGATACTCTCACATACACAATTGTCTATAACAATCTGGGCAGCGGCGTTGCAGCCAGGGTATGGATAAACGATACTCTGCCCGCAGGGACCGAACGGCTCTCGGATACCTCCGGAACCAGTCCTGCCTATTCCGGCAATAACTACACCTGGATATTCAACGATGTGAGCCCCGGTCCGCACATGTTTACCGTCACTGTAACCATAAACAGTTCGGTCTCCGACGGGGACCTTCTCAACAACACGGTGACCGGAGATTACAGGCAGGCTAACGGAGTGGTTTATGCCATGAACTCGGACTATGCGGTTACCACGGTGACGAGGGCTTCTCTCACTTTCAACCTGACGGAGATGCCTTCTCCCCTGTACCCCGGAGATGCTGGATTGTATATTGTAACATTCAACAGTACAGCCAGTTCCTACTGCGATGCGACGGTAACCGTCGTGCTCCCGTCTGGCCTGACATATCTCATGGACAATTCCGGACGCAGACCCGTAAGGGATGGCAACAATCTGACATGGACATTCTATGATGTTGCCCCCGGGAGTCTCACCTCGTTCTATGTGTACTTCGGTGTTCAGAGCTATGTAAATGACAACACGAACCTTGTGGCCAGAGGCTATCTCGACTACACCGGCACGAACGGCTACCACTATCCTCAGGTCGCCGAGAGCGCTTCCGTGCTGGTGATAAGACCTGTGATGGAAACATCGATTACGGTGGACAGGATCGTTGCCCAGCCCGGCGACGATATCACATATACCATTTACTACACCAATACCGGTCACGGGACCGCCAGTACCGTGGATATAAGCCTCAACCTCTCTGGTCCGTTCACATATCTTTCCGACACCGCCGCGGTTTCTTACACTCTGATAGGCGGAGAGTATGTCTATTCCATATCGAATGTTGCTCCCGGAGACCATTCCTTCACCGTAACGGTCCATGTGAGGGAAACCGCAGAGGACGGCGATAGCATCGAAGCGCTTTCGTTGCTCAACTACGAGATAAGCAACGGTCTGACATTCAGCCCCAGCAGCGATTCGGCGATGACGGATATCGTTCGCCCCGTAATGAGCCTAGACAAGACCGCCGATATCTCGCACACCAGCCCAGGCGGGTTCGTTGTCTTCACCATCACTTACTCCAATACCGGCTCAGCCAATGCCTCGGATGTATGGATAAACGATACTCTTCAGAGCGGCATGACCTTCGTTACCAGCAGCGATGAGGCGAACAGAACCGACATGTCCTGGCACTTTACCGATGTGGCTCCCGGCGTGTACACCCTGACGATCACTGTCCGCATAGATGCGGATGTTGCGAACGGTGCGCATCTCGTTAATGCCGTGACTCTCGATTACCTGTCTTCCAACGGCCTGCAATACGAAACGCTCAGCTCTTCCGCCACCGTGGTCTCCGAGAGGCCGCAGATTCAGCTGGCAAAGATTGCGGATCTCTACAATGTGACCATCGGCTCGTTTGTGAATTACACCATCTACTATAACAACACCATGACCGGTACGGCAGGGGATGTGTGGATAAACGAGACGATTCCGGACGGATTCGAGTTCGTCACCAGCACCGAGGAGGGCGCAAGGAGCGGAATGTCCTGGCACTTTACGAATGTCTCCTTCGGCTCCCATTCTTTCAACATCACTCTTCGCGTTTCGGACAGCGCGATGGAAGGTCTGGCGAACAACAGTGTGCTTTGCGATTATACGGCGGCGAGCGGTCTCTGGCTCGGCAACTCTTCCGCAGCCGTTTCCGTGATGGTTTCCATCCTCGTGCCGTCCGTTGACAACGGGCCGGTCATCTATCATACACCGGTTGAGCGTGAGCAGGCCCTCAGGGACATAAACATAACGGCAGTGGTGACCGATGATTTCGGAGTGGCCGCGGTATATCTCTTCTATACCACGGTGGATAACTCGACATTCAACAGGATGGCTATGACCCTCCTGTCCGGAGATGCTCTTAACGGCACATACTCCGCCACGATACCCGGGCAGATATGGAAAGGCATCGTTTCTTACTATATCTGGGCGGACGACACGGCAGGGAATGTTACCGTACACGGCGTCCACGACATAGAGATATACCTCCCGTCCTACACCGTATGGGGTCATGTCTATCAGGCCAACGGAGAGCCGATAGAGAGAGGCTATGTCCTTGTTACCAACAATGCCACAGGCGACAGCCTGCTGTATGTGGTTGATGCCACCGGTTACTACAGCGTGGACCTGGCGGACATGTCCGAGGGCTATGTGAACGGCGATGACCTTTCTGTTTACGGTACCGATGGAAGCTACTACAACACCGTTTACGGCACGGTGGATGTCATGGCCGGCAATTCCCTCAATCTCGATCTCTATCTGATATACATACCTGAGTTCTCTTCCATGCTGGTCCTGCTCGGTGTGTTCGTGGTGGTGGCGGTGATCCACAGAAGGAGGAAGCAGAGGTAAAGGTGATGAGATGAAGAGATGGATAAGCGCACTCTCAGCTCTGCTGTTCATCATGCCCGTGCTTCTTCTGATGCAGCCGGCGGGTGCCACGCCCTATATGATCCACGGACAGGTGACATGGAGCGACGGGCTTTCCCCTGTATCCGGAGCCGTGGTCACCATTACCAATGTTGACCGCGATCCCTCCGTTTATACACTGAGCACGACCACCGATGAGAACGGCTACTACACGCTCAGCCCCGGTGTCAACGAGCCTGGGGATTTTGCCAACGAGAGTCAGACCATAAACATAACCGTAACATATACGACCAGCAAGGGCGAGGTCATTCATGCCTATGCCGATCCCATAGTGATGGGCTCCTCTCAGGAGACCGCTTTCAACCACAGTGTGGAGATAAACTTCTCGCTCACCCCTCCCCCAGACACACCTGACAGTGGCCCGAATATGTCCACGATTATTGCCGCGGTGGTCCTGATAGCTCTTGCGGTGGTGGTTGTGGTTCTGTTTCTCAGAAAAAGACGCTCGGAAACGGAAGGACGGGAGAAAGGTAGGTGAGATGCCCAGAGATTCTAGTAGTCGCAGGAAAATCCTTAGCATACTCCTTTTTATTCTTCTTTCAATCCCCTTTTTGCCGGGCAATTACGCCGTTTCTTCTCCGTACCAGATATACGGCTTCGTTACGGACAGCACCGGGAATCCCGCGTATTCCGTGGAGATAAATGTGACCGACCTCTCCAGCGGGCGATACACCGTCGTTTTTACCGACAGGGACGGGCAGTACTCCGTGGATCTCTCGGACCTTGGGGACTACGCCGATGGGGATGTGATCAATGTCACCGCCCGGACCGTTCGAACATTTCTCGGGATCAGCTATACGATATGCGGCAATGGTGAGGGGTATGTGGATATCGCTGACTCCGGGACCAGAATAGATATCTCCATGAACCGCTCTCTGGCAGTGCTTTCCGGCTCGGTTGCCGATTTTCTCGGAACGCCTCTGGACAGCGTGAGCATTGACATGAAGGACCTGAACACCGGTGAGACCTTCCGTGCGGATATGGATTCCCTCTCCGGGTCCTATGCCATTCCTCTCTGTGTTCTTCCATCCCTCTCAGCAGGGGACCAGCTTTTCATGGCCGTTTCGGAGTCCACATTTTACTGCGAGGAGTCGTTCCTCTTTTCCGGTGGCTTATCTCTGGTGCAGAACCTGACGCTTTACGACATCACTCCCCCCAAGGTTCACTTCCTCTATCCCGCTGACGGTTCCATCCTGTCAATGAGCTCGGAGCTTGTTTTCTACACGCAGGCCAGCGATGACGATATGGTTTCCTCCGTTAGCCTTTACTACTCCGACGGCGGTTATTTTAGCGCACTTCCCATGACCTGCGAGGTGAACGATTCCACGGACTGGGATGGGAGCGGCACTCTGGATTCGGACATATTCGGCGTTTCACTGGGGATTCCGGGAGTTCCAGAAAACATATCGTTCTATGTTTCCGTGGAGGACAGGGCCGGCAACACGGCTTGTTACCCTGAGAATTATACGACGGAACCCCGGACGATCAGTCTTGTGGATACCATCCCCCCGTCCATCGCTCTTTCCGCCATTGCGAGCATGGAAGCTGGTATTTCTACCGATGTCTATTCAAGTGTGGCCGATGACTGGCAGGTCTCCGCTGTTTACCTTGATTACATCGATGTATCCGGTTTTGATCACAACACCACCATGGAGAGCTGCGGCAACGGAAGTTTTCGGGGCGAGATATCTGGGCAGAGCACGGGCCAGGTGAGATATTCCGTGGTCGCATTTGACGGAAGGAACTGGAACTCAACTCCTCCCTTCACCGTCCCTGTCGTCGATACTACGCCCCCTGAAATAGAGCACGAACCCCTGAACAGCATGAACGCGGGGTCGTCCTCCGCGATAATCGCCCTTATCACCGATGTGAGCGGGGTTCATAACGCGACCCTTCACTATCAGGGCGTTGGTGATACCACCTTTTCTTCCGTCCTGATGTCTGAAGACGGGGACAACTTCACCGCTGTCATACCAGCTCAGTCAGAAACAGGAGAGGTTCGTTATTTCATTACCTGCGATGACGGACTCAACTCTGCTCGTCTTCCGGAATCAGGGGATATAGTGGTTCCTGTCTATGACGCCGGGACCCCTGTCATCGAATCCGTTTCCTGCGGACCTGCGGATGTAGGATCTCAGATCCCCGTCACCGCGGAGATCAGCGATGACATTGGAATTTCTTCCGCCACGCTTTACTACAATCTTTCCGGCTCTTCGTCTATGAGTTCCATCCCGATGTCCGTTGTCTCTGGGGATTCTGCGTCAGGGGTATGGACCGCTCTCATTCCTGCTATGGATATGCCCCTTGTCCTCTGGTATAGAATAGAGGCCACCGACGGGACGAACAATATCACCTACCCGTATCTCTCCATGGAGCCTCTCAGGGTGGAAGACCTCAGCCCTCCTGTGGAGATATCGGCGGACATACCCTCTGCTGTGAACATCTCCGGCCCCGCGACATTTTCCATCACCGCCTCAGACAACTACCGCATCGTTTCCGTTCGCCTCATGGAGGTTGCGGATAACGGCACATGGTTTATCTCGCATTCCCTTTCGTTATCCTCTGGCGGTGCGAGGAACGGTACATGGAACACCTCTCTTTCGTTCGGCAGAACCGGGGATCTCCGCCTCTTCTTCGAGGTCTCGGACGGTGTTCATATAACAAGGTATCCTCGCTCCGGTTTTGTCAATGTCTCTCTGATCGACGATATCCCTCCTGAAATTTCCGATGTCCAGGCCCGCCCTCTGTCGCACCCGCTTCCCGCGGTTCCCGGAGACAGCGTGGTGGTGGAGGCCTATGTGACGGATAACCTCTTGGTGGAGAGCGCAAGCCTTACATATTCCTCTCCCGGCGAGATGGTCCGAACCGTTTCCATGGTCTATGAGGGCTCGCACATCTTCTCGGCCGTATCCCTTCCCTCCTCATCCCCCGGCGACTTTCGCTATTTCGTTACCGTGAGCGACGGGTTCAGCACCGTCCGCTTTCCGCAGGATGGATGGCTGAGCATTTCTATTGTTGACAGAAGCCCCCCCATGATAATCCACAATATCCCCCTCAGGGTGGAGGCTGGCCGTTCCCCGTTCATATACGGTTCTGTTACGGATGATTTCAATCTTTCCTTCCTCACCGCTCATTACCGCTTCGTATCCGACAGCGGGATTGTCACTTCGTGGAGGGATGTGCCCGTGGTCATGGACGGCTCTGTTGTTTCCGATTCAGGTGTTTCCCGCTCCTTCTCCCTTCGCCTGCCATCGTTTTTCGACACCGGAATAATAGAGTTCAATATGTCCGCTTCGGACGGTTTCAACACCATTTACTCCCCTGCGGACTCATCCCTTTCCATCGGCGTGGTTGATACGACTCCTCCTTCCGTGGAGGTTCTGCCGCCTGCGCCTGTCTGTGCCGGGAACGAGAGTTTGATATATGTCCGCGCATCTGACATTACGGGTGTGAGCTCCGTCAGTTTGAGAACTTCGGACGGGAGGGTTTACACGGGAGAGTACACCGGCTCCGACAGCTCGGGGAACGGCACATATGTGTTCCGGCTGACTGCGGATTCCGACCTTCTCTACACGGTAACAGCGGTTGATGGGCGCTACAATACGGGAGAGTACCCTGACAGCGGCTACTATCTGCTCCGTGTTTCTCACGGTTATTCTCCGCCTCCCGTGGATGTTTCCGAAGAGCCCTTCCTGGTCCTAAATGCCTTTTCCGGGATGCTTATCATTATTCAGGCCGCAGCTATTTTCCTCCTCATCATCTACAGAAAACTTATTTAAATCCCTGCCATACCTCCCTCCATGCCCACCAGAGAGGAGTTCAACGACTGGTACAATGAGATCGTCGAGAGGCTCGAACTGACCGACAAGAGGTACCCCATAAAGGGGATGAATGTCTGGAGGCCGTACGGCTGGAAGCTGATGAGGAACATAGACAGCCTTATCCGGCAGGAGTTCGATTCCACGGGCCACGAAGAGGTTCTGTTCCCTCTGCTGATACCGAAGGACCAGTTCGCAAAGGAGGCCGAGCATATCAAGGGCTTCGATGCCGAGGTCTACTGGGTCACCCATGCTGGCCTTAACGAGCTGGATGTTCCGCTTCTCCTGAGGCCGACGAGCGAGACCGCCATGTATCCGATGTTTTCTCTCTGGGTGAGGGCCCATACGGACCTTCCACTGAAGATCTACCAGCTGGTGAACACCTTCCGCTACGAGACGAAGCAGACCCGCGCCTTCATTCGTGTGAGGGAGATACACTTCTTCGAGTCTCATACCTGCCATGTGGACTTCGAGGATGCGGAGAAGCAGGTGGACGAGGACACCGAGATCCTCAGGAGGTTCGCACGGAAGCTCTGCATCCCTTACCTTCTGTGCAAGAGGCCGGACTGGGACAAGTTCGCAGGTGCATACTACACCCTCGGAATAGATGCGCTCATGCCCAACGGGAAGGCGCTTCAGATCGGCTCCATCCATCAGTATAAGGAGAACTTCTCCAGACCCTATGACATAAAGTACGAGGACGAGAACGGAGAGCACAGGTATGTTCATCAGACAACGTTCGGTATGAGCGAGCGCCTTGTGGGGACAATAATAGGCGTCCACAGCGACGATAAGGGGATAATAATCCCGCCGGCAGTGGCGCCGTATCAGGTGGTCATCGTGCCGATAATCTCGAAGAAGGGGGCGGAGGAGGTCATGGCAGCCGCAACGGAACTCAGGAACGAGCTCTCTTCCTCCGGGATACGGGTGCACCTGGACGACAGGGACCTCCGGCCCGGCAACAAGTACTATCACTGGGAGGAGAGGGGTGTCCCTCTCAGGGTGGAGATCGGGCTTCGCGACATCGAAAAGAATTCCGTGGTGCTGGTCAGGAGGGACACGGGTGAAAAATCTTTCGTGCCCAGAGAAGAACTGATCGGAGCGGTATGGGATGCCATGGATGCCATGGAAAAGAATCTCTGGGACCGGGCGGAGCGTAGGCTCAGAGAGAACATACTCATTGTCGATTCCATAGATGACATCGCCGTTTCCGAGGACGATGATACCGCTTCGGGAATCTATTCGCTTCCGTGGTGTGGCTTAGAGGAATGTGCCCATGCGATAGAGGATAGAACAGGGTTCGGCCTTCTGGGTGTTCCGAGTGACAGGGG
>CAZKII010000021.1:0-20733 GCA_964552865.1 uncultured Thermoplasmata archaeon | reverse complement strand
CTTTCTTTGAGGTCTTTCTGGGCAAGTTCAACCTTCCAGTCCCTCGCATCCTTGCCGAGGTTGTACTTCCTTCTGGCCTCCTCCGGTTCCAGAGAGGAAAAATCCTTCACTATCTCCCACATCTCCTCCTGGCTCCACCGTATGGTCAGTTTGTCCCGTGCCGTGACGATTCCGACGCTGTTCACGGGGAAGATGTCCGTGACCTTCCAGAATTTCATGTATTCCTTCTCTATGCCCCTGTCAACGGGAATGAAGAAGTAAAACGGAGAGGCCGGCTCTATTTCCTGCCATTTCGTGTTATCAATGGTGTGTCTGTCCAGCCAGTTATATTTGTCGTCTCTCGTCCCCCACAGGTCGGCATAATACACCTTCTTATCCTTGAACTTCGGGTTCTTGATGAATATTGCTATTGCAACCCCCTGCCTTATGTCAAAGACATTCTCGTCCTTGCTCCCGTCGGGGCACTTCTCCTTTTTGAGAGAGTTCCCGTGCAGGTTGAGGATATAGATTCTGTCAAAGCTCCGGAGAAGGGACTCCCTCATCCCCCTGAATGTGGGATTATCCAGATAGCTGTGGTTGGTGATGTATCCGACCACGCCCTCCCCGTTCTTGTCTATCTTCCACTGTGCGTACCTTATGAACTTCACATAGTCATCCTGCAACCACTTCGGGTTCTTCTCACCCAGCGGCTTTCCATCCACCTTATAATATCCGTCGTCCTTCGTGCCGTCGGCCCTTTTATAGCCCTCTTTAAGGATTCTCGTTATCCATTCTCCGTTGTTGGCCGACATGCCGGAATACGGCGGGTTCCCTATGACCGCGAGTATCGGTTTTTTGAGCTTTATCTGGTTCGCGACCCTGCTCTCTTCCGTCAGTTCTCTGGAAAATGCCATCAACCCCTGAATCTCGGCAGGTTCCAGAGTATTCGTGAGATAAACCTGTATCCTGTCCTTGTCCTTGAACTCATAACCCCATCTGCCCAGAAGGTCCCCCAGCTTGAGATGGGCCACCACATAGGGGGTTATGAGGAGTTCGAAACCGTAAAAATGCTTGAGCAGATGCTTCTCTATCTTCTCATCTATCAGGCCGCCGAGCCCCCGCTCCTTCATCTCTCCGAGAACATTGAGGAAGGCTATCCAGAAAAAGGTTCCCGTGCCGATTGCAGGGTCGAGAACATGCACATCATCCTCCGCAAAGCCCAGCAGCTTACCAAAATCGGTTTTAAGGATTCCGTTCACGGAATTGACTATGAAACTCACAACAGGCCGGGGCGTGTAATAAACCCCCATGTGCTTCCTCCTTTCCGGCTCATAAAAATTAAGAAAATCCTCATAAAAGAAGATTATCGGGTCTTTATCCTTCTTTCCCCTCTTGTTTATTCCGGCGAGTATCTTCTCTATATCCGCAGAGTTCAGAATATCCACTATATCATCGATGATCCACGAGATGTTGGAGGGAAAGGTATCCCCCGATATGTTGAGGAAAATCCTCTTTATGATCCCGATGTTCCTAGGGATGTAGGAGGCCGCACTTCTCCGCTCAAGCTTTGATTTACAGTTCTTGGCGGCGAGGAAGAGGCCGTATGTTATGGTCTGGGCATAGGCATCCGCGCAGTCTTCGGTTTCAATGTCCTTTATCAAGTCATTCAATACGACATAGAAATCGTATATCGAAGATGGATACTCGTTGTTTCTCACCGTTTCGAGGTCCTCTTCCAGCTGTTGCTTTGCAAAATCTTTCAATAACTTTGCTTTCCTCGAAAGCTCGCTGGCCAGTTCCTCCGCCGAGGATATGGTCGGCATTTTGTAAAGAAAGAACTCGTTGGCCATTTCCTTGAACTGCTCTATCTTCTCATCCGAAAGCCTGAATCTGGGGTTCTTCAGGTCGGACATCGAAAAGAGATTGAAATCGAATATCTTCTCTCCGTTCCTTATAAGAATAAATCGGGTGTAGTTGGTGAGTATCAGATTGTTTATGCTCTCCACATACTTCTTAATCTGCTCCGTCTCAAAAATGACATCCAGATTCTTGTCCAAGTCCTTTGTTTCTATGAACCCCACCTTTCTGTTGTGATTAAACGCCTTGAAATCCGGTGCGCCCAATCCCCTTACCCGTCTCGGCTCCTGCACCAGCTTTATGCCCGGACTCAAAGACATCATAAAGTTCTCGAATGGCGTTCTGAAGGTCCCTTCTGTATAATCGCCCCTGTCATAGTGCTTCTTTACCTCTTTAAAGTATTTCTCAAATTCCGTTTCCGTCAAGTTTGCACCCTCTCTTTCGTTACTGCGGAAAGGTATCCGCCAATCACTTTTAAATCTTGCTCTCTCCCGCAATTTCATAATCCAGTTCCCGAAAGAAGGCGAAAGCCCCCAACCACAACCTTAATATCCTGAAACGCCTATGGAGGCCCGGTGAAAACATGAAAGGAATAGATACTCTCGTCAAGAAGGCCCTTGAATTCAAGGAGAAGGGGCTTACCGAGGCCGAGATCGCCACGGAACTGCACCTTTCGAGGGAGACGGTCATCTGGCTTCTCACTCGCAATGTGAAGCAGGACATCCCCCCGGCCGATGTGAAGATCGGCTGGAGGAGCATAGGCGTCTTCGGCGGCCGCATGAGCCTCATCGCATCGCTCTTTTCCGACATAATCGTTGAGGAGATGGACAAGCGCGAGAGCTTTGCGGACACCATCGTGGGAATCTCCATAAACGGCATACCCTTCGCAACCCTCATCTCCGAGGAACTGGGGGCCGAGATGGCCATATACCGCCCGTTGTCCGGGGAGAACAAGGTGGGCGCCTTCAGCTCCAACTACGCATCCGTGAACGGAAAGGATGTGGTCATAGTTGACGATGTTCTGAACACCGGCGGAACCATGAGAGGGGCCATAGAGGAGGTTCAGAAGCAGGGCGGAAGGCCCGTGCTGGCCCTGGTGCTCGTGAACAAGACCGGCAAGGACGACATAGAGGGCGTTCCGTTAAGGGCGCTCATACGGGCCAGGAACATCGCGTAACCCGAAGACCAAAACCCTTCTTTTTCGATTTTTCCGAATAAAAAAAACTATTTGTACGGCCTCTCCTTTACCACCTTCCCTTCCACTGCAGCATGTGGAAACGGATACACGGGGGAGAAAGATGCCAGACAATCCGTTCATCGACTATCTGAACAACGCCAGCATATTCAAGAAGGACAGGGACATTCTGAGAGCGTCCTATATCCCCAGCGAACTGCCTCACAGGGACGCCCAGATATCCGCAATCGCCCAGATACTCTACCCTGCGCTCAAGGGGCAGAGGGCCTCCAACCTCATGATATTCGGAAAGACGGGCACGGGAAAGACAGCGGTGGCCAAGTACATGAAGAAGGAGATAGAGGAGGCCATACGGATCGCCGGGCTCGACATAGACCTGCACTACATCTACATAAACTGCGAGATATCCGATACCAGTTACGGGGTTCTCCAGAACATCGGGAACCGGTTCATAAAGGATTTCGACTCCAGAATCCCCCACACCGGCCTGAGCAAGGAGAGGGTTTACAACATGCTCTTCGAGAATCTGGACGAGAAGAAGAGGGTCGTCATAGTGGTCCTTGACGAGCTGGACAAACTTGTTTACAAGAGCGGGGACGATGTCCTCTACGACCTTCTGAAGATAAACGACGAGCTGAAGAACAGCAAGGTCTCGCTCATCGGGATATCCAACGACCTGAAGTTCAGCGAGTTGCTGGACACCCGGGTGAAGAGCAGGTTCGGTGAAGAAAAAATGGTGTTCCCCCCTTACAACGCCAGCCAGCTCACCGACATTCTGAAGCAGAGGGCCGAGATGGCCTTCGCGGAGGATGTGATAGACGATTCCGTTCTGAGACTGTGCGCGGCTCTGGCGGCGCAGGAGCACGGGGATGCCAGAAGGGCACTCGACCTCCTGAGGGTGGCGGCTGAACTCGCAGAGAGGGGGCACGAACCCAGAATAACGGAGAAGCATGTGAGGGCCGCGAAGAATCAGATAGAGATGGACTGCGTCTCCGAGGCGATACGCACCCTACCACAGCACTCCAAGCTCATCCTTCTCGGGATAATAATGAACGAGATGAGAGGAAAGGGCTCCCTGACCACGGGGGAACTCTATAACATCTACAGCGACCTTTCAAAGAGGAGCGGGGCCACGCCTCTCACTCAGAGAAGGATAACCGACCTGATATCGGAACTCGACATGCTCGGAATAATAAGGGCCAGCGTGGTCTCCTTCGGAAGGGGCGGGAGGACGAAGAAGATAGAGTCCGCGGTCCCGCTGGAAACAACGAGAGCGCTCCTTCTGGAAGACCCGCAGCTGGAGGTCCTCAAGGACTACAGAATAAAGGTGCAGAAGACCCTCGTCTGATCACTCCTCCGAACCGTCGAGAGGCGGCGGAGTTTCCTCGGTGTTTTCCTGCAGAGAGTCCGTACCGTCCTGAGGTGAAGGGGGCGACCGGTCCGGGGTGGGCGGCGGCGGTAAAACCTCTGTCTCCTCCTCTTCCTTCCTGCCGAACCTTTCGTCCAGATACGGGGCTATAACGAAATCGTGGAGGAACGGCAGGATGATGAGGATTGCAAGGGATATTATAAGGTCGGTGACGCTGTTGGAAGGCGTTCTGGGCGGGATCTCTCCGTTGGCGAAGTACAGCTTCATCAGCCCGAACCACGGAATCTCGCCTCTGGCCACCCCCTTGACATCGGATGCGGGGACAGGGTGGGCCCAGCTTATGGAACCCGCCTGGTCGTACACCGGTGCATTGGTGGCCGCATTGTCCCCCATGGTTATGTAGCCGCTGTTGGGGCGAGGGTTGTTCCGGAGTATCGTTCCCAGGTTTATCTCCACGGTCACATTGTAATACCCCACATTGTACAGATAAACGGTCCCCGAGAGGTCGTACCACCTGTGCACATACTGGTGGCTTATCTCGTACGGGACCACGCTCCAGTTGCCGGGGTAATCTATCAGGGAGGGTATGTCATAGCTCGTGCCGGTGGTCTGATTGAGCTCCAGATAGACGATGGCCCTGTGGATGATCGGCGTCTGGTCCCGGTCCCCGTTGGGGTAATATATGATCACATCGCCGTATTCTCCGTATGTTCGGTAGTTCTCCTTCATCCCGTCCACATAGGTCACGATGGAGCTCTTATCCGCCTTTTTTATGAGGACGAGGTCGCCGGTGTCTATGACCCCGATATGGCTCACGGGGGGCTCGCCGGGAATGTCGTGCTGCATGCTGCCGGACTCCACCACCACCATTGGGGGCCAGATGCCCGAATAGGCCATAAGGATGAGGAGAAGGACGAGGACAATGGCTCCGGCTGTGAGCGTATCCCTTATGAAACCCTTTGCAGCGGAGCCTCTCTCGGACATGTCCACACCAAAGGCCGCTGGTTACTTATAATTTACCTCGGTATGGAAAAAGGTTTTATCCTGAAAAAGCTTGGGGTACGCATGAACCCCTCGGAAATCATGAAGGCGCTCGAGATCGTGCTCACCGACAGGGACTTCCAGATAATCGTAAGCGAGAGCGACAGCCTCCTCTGCGAGAGGAGCGGGGTGCACTACAGGATTAAGGTGGGGCACGAAGAGAGGCCGTTCCTTGGCGAGAGCGAGGAGGAGATAAAGATACTCATCGCACCGGAAGAGACAGCCGAAGAGCTGGCCCCCCAGCTGCCGGATAACACGCTGATATGGCCTCTGGAGGACCTGGAACGGGAGGTGGGAAGGATTGCGCTGGCCGCGCAGGGGATAGAATCCGCCTCGTCGTCAACATTCCTCGACCGCCTGCTGTCCGGGGGGCCGGTCATAAGAAAGGAGCCTGCTGTCTCGGCATTCGTCGCACCCATAATAGACGAAAGGATGGCGAGGGAGATAAGCGAGGAGACCGTGAAGGGCTTCAGCTTCGAGATGGAGTTCATTCCGCACTACATATACACCTACTCCGTGGTCCTGAAGAACGACGACGGCGAGGAGCGGGAGAGGGCGGGGGAGATGTGGATGAACGCCGTTTCCGGGGTCTTCGTACCTCCTCTGGAGGAGAGCGAGCTTCTACCCTCCGATCAGATGAGCCCGGGACAGGTGGTTGAACCGGAAATAGACAGCGACGAGGCGCTTGACACGGCCAGAGAGGAGATACTCAACATGAGGGAAGAGGAAAAGGAGGCGGTGACGGAGGTCCCCGGAGCGGTGGCCATCAACCGAAAGGTGTTCCTGCCTCAGGAGGACTCTCTCGTGCTGAGCTTCCGGGGCACGGTCTACCTGCCTGTCTGGTCCATAGAGGGCATCCACGGCTCGATCATAATAGACGCGGTGAAGGGGGAGCTCGTAAGCGAGGTGTTTTTCGAGGAGCCGGAAGCTGAAGGAGATGCCGCTGCGACCACGGAAAAAACCGCAGATTAGGTCACTCGAGCAGGTGCGCACCCGCTTCGCCTACCCGGTTCAGATGATACCCGGCAGAAGGATAAGCCGGAGAGAGAATCCCCTTTATCTCCTCGAGAGCGAGCGACGCAATCCCTCTGGGAGGAAGGAAAAAGATGGAGTTGCCGAGCATGACCATGGAAAAGGGGTACTTATCAGCAATACCACCATCCTCCAGCATGTCGAAAGCGGCCGATATCTCCGGCGTGAGAATCCCACTCCTCCGGCTGAACTCCCTCGATATCTCAGCGAAGATTCCGGCAGATACCGAGGAGCCCTCGATCTCCGCCAGAAGCCTCTCAAGCGCACTCCTCCCGTATAAGGACACCCTGCTGAGCGAAGCCTCGCTGGACAGGACCGATGATGTGCGAAGTTTCTCCCCGAGCACCGCCACCACGACCTCCACATCCTCGCCGTCATTCAGAATACGAAAAGAAGTGGCCCGTCCCCCTTCGCGAGGGAGTCCCGGCTCAAGCCGCAGGACCGCGCCGCCTTTGATCCCGGCAACCACATCCCCGAGACCGGTTTTCCCGGAAACCTCTGCCGTGTGCGCAGCCAGCCACGCGCTCTCTATCGGGAGGGAAAGGAGGTCGGATACCGCAATGGACACCGCAAGGGTTCCGGCCGCGCTTATGCCGAACCCCTGAGAATCCGGATAGGGGCTCAGCAGGTCGAACCGCCCGTTCAACTCCTGTCCCGCTGCTCTTTCAAGGATATTTACCGCGGATTCCGTCACGGAAAGGCGCTGTTCCGCTCCATTGAAGAAGAATGATTTCTCACCTCCGCCGGGCCTGATGTCCACCTCTGCCGTGACTCCCCTCTCAAGGCAAAAACCGGCACCTATAGAGCCAGTGGCCCCGGCGGAATCGGCGATGTGCGGGGAAAAGAACGCGGATATGTGTGCCGGAGCCCATGCTCTCCGTCTCATGCGGCGCTCTCCTCATCCGGGGCCAGGAACATGGCCTCCTTCATAACCCTGTATGCCAGCTCTTTTTTGCTGCCGCTTACGCGGATCACGGCATCCTGCGAGACGATCAGGGCCTTCGTTTCGTTCTCACCCACATCCCTCAGGTCGTTGGCCACCACCATGTCCGCGCCCGATGTATCCATGAGCTCCCTCGCCCTCGCCACCAGAAGTTCCTCCCTGTCTTGTTCGGGGAGGCCCCGGGGAGTGGATTCCGCCTTGAAGCCCACCAGAACCTGCGTCCACTCCTTCAGCCCCCTGATTATCTTCGGAGTTCCGTGCAGGGTTATGGATATCTCCCCCTTACCGGAGGGGATCTTGCCCTCCACCCTGTCCGGCCGATAGTCCGAGATCGCAGCGGGAACAAGGATTATGTCGTACATCCCGGCCGATTTTATGAGGTCAATGAGGGATTCAACTGTGTCAAAACGCTTTATTACCGCCCGGCTCTTCACTATCTGAGGGATCTCCGCGGTCACCCTTCCGAGCCACAACTCCACCCGATGGCCGAACATTATGGCCGCTTCCGCAAGGTAAAGCCCGGTTCTGCCGGTGGATCTGTTGGTTATCACCCGCATGTCGTCTATCGGCTCCTCCGTCGCTCCGGCGATTATCAGCACCTGTCTGGAGAGGAGGCTTCTGGACGCCAGAAAGCCGATGACCTCCGCCACAATCTCATCGGTATTGAGTATCTTCGCCTTCCCCTCCTCCATCCTCGAACCCGTAACCCTTATGGACGGAAGTTCCGGAAGATTCATGTACCCGTACTCGGAGCCCCTGTTGCGGTCCACCTTCAGACCCATGGTTTTAAGGGCCTCTATGTTCTCCTTCACCTTCGGATGATTGTACATGCTGCCGTGCATGGCGGGAACGATGAGAACGGGGATGCCGGAGCCTATGGCCGTGGTCGCAAACGTTGTTACCGGAGTGTCGTCTATGCCCGCCGCAATCTTGGATATGGTGTTCGCAGTGGCCGGTGCGATGAGGAGCAGGTCGGCCTCTCTCTCTTCCCCGCAGAGTTCCACATGCTCAACCGCACCTGTGAGCTCGGTGACCGGTTTGTGGCCGGTCGCGAAGTGCAGAGCATCTGGGTGGATTATCCTGGTGGCGGCAGGGGTCATCACCGGATAGACATCCGCTCCGTACCGTATCAGTTCCCGGGCGAGCTTCACGGTTTCCACCGCCGCAATGCTGCCGGTCACGCCGAGAACTATCTTCTTTCCGTGGAGAACATCGCCTTTGATTCCGCGGATTCTGTTTGCGGGATGCATAGAGGTATATCAACAGGGGGGATTAAAAGGTTTTGGGCAAATTCTTTTATCCGTGCACCGATACACCGGCGTGAAAGTCATACACTCGTTGAGAATAGAGGAGGATGAGGATGTATATCCCCCTTCGGAGGACTCCTATCTCATGATCAGGGCCCTCTCTCTATCGGGCAGTGAAAAAGTCCTTGAAATAGGGCCGGGCAGCGGGATAGTCTCCATACACTGCGCCCTGAACGGCTGCGATGTAACCGCTGTGGACATCAACCCAAGGGCCGTGGAGCTCACCCTGAAGAACACAGAGAAGTGCGGGGTGGCGGGGAAGGTAAAGGCCGTGCAGGGAGACCTTTTTTCGCCGTTGAGGGGCGAGAGGTTCGATGTCATAATCTTCAATCCACCGTATCTCCTTTCGGAAGGAGGTGAGGATGGGATGGGCCCTATAAGAAGAGCGTGGGACGGCGGCCACAGGGGAAGAGAGGTCATTGAGGACTTCCTAAAAGAGGCGTACAAGTACCTTGAACCGGACGGAAGGATATATCTCCTCACGGAGAAACAGAACAGAGCGGAGGAGCTCAAGAAACTATTTCCACGGTATATCTGGACCGAGGTGGAGAGGGCAGACTTTTTCTTCGAACATCTCCGCGTGTTTCTTCTCAGGCCACGGGGCAATAACGGATAATCATGGAAACCTTTATATCATAGAATACAGTCTCCCATCGGCCTACAAAGAAAGGAGGCACTACAATGGAAGAAAACAAGAGAAAAGTGGAATTCATAACAATAAGTGCTGAGAAAGTGAATTTCGGGAAGAACAATTTCATAGAAATTGCCCGTAAGAAGGCCGTTTCCGAGGACGGGGAGAACGAGTTCATATCGCTCACGAGAGGATACTATCTCCCGGACGGTACCGAGAGGTTCAAGAAGTCCATTACCATACCGGACGAGGAAGAGGTGAAGGGGTTCATCGTGGATAAGATAACGAATCTTTGAACGAGCAACCCAAACCATTTCTCTTTTTTCATAGGTTCTTCATTACTGAGAGTACGAATTCCCGTGTTTCGGACACCAGTTTTTTCGCTGTTCCGGCATCCGACGCCTCAGAGGCCACACGGATTATCGGTTCCGTACCGGAGGGGCGAATGAGAACCCAGCCAGTTTCCCCGGCGGAAGGGGCCACATAGAGCTTTATGCCGTCGGTCGTGTTCCTGTCAGTCACCGGAAACGAGAGGTGAAGGGAAGTGTCTATGATGCTGCCCTCGAGCGCCTGCATGAACCTCTCTTTTATCCTTGACATGGCTTCAACACCACCTTCGGTAAGAAGAGAAGAGTAATCCACGGAGTCTTTGGCCTGAAAGTAGACGGGCACTTCATCCGCAAGCTCCGACAGCTTCTTACCGGTTCTTGCCATGATCTCCAGCATCTTGGCCGCTGACATGGCTCCGTCCCTGAAGTAGTGAAGGCAGGAGAAAATGGCGCCCCCGTTCCCTTCGCCGCCGAACATGGCACCCTCCCGGATCATGGTCCTTGCAACCACCGGAGAGCCTATTCTGGTGTATTTGACCACGCCACCCGCCTCTTTAACCACATCCTCCACTGCACTGGACGAATCTATGGCGGTAACTACCACGGGAGGGGCGGGCCCTGCGGTGGATAAGGCGTTCCGCACCATGTATTTCGCGAATATGGCTAGAGAAACATTGCCGGAGATGTAACGGCCGGTTTCGTCTATGAAGACGGTCCGGTCCGCGTCGCCGTCGTGAGCGATCCCTATGTCGGCCGAGAGCGCGCTGACCACGGCGGCCGTATCCTTCAGATTTCTCTCGGTGGGCTCGCTCATATGTCCGGGAAAGAAGCCGTCAGGCTGGCAGTTGAGCGTTATCAGCATACAGCCCAGCCGTTCCAGAATATAGGGGCTCGTATAGGAAGCCGCCCCGTTGGAGCAGTCCAGAACCACCCGGAAGTGGCGCTCCTTTATGGCCTCGGCATCCACCTGCGAGACTATGGAATCCATGTATGAGTCGTTGGCGCTATAATCCTCCGAAAAATGCCCCATTTCCGTCCAATCGCCGCCGTAGATCTCTGAGAAAAAGAGTCGTTCGATCTCCATCTCCTCATCCCTGCTCATCTCGGTACCGTCCGCCGAAATACACTTTATGCCGTTGAACTGCGGAGGGTTGTGGGAAGCGGTGATTATTACGCCGCCATCGCACAAATCATCGGTACCAACAGATTGCTGAACCGCAGGGGAGGGAGAGACGCCTATGTCAACCACATCCGCTCCGCCGGAAAGAAGACCGGAAACCACCGCTGACTTCAGCATTTCCGAGGAAACCCTGGTGTCCGTCCCGATCTTCACCCTTGCCGCACCGTATTTCCTGCGCAGGGAAAGGGAGAAGGCAAGGCCGAGGCGGGAGGCGAAAAGGGGGTCTATGGTGCCGTTCACAACACCGCGCACACCGTTGGTGCCGAACAACCTGGGGGGCTCGTTCTCCGCCATGGGACCATCTCAGCTGTGTTCTGCATGGGCGATGGAGAATATGTGAAGAACATCGGAGGCGTCTTTGGTGGCATCAGCCCCGTTCTCGATGCAGTGAAGCAGGTCGCGGAGCAGGAAGATGGTGCCAACCTCGCCGCTGTTCGTGATAATCTCCTTCTTAACTGAGTAGTACATCTGGTCTATGTTATGCTCAATCTCCTCCACCCTGTCCCTGAATGTGTCGATGTCCTCCTCACTGTTCAAGACCGCCGTCAGGCTTCTGTCCATGGCCTTTACTATTTCAACAAGCTGACCGGAGATTTCAATGAGGGAGTTCCAGATGCTCGAACTGACGGAGAGCTCCATGTCCATTATCATCGTCAGGTTACGGCCGCCGTCCTTGATCCAGTCGGCGATCACATCGATGCGGTTCGCAAGTCGGAGGAGTTCCTCTCTCTCCTTGGAGTTCAGATCCCCTTTTATGAGCTCCTCGCTTATGCTCTTCTCCATGGTATCCGCGCTCTTCTCGTTGGCCGACATCCTGTCTATGGCCTGCTGGACACCGTTGTAATCCTGATTGCTCATGGCGATTATCGCCTTGTTCAGCTCCTTGGCCGTCCTCACCACATAATCCGAATGGCGCACCAGCTCCTTGAGAACCTTCGACTCACGCCTCTGTCCCAGCCAGTTTATTATCGGTTTTTCACTCAATTCTAAGCACCTCTTCAAGTCCTTTTGGCGGCATTTCGAACAGCATCACCTGCTCGTTGTCGAATCTAACCATACATCCGTCCCCGATATTAATGCTTTTCTCCTTGTCCGACGGGATATCCACTGTAACTCGCTCTCCGGTGACGAGATCGACAAAGTAGCGGTAGTACGCACCGAGAAAGACTATTTTCTCCAGAGTGCCCTCCACATACTCCAGATCGGAATCCGCCTTCTCCTTATCCAGGGGGAGGACGTCCAGATACTCCGGACGGGTGGCCACGATCACAGGGACTCCGTCGTCGAACTCACCGGTGTCGGCGGTTATCTTGACATGATTATTCAGAGAGATCAGGCCCTCGCGCCCCTTCCTTTTGATACGCCCCCTCAGGAAATTGGTCTCTCCGATGAAATTCGCTGCGAATATCGACTTCGGGCGGTGGTAAAGCTCCTCGGGCTCGCTCATCTCCACTATCTCCCCCTTCTTCATCAGGATTATCCTGTCGGATATGGACATGGCCTCCTCCTGGTCGTGGGTGACATGCAGGGCGGTGATGCCCAGATCCTTCACCAGCCGTCTCAGGTCGTACCTCAGCTCCACCCTAACCCGGGCATCGAGGGCCGATATGGGCTCGTCAAGTAGAAGAAGCTTGCTCCCGGTGGTGAGGGCCCTTGCGAGCGCGCTCTTCTGCTGCTCACCGCTGCTCAATTCCGACGGGAAAAAGCCCTTCTTCTCCAGCAGGTTCACCAACTCCAGCGCCTCCTTCGCCTTCTTCTCACCCTCCTCCTCCGGCCACATCTTCACGCGGGGTCCGTAGGTCGTGTTCTCCCATATGGACATGTGAGGGAAGAGAGCGATGTTCTGGAATACATAACCGATATCCCTGTCGGAGATGGGCCAGCCAGACATATCCACGCCGTCAATGGTGATCTGCCCCTCGGTGGGCTCCCATATGCCGGCGATCATCTTTATGATGGTGGTCTTGCCGCAACCGGAGGGGCCCAGCACCGTGACATATTCTCCGTTCCTGATGTGTATGTTTATGTTCTCCACTGCGGTTATGCGCCCGAAACGCTTGGTCACACCCTTAAGAACCACTTCCGGCATCTAATCCACCTTCAATTCCTCTTTCAGCCCCTTTTCCGGGTACCTGAAGACCATGAGATTCCTCTCCGGCATCCTCACACGCACTCTCTGGCCGGGCTCCAGAACATCCACGGTGTGGGGGGCCTTCATGTAGAACTTCTCCCCCTCCGCACTCCTCAGAGTATAATCCACGAACCGCCCCAGAAACATCCTGCGCACCACCTCGAACTCCACCGTGTTATCCGCACCCTCATCGCGGCAGAGCCTCATCCTCTCGGTCTTTATGCCCATGACCACCCGCTCCCCTTCGCCGAAGGGAGACGGCTGGGCCCTGAACTCCCTTCCGTAGATGTCCTTGACCAGAGTGGCATCCTCCGAAGAGACCACGGTCCCCTCTATGAAATTGGCCTGGCCGAGGAAGTTGGCCACGAAGGGGCTTACCGGCCGGTTGTAAACCTCGTCAGGGGTTCCGACCTGAAGTATCCTGCCGCTCCGGATGACCATTATCCGGTCAGCAACGGACATGGCCTCCTCCTGATCGTGGGTCACATGCAGAGTGGTTATCTTCAGATCCCTCGAGAGCTTCCGCAGCTCCCACCGCAGGGAGAGGCGAAGCCTCGCATCCAGCGCTCGCAGCGGCTCGTCCAGAAGGAGAAGCCCCGCACTCCTGGCAAGCGCTCTGGCAAGCGCGTTCCTCTGCTGCATCCCCCCGCTCAGCTCCGTGGGATAGGCGTCCTTCCTGTCGAAGAGGTGGACGAGGTTGAGCATCTCCACCCCCACCGAATGTATCTCCTTCTCGCTCCAGCCCATCATGGTGGGGCCGAAGACCGTATTCTCCCAGACCGTCATGTGAGGGAACAGGGAATACTCCTGAGAGAGAAAGGCTATGTTCCTATGCTCGGGCGGAAGGGAATCCACGACCCTGCCGTTCATCTCGATGGAGCCAGAATCAGGTTCCACGAGGCCGGCTATCATCTTCAGCAGGGTGGTCTTCCCCGCACCGGAGGGGCCCAGAACAATGAAGTATTCCCCTTTCCTCACTTCCATATCGATGCCGTGGGCTGCGGTGATGTCGCCGAATCTTTTGGTGAGGCCGGTTGTTCTCAGCACTGCGGACATCTACTTCCTCCTTGTCACGAACCTCATGGAGAGCATTGCGGCATAGGACACACCTATGAGGATGATGCACGCGAGCCCTGCCTGATAGTAGGCGTGATAATTCTTGATAAGGGAAACTATGTAAACCGGAGCGGTTATCGCCTCGGGCACAACGGCAAGGGTGGCCCCGGTCTCCCCCAGACTTCTGGTGAAGGCCATTATGGCACCTGCGAGAATCGCCGGCTTGACCATGGGGAATGTGACCTTGGTGAATACCTTCATCGGGCTGGCACCCAGCGTTCTCGCGGTGTTCTCGTATTCCACGGAGATCTCCTCCATGGCCCCCACCACATTGCGCACCACCAGCGGGTATGTGAAGGCCACATGGGCGAAGATGACCAGCAGAACGCCGCTGATCGGTATCACGCTCTGGGTGCTCCAGAACATACCGAGGGAGAATCCGAGGGCGGCGGTGGGAACTATGAGAGGGACATTGACGAGGACATCCATGGTGTGGCGCAGTTTCTCGTTCTTACTCCGAGTTATGTAGATGGCCAGCGGGATTCCCAGAACGAGGTCCAACGCCATCACAAGCCCGGCCACCAGGAATGAATAGTAAAGGCTGGTCCAGAAAGGAGCCCATGAAGGGCCCGCCGCAGGCTCGCTCGTGGCCACGAAGCCGAATATGAAGAACGAGGGGATGAGTATGACGATTGCGAGGAATGCGAATGCGGCCCCGTCCTTGAGCTTCGGTGCGAAACCGCGGCTGAACCACTTCTCAGCGGTGGGCCAGACCCTCCTGAACGGGATTTTGACCCGCATGACCACAAGTTTTATGACTATCAAAAGGACAAGAGCAAGGAGTATGAGGACGATGCTGGTGAAGGAGAGGGCGGAGACCAGATTGGAATTGTAAGCCGACGCGTGCTTCCATGTGCCTATGAGTACAGGGGAGGTCTTCATCATGCTCCCCATGGTGGCCAGCGCTATCATCGTACCGCCGGTCTCGCTCAGACTCCTTGCAAAAGAGAGGATGACGCCGGTCACCAGGCCGGCTCTGAAAAGCGGGAGGGTGATGGTCCTCACGGCCGTGAACTTGCTGGCACCCAGCGTTTCCCCGGCGATCTCGTAGTTCACATCTATCTCCTCGAGGATGGCACCGAGGGAGCGGACCATGTACGGATAGGAAAAGACCACATGAAGCAGTATTATGAGGAGAACAGGGGAGGAAACTATGGAAAGGGCACCGGGTGGCGACGCAAGGCCCGGCGTTATGCTCCAGAATAGAGCGGTGGAGAAGCCGAGGGCCGCGGTCGGGACGGCGAGAGGCATGTCTATCAGCGTGTCCAGAAAGGCCTTCCCCCTGAAATCACGGCGGACCAGAATCCACGCCATGGGGAGGCCCGCAACGATGTCTATTATCGTAACGATGGTGGCGATCTCGAAGGAGATGCCCAGAGAATTCATTATCATGGAGAGGGTGGACGACTCCTCCACGAAGGTGATGGCTATTGCCGGCGGATTCCCACCCGCTGCCGAAACCGCATTGGAATATGTCACAGCGTCCGAGTCGCCCACTGCGACGCGGAAGGTCATGTTCTCGTACCGGGGAGGTACCTCCCACTCCGAAGACCCGTTCGCCCAGCCCACCAGATGGCCGTCTTCCGGAAGCTCGGAACCGCTATGGAAGGCATAGACGGCCACCGAGTCATGCTCGCCGGAAATGTTCCAGATAAGGGTCCCGTTGTCGAGGGACAGGACCACGGAGGCGGAGAACGTACCGTCCGGCCGCCCGATATTGGAGATTGTGTAAGATGTGCCGTTGTAGGAAACCACATATACATAGACCGTCTCGTTCATCCCGGACAGGACCGAAGAATGCTCTTCCGGGCTATCTATTTCCAGTACCGGTTCTCCGTCCAGAGGTGAGAACGCAGGGTCATGGGACGCGAAAATCTCATACCTGTCAACCTCTGAGCTCCCGTTCACCGGCGTATTCTCCCACTGAAACTCCACAGAGCTCTTTCCCGAAAGAATCTCGCTGTGAATCACATTCCAATCGGTGAAAACATAGGAAACGACGAAAATGGTAGGCAGTATGACAAACACGAGAAAGAACGCCACAATAAACGAATACCAGCCCTTCTTTAAAATTCGGCTGTTGTTGCGGTGTTTTAATCCTTTCACAGGAATCACTAGCCCCCGAATTTTTTATTAGAGCGGAGTCATGCTGACCACATTGTTTCCACGGAGTATAACTGTTCCGAGCCTTCTGCTCCCATCCTCGGTGGTTTCCTCGGAGTCTTCCAGGACCAGGTTCATGTAGTCATCGAAGCCCACCAGTTTCCCCGTGATCTTCCTGTTGTCCTTCAGAAGCAGGGAAATTCTGGAATTCATTGACTTTTGAAGCATCTCAGATGGTCTTACCATAGCAATCGGATGAGCGATATGCCGGCAGGATTTAAAGGTTTCTATGAGGGGAAGGCGCGCGCATAATCTCAGGCCCTATGCTTCCTGCGGCGGGTGTATAACACGGCAGCGGCAACGAGAAGGAGGGGCAGAATACCGGAGAACTCCGGAAGGACCACCACATCCCCCGGGGCGGAACGCAGGGTTTCCCCGCCGGAATGCGCCGAAATCGCGGAGGACCAGTCCAGATTCTGATCCCAGTCGGTGGTCTGTATGACAAAGGAGAGATTGCCGCCGGAAACGGAGAGGGGAGAGAGATCAAGGCTGCCCTCGAAGTTGCTGCCGCAGGGGATTCCGGCGAGCTGCCCAGAGGCTATCTTCCATTCCCCGGAGGCGTAGGAATAGACATGGGAGGAGGTAACCTCACCGTACTCGCCCTCGAACTCCGCCATCACCTCCGCCCCTATCCCCCCTATCCTCTGCCCGGTGTTCGGATTCGAATCGGTGTCTATGTAAACCCTGAGGAAATCCCTCCCGTAAACAGCAGAAGGACTCTCAGGCTGAGGCGAAGCGGAGCCAGTAGAGGAGAAAGATGTCCGCTCGAAGGGAACGCTCTCTCCCTCCAGAATGTCGCCCCGTGTCTCGGAGAAGAAGAAGAATGTCCCGCCCCTCACCATGCCTGCGGAGGATTCGATGTCAATGGAGGCAGGGAGGTCGGGATCCGTATCATCCGGAGTCTTCGTCACATTGTCCCAGTCCGCATAAGCCCCGTCGATCACTATGCCGTCCGGAGCACGGAGAACATAGGCGGACGCGTGGATGTTCACAAGGCCCACATGAGCTCTCTGGCCCCCGGAAACCGCATCGATGTCGCTCCTTTTCAGCGAGTAGTAGACGGCACTCCCTGCGGGAACAGCGGAAAGGTCCGCGGTGACTGTCAGAGATGAGGAAGAACTGCCGGTCATGCTGGATGACAGGGGGTTGAGAGCGCCGGCGGAAAGGGAGCCGCCCACCCTTATGTCCACCGTCTGGCCTTCCGGAACGGAGGAACTGAGGTCAAGGGTGCATATCTCGGCCGATGCGCCGGAGATTATCCCGCCAGGAGCACTGGACTCGGAAACGGTCACGGAAGGGAGGCCGTCCGGCCCGAAGACCCACGAAGAGAGGGCCCGATGACCGAGGGAGTCGAGAGTGGCGACCACCGCATTCACACTGGCAGCATCGGTGAACGGGATTCCGCCCGAATACAGAACCGGAATGCCGGTCTCCAGCATGGATGATTCGCCGTCGGTCCCTGTGGCCACGCTCACGCTGGTAACGGACTGCCAGCCGGACCAGTCCCTGCCGCTGTCCGGGAATATCTTCAGCACGCCGTTGACCTGCCCGTTGCTCCCGTACATGTCCACGAGATAGTCGGCCCCGAAGCCGTTCATGTCATAACCGGTTTCCGCATCGTCATCGGCGTCCACGAAGATGAGATAGGTGCATACGGTATCCGAAGGAGCGATCCGCCCCCTCACCTGCAGCATGAAATAGAGATAGTTCCGCGAGATGTACGAAGACGCTGAAATCACATCTATGTCGGGGTTCCCGGAATCCATGTCGGTGATGGAATAGTGGTACTGGGACCCCCATTCGGAGAATGAGCCGTCGATCTGGCCCATATTACCGCTCTGCATCTGGGGGGCGATGGTTGCGGCGTATACGCTGAACATGAGCATCAGAAAGACGAAGATGGTGATGGCGCTGTACTTCTTCTTGGTCCAGAAACGGCCCACCGTGGTTATCCCGGCGGTGTGGATGAAACCGGTGCCGTTCGTTATCCCGTTGACCCTGCCGTGCCCCAGCCGGCCCGTGCCGTTGGTCAGTCCGTTTATCCGTCCACCGCCGGCGCGGCCCCCTGCGGGTTTTTTTCTCCCTGAAACACCATTGGTCATGCCCCGTCGTGGCCTCTCGCGCAGCCCGTTGGTAAGCCCGTTCGTCAGGCCGTTGGTCCTTCCGTTCCCGTTGGTAAGACCTTTCTTCGGAGCTGAGCGCACACGGGCCTTCCGCTTCCTCTCATCGGAAGGAGGGGCCTTTTTTCTCCGAACCGTTCCCTCATCCCGGGTCAAATCCTCCGACAGGAGGCTGTCGAGCTCCTCGAGAACGCCGCTGTCCGCCTGAACGGAATACCCGCACTCCGGACAGATGGTGGCCGATTCCGGAAGGCTCGCACCGCAGAGCGGGCAGGCCCTGCCTGCGTCCTCTTCCAGCTCCTCCAGAGAACTTATGCCGGCGAGCTCCACCGCCTCCGCACTCCTCTCCCGGGGACTGAGGTCGAAACCGCACTCCGGACATATAGTCACGCTTTCGGGGATGACCGCACCGCACGAGGGGCAGACGGCCGTCGAGCGCACCTCCTCGAAGAGAATCTCGATCAGTTCGTCCTCGCTGAGGCTGGAAGCGTCCTTTTCCATCTCGATTTTCCCCTCGCCGGCTGCCAGTCTGGCCGCCTTCGTGTAGGAAAACGCCGCCTCGCGATATCTGCCCAGATTAGTGAGCATCTGAGCCCTCACCATCCAGTACTTGCCGTTGTCCGGGGAGAGCTCTATGCACCTCTCAAAGGACTCCAGAGCACCCTCATAATCCCCCATTCTGGAAAGGACCGCACCCCTCGCGAACCATAGCTCGTGACTGCCCGGGGAATCCATAAGCTTCATGTCATAGAAGGAGAGGGCGGCCTTCTCCCTGTCGATCTCCTTCAGTGCGTCCTCCTCCACACCCTCGTCCTCGAAGTTGACGCCGCATTCATAGCACGAGGTGTCGAAGGCGCTCACTATCGTTCCGCACACAGGGCACTCGAACTCCTCCTCAATCACCTCATCTATCAACTCGCTGCTCTCCAGCTGGTCTATGTCTATGTTTGAGATGGCCTTCTTTATGGCCTTGGCGTTCTTTTTCCCTATGTGCGGGATGGCGGCAAGGTCCTCCACATTGGCCCTCCGAATCTTCCGAAGGGTGTTGTAGCCGTGGCGGCAGAGCGTTTCCGCCCGAACCCTCCCCACGCCGGGGATCTTCATGACATTGCGTATGTCCTCCTCGCTGTAACCACCTTTCAGCCGCCGTTTGCGCCTTTCGAACTCCTTTTCCAGCGAAACGAGTTCGTTTAGGCCCTCCAGCTCGTCCCCCTCGAACCGCGCTCCGCAGTTGGGGCAGACATCCGCACCCAGAGGTATTTCGGAGCCGCACAGAGGGCATTCGTAGAGAACCTCCTCTATCTCCTCGTAAGCGAGAGGCGTGCCGCACTCGGGGCAGACCTCGACACCGTCCTCAATGGGAGCGCCGCAGACAGGGCATGAGAGAGACTCGGACGCGCCTTCCCGCACCTCCGAGCCGCATACGGTGCATACGCGGGTGAAAATAAGCTCGCCGCCGCACAGAGGGCATTTTTCAAGCTTTTTTACGGGCTTGGCCGGGTCCATCTTTATCTCGACGCCGCACCCCTGACAGATGTAGGCGGGCTGGAGCTCGCCGCCGCAGATCGGACATCTGGACGGCTCAACCACCGGACCCCCTCCTTCTCTTCACCGCTTCTTTCGCCTCCTTTCTGGCCTTTTTCGCATCTTTCATCCCCGGATCGAGGTTTATGGCCCTCTCAAAGCTGTGAAGCGCCTTGCTGGGCCTGCCGAGTTTCATCTGGCAGATGCCCTTGTGGTACCACGCCTCGGCGAACACATTGTTATGAGCGAGAAAACGATTGTAGTTCTCCAGAGCGCGCTCCCAGTCCCCTTTCTCCTCGTACAGCCTCCCGAGGTTGTTGAAAACGGTGTAATAATTGGCATCGATCCCGAGGGCGCGCAGGTAGCTCCGTCTGGCCTCGTTGAACTCCCCCTTCCGGGCGTGCAGGTTGCCAAGAGCATTCCACGCCACCTCGTTCTCCTCAGCATACCTCACCGCCTTTCTCAGGGACTCCTCCGCTCCGGAATAGTCCCCCATCTGCATGAGGACGATCCCCCTGTTGCACCACGCATCGGAGTAGGTGGGACATAGCTCGATCGCCATATCGAAGCAGGTGAGCGCCTCTTTGAGTCGGTTCAGAGCCAGCAGGACCGCGCCTTTGTTGTTCCACGAGACCTCATCCTTTCTGTTGCGGGCTATGGCCGCATTGTAGTGAGAGATTGCACTGGCCAGGTCGTCGTTCTCCAGAAGTCTGTTTCCCTTCTGAATCTCACGCAGGGTGTCTCTGGCATTTCTCACACTCATGCTTCTTCCTCACGCGCCGGTATAAACGCGAGCAGGCATAAAAAAGTTATTGC
>CAZKII010000020.1:0-20981 GCA_964552865.1 uncultured Thermoplasmata archaeon | reverse complement strand
GCCGGCCTTCGGAGCCGGTGACAGGGGTTCGAATCCCCTCGGGCCCGTTCAGGCTCTTTCACAGGCTTTTTCTTTTTTGCTTGCTGCGCTGGGTGCGGCTCCAAAGAAAAACACTGGTGAAAAAGAAACTCGGAATTTCTTTCTTGGCCCCTGCTCGCAGGTGCGGCGGTCGATGGCTTTTTTCCTTGCGATGGCGAGGTGGGCAAAAATCTTTTAATGGGCGGGGTCCTATGGGAGTGTGATGAAAGTTAACAATGGTGAAGAAAGCAAAAAAGAATTTTACGGGTACATGAAGAGGGCAATAACCTCTTCCTTATTGTATCTGCAGGAAAAAGCAGCACGAGAGCAGATTACTCTAATCCAAGTTTGTGATTTTAAAATAGACACAAGTGAGAAATCATGGGACATAATTCCGAGATCATATCGCTCTCTGGCATCGTTTGCAAAGAGCAAGCTTGACGAGATATTAGAATTGCCAGATGTAGCTCCTTGCCTAGATTTTATGATGGATAATAGTTTTCATGAAAAAATTGAAATGGGTGACATAGAAGACGAGAAAACTTACAAAAGGTTTCGGAAATTTCTGGGTTTAGAATTAATAGGAATGTTTCTGAGTAAATATGTTGAAACTAAAGGTGCATTCGACTACGATGAGCTTGTTTTTGATAAGCTATATAATGAGTTAGAAGAATACATTTATACTGATGGAAGAGAAATCATAGCAATTGCTCCTTTGCTCAATTTCGAGTTAAGGGGAATCGAAAGGATAGATTTGGAAGACTTTACAATTAGAAAAATTACAGAAGATGAAATTAAGATGCTTCTGGGCAACGGAGCTCTAGGTGAAGAATATTTCCTTTTGCCTTATGGAGGTAACTTTGATGCAACTTGGTGTATAGAGTTGAAGGCGAGGTTTCCGAGCAAAAAAAAGCATGAAGGGGAAGATTTGGAAGCAGATATTTATAGAATTGTAACCGCCCTTAGGCTTTTTAAGAAAGGTTCAATACAATATTCAGCAATCCTCACCTACGGGAAAGTGTGGAAACTCTCGCATAGTTCCTCAGTCCACAGAAGAACAAGGATATATGGTTTGCAGTATGTACTCACAGTTGAAGATGTAAAGAGGTTTGAACTATTTTGGAAGGCGTTTAGAAAGTTAGATATGAAAAATCACCGGTCTTTAGATCTAGCTATCAGAAGATTTAACTTTTCTTATGAGAGAAACTTACCGGAGGATAAGCTAATAGACCTTATTACAGCATTCGAAGCGCTATATCTTAAGGGAACGAAAGAAGAGTTGACTTACAAACTTGCTCTTAGATTTGCACACTTCATTGGAAAAAATAAAGAAGACAGAGAGCATTACTTTGCCACTCTCAAGGGTGCGTATAATATTAGAAGTAAAGTCGTTCATGGAGAACAGATGAAACCAGACGACCTTGATAAAGAACTAAAGAAACTAGGGGTAAAATCTCTTGCAGAACTCGTAATACAAGTGAGAGGCTATTTGGCTGAATCAATAAAGACATTCATAAACGACTTGGATTCAAAGTCACATGATAACATAATAGAGGGAATAGATAAAAAAATAATAGCTGGCGTCGAGATCAAGAAAAACTAGAGTATCTTTTCTCAACTCTCTGCTTTGTCTCTAGACTTCCCTACCTGTAGGATGTTACCCACCCAAATCTAAACCCCTAAATACCCCTCCCCCATCTCCATCCATGTACGACAGCACCGATATCGAGGCCGCAATATCCGAAATAATCTCCCTCATATCCGCCGGAAGAAGCGAGGAGGCCGTTTCCTCTCTTCGCTCGCTTTCCGATGAGGTCGTCTCGGCCTTCGATGCCATGGCCGATGAATTGCAGTCTTTACAGGACGAGCTGGACATGTGCCGCGAGGAGCTGGAGGATTGCAGGGAGGAGAAAGAGGCCCTTGAACTGGCGGATCACCCCGAACCGGTGTTCTTCTGAGCCGCAAATCTGCTATTCTGGGGCGGCTCCATGCAGTTCAGCCTATCATTAGCAGCATCTTGGCCGTTTCCAGCGTTCGGCCTCCGAATCTATCGGCGTATTTCTTCAGTTTATCTCTGTCCATATCTTCCAGATACATGTCGTTCATGAGGGATTTCAGGCCCTCTGTGTCGAACTCCCTGTTCCTTACATGGCGTATGTATATCAGGTCGAGGAGCGCTTTTTCCGGCTCCGCTACAAGGACCCCGTCCCTTTCCTCGAAACCCCAGAACAGCTTCTTGCTTATCTGATGGTATTCGATGACCCACGGCCCCCGTCTGTATGTGTATGGCCCTTTTCGGGTGACCAGAGTAATCGAATAGGCGGTCTGCGACAGGATGCTGTGAATGGATAGGGCATATTCCATGGAGATGTAAGATGGGCGCCTCAGGACCATTGCCACTTCTTCTGGGGTGGGCATGGAGAACGGGTTGCAGTACCAGCCGCTCGCCGCTCTCTCGATGGTTCCGGCCTTTACCAGACGGGTGAGTTCCACCCGGAGAACATCCATTTTTTGGCCCGTGAGCTGGGCGAGGTCCGATACGGAGAAGAGGTGTTTTTCCGGGTGCTCCCGGAACAGTTCTAGCCATCTGGAATTCTTCATATCATCTCCTCCGCACACCGGGCGAGTTGCTCTGAGACCGAGATTACAATATCCTCAAAGCTGTCTTTAAGTTGAGCATAGGCAGTGACCGGCAGAAATCTCTTCATTTCTCTGTCCAGAGCCTCAACACCATTTTTCATAAGCTTTTCCCTGCTCTCTCCTATTTTCTCTCTCAGTCCCTCAGCCCCGTAGTCGCCTGCCTTTTTTGCGAGAAGTTCCCTGTCCGTGGAGACATTCAGCTGGTTCGTGAGATAGTATAGGTCCCAGATGTCCCTTCCTTTCAGGTATTCTCTGAGGGCAATGGCGATTATTTTGTCCACGAGGATCTCCTCCGGTGCCTCCACCCGGACGACCGGGTTAATGGGGGGATATGCCAGTATTTTTGGGGAGTTCAGATGTGAAGGCACGGAAAAGAGTTCCACATTTATGCTCAGCCTTTGAGACGGAATATCAGATATGCTCCTGACCGCTATCCTCTGAATATCCCCGGTATTTTTCTGAACCCGCACCCTGATTTCCTGCAGGTAGTGGAATTCAGAGGAGATGTATCTTTCCAGTTCCTCCGCTCTCGATGCAAGATCAAAGGCCGTATCGCCGTTAAGGACGAAATCCAGGTCTTCGGAGAATCTCGGGCTGTTGTAGAAAATTCTGATTGCAGTGCCGCCCTGAAAGACAATGTGGTTGAAGGCATTCATCCTGCTGAGTGAGGCCAGTGTGGCCTTCTGCATCTCTTCTCTCAGGACGAGGACGGGAGATATACCGGTCTTTCCGGCCTTCCGTGTTATGTCGCTCCACTCCACAGACTCACTCCAGATTATTAACAAAAATGTTAATGTTTTGCAGTATATAAGGGTTGTGCTGGTGTCTTGTAATTCTCCTCTGACTCGCAACCTTTAAGTATTTTCGGCCGGATTGCCCCTGCATGAAAGTGGATTTCAGCAAATGCATGCACTGCGGGGCCTGCGTGGGCACCTGCCCTGTGAACGCCATATACCTCAACGAGGTGGTTCTCGAGTTCAACGACGACTGCATACACTGCAACCTCTGCGTCATGGTCTGCCCCATGGCCGCACTGGAGGACCCGGAAGCCAGAGTCAAGAAAGCAGAGGCCTGATAGCATGGAGAACATACGCGAAGACGGCGAGGGCGGCCTGACCGTCACCGTCATGATCGAGATTCCCAAGGGGAGCCGGAACAAGTACGAGTACGACAAGGAGAGGAAGATGATTCGCTTCGACCGCATGCTCTTCTCCTCCGTTCACTACCCCTGCGACTACGGCTTTATCTTCGACACCATGGCCCAGGACGGCGACCCTCTCGATGCAATGGTCCTTCTGTGGGAGCCGACCTTTCCCGGCTGCATCATGGAGGTTCGGCCTGTCGGCCTGTTCAAGATGAGGGATGAAAAGGGCGTGGACGAGAAGGTCCTCTGCGTCCCCATAAACGACCCCCTCTGGAATCACATACGCTCTCTGGACGATGTACCTCCGCATCTTCTGAAGGATATCGAGCACTTCTTCGCCACCTACAAAGAGCTGGAAAGGGGGAAGAACACCCTTGTGGAGGGGTGGAAGAGCAGGGACATGGCCATCGACCTCATAAGGAAGTATCAGATAGACGGGTAATCTTTTTATTGCACTCCGTTTCTGCCCCTTCGATACCATGGACAAGTTTCAGTACGCACACGAGCACGCGGACGAGATCGTCTGGATGAGCCAGAACACGAACCATATCCCTCTCAGCCCGAAGATAGAGGAGGCGATTCTGGAGGCCATAAGGTCGAGGGAGTACAATCTTTATCCGTATTCCAAGGGTGTTGACGGACTCCCCGAGGCCATTCTGAAGGATCTGGGTCTGGGAGACGGATGGGATGTCATTGTGACCAACGGCGGCATAGAGGCCCTCTACATCCTGAACCGCGCCCTTTTGAGAGAGGGGGACGAGGTCATAGCCACCGACCCGAGTTTCATGCCGATTCACCACCAGATAAGGCTTTCCGGTGCGAAACCCGTGGAACTCCCCATATACAAAGAGCCGTGGAAGATGACCCCCGAGGCGATACGGGAGGCCATAACCCCGAGGACGAAGATGATACTTCTCATAGACCCGATAAACCCCGTGGGGACCGCTTACACCAGAGATGAGGTTAAGGAGATATGCGATATCGCGAGGGAGCACGACCTCTACATAATCGACGACATAACATACAGGGACTTCTCCCCGGGCCACACCCTCACATCGGAATTCTACCCGGAGAAGAGCATAATCGTCTATTCGTTCTCCAAGACCTCCGCTTTTGCCGGCATGAGGATCGGTGCGCTGGTGGCTCCGAAGGAGCTGATGGAGAAGATGAGGCCGTACAACACCAATGTGCTCAGCGTCAACATTCTGGCTCAGAGAGGGGCCCTCGCATCGCTGGAAACGAAAGGGGAGTGGCTGGAGAGGATGCTGAAGACGGCCATGAGGAGTCAGGAGATAGTCAAGGAGGCGGTGGACATGGTGGAAGGCGCTTTCATACCGGTATTCCCCTCCAGAACGAACATGCTGATAATAGACATCTCCGCCCTTGGAATAGACGGCGACGAGCTGGAGCACAGGATGCTCTACGAAGACGGGGTTTTCATAAGGGGCGGCAGTTACCTCTCTCCGAGGTTCGGAAAGAACTTCGTGAGGGTGAGCTTCACCGTGCCGAACGAGGGAGCGGAGCGGTTCAGGGAGTCATTCGTGAGGCAGGTGGAAGCACTGAAGAAATGATCATTTCAGGATCTCGAAGAGTATCTCGTTGATCCCCTCGAATCTCGCCATGTTTCCGTCCCAGTCCTTGAGCGCTTCTCCGTATCTCTCTTTGATGGCGGATATGGCCCTTTTGGCCTTTCTCTCCACCGGCCCAGTCGTTCTTCCCCTGTAAACCACTGCAAGAAACGCGTTCTCCGCCCGCTCGATGAATATGTTCCTGTCGCCGAACTCCAGTTTCTTCAGGCGAAGACCCTGCCCTTCCGCTCCGGAGAACGAATCCTTGACGAAATCCTGTATTGCCGTGAGCATGCTGCTGAACAGGTCCTTGTCCATGGTCTCCCTGTCTTCGATGGTCTCGTGTGCTATGAGAACCCCGTCGTTGTAGATGAAGAAGACCTGCTCCACCCTCACTCTCGTATAGATGTAGAGTCCCGCCAGAATGGGAATGATGAGGAGGAAGAGCGGATAGGGCCAGTATATCTCCTCCCAGATGCTCGGCTGTATTATTATGACCCCGATGGTCCCGGATGCGGTGGCGTTACCGTCCGAAACGGTGAGGTATATGGTGTCGGAATCCAGTCCTGTTCTGTAAAGTAGCGTGATGTTGAGTCCGGAAACCGATGCGAAGGAGGAGTTTGTGCTCAGGGTCAGTTCCGATAGGGGATTGTCCGGGTCCGAAATATAACGGCTCAGGTCGATCGTCATCTCCTCTCCTCTCTTTACCTCCACGGGCGGAATGTCCGAGATGACCGGAGGGTCGTTTACCGGAAGGACTGTCACGGCTATCGTGTACTCCACAAGGGCGCCGGTGGGGTCGGTGGCTCGGAATGTTATGTGCTCCTGTCCGAACCAGTTCTTCTCTGCGGTGAACATCACAGTTCCGTTGGGGAGTATGTCGCATATGACATGGACTTCACCGTAGGTATAGACCAGCGAGTCGTTGTCCGGGTCTCTGAAGTAGTGGGTGACATTGAAGGGATATACCACCGTGTCCTCGTCGTAGGTCACATCCGGCAGCGGTTCCACCAGTTCGGGCGGATAGTCGCTCGTTACGAATACGGTGACGGTCTGGTAGTCCGAGGAGGTCCCGTCCGAGACCACTATTGTCAGCGGGATCTGCATACCGTCATACTTCTCAGGATACAGGAGCACCATTCTGAGGGTGCCGTTCCCCTGCCATGCATGGATCGGATCGGAGAAGGAGAGCGTGAGATTCTCCGCTGGCGTGTCATTGTCCCATATGTAAGGAGAGAGATCGAAGGTATAGGCGGCATCGTAATGGACCACGAGCGGGGGCACTCCTGAGATATGCGGCGGGCTTCCGCCGGTGCTGCTGTCCACGCTTACATCGACGCTGTTCGAGGAGGAATTATAGGGATGGTTGAGCCTGTCGCCGTAGGTTGCGGCGAATACCGTGGAAATAAGGCCGTCCTGTGCGTCGCTCTTCACCTGAACGCTCAATTCCATGGTGAAAAGGGAGCCCGATTCCATCTCCGCGAGCGACCACCTGTATTCCCCCGCATCGACGGAAAGGGCGCTGTCGTGGCTTCCCGAAATATAGATGAGCTGGTCGGGTATCTGCCAGACGAGGCTTATGTTCTCCGCCGCATCGCTCCCGTCGTTGTTGATATAGACCGTATAGTTGAATGCCGCTCCCGGGCGAACGCCGGTCGCACTGCTCCCCGCGATGATGGTCAGCTCCGGTGCCGTTCCGATGGCGGTGAACTCGGCGCTTTTCACGCCCCCTCCGCTTATCTCCGCGATTATCCTGTTCGTACCCGGTGCCGTGTCCAGTGTGAGCCTGTTTTCCACCATCCCCTGCGCCGATGTGAGGACCGGGGAGGGGAATTCTAGGTGGGCATCGCCGTTAAGTCCGGTATCAGTCACATTGAACCAGACCGGCCAGCCCGATGCCACGGAGTTGCCCCACCGATCGTCCACCTCCGCCACCAGAGGCTCCGGCAGGAACGAGCCTACCGTACCGCTCTGCCCGTCCCCGGATACGGAGCTAATGCTCCACGGTCTCCCGGGGATCACGGATATTTCCGCCGTTTCGTTTGTGATTCCGCTGGCGTTGGCGAGAACCTTCCAGTTGTCTCCCGCGTGGTGGCCAGTGTAAAGAAGAACAGTCGTCTCTCCCGTCTCGTTTGTGATGCTGGAATTCCGATAGAGGAAAGCGTTCTCCGTATTCGTCGCGGAATCGAAGTCGGCCACGGACCAGTTGACCAGCACTCCGCTGACCGGCTGGCCGCTGGTGGAATTGATTACAACCCCGCGAATCTCCACTTCCGCACTGTCTGCGCTCACTTCGGTTGCGGCGTCCGGAAATAGAAGGATGCGGTCCCCCACCGGTGCGGAACTCGTGTTCTTGCCGACCTCTATTCGGATGATTCCGGTCTCCCTCACTCCGTTGCTCTCCACTGCTGTAACGGTAATGGTGTAATTCCCGGAATAGAGGGGTGTGAAGGAGGTGCCGAACAGTTTCCACGCCGATGGGACGCTCCCGTCCGCAGAGACCAGTGCCATCCCGGTTTCCGTGCTCGTGCCGGGTCCCGTGATGTTTACAATGGCCTCCGAGATGTCATAGGAGCCCAGCGGGTCGCTTGTGTTCGCGAGGATGTCGACGCTCTCGTTCGCGATGACCTGCCCCCACTCCGCCCCGCTGTGGTTGAAGTATGTGATGTTGTCCACGGAGATGTAGGTGTCGGTGGGGAGGAAGATATACGAATCGTTGGATGTGGAATTCCAGTATATGTCCACGGTTTCAGGAGGGCCCGGTGTCTCTCCGTCCCCGGGAACATCGGTGGCCGTAATCCTTAGAACGAGGGAATGGTTCTGCGGAATCCTGTAGTCTATCAGAGGAATCGTTATGTTGACCGGGCGGGTGCCGCTCGCTGTCCCGACCCCGAGGTCCGCTACCGTACTGTTGCCTATCAAGGTAAGAGCGGTGCCGTTCCCGTCGAAAAGGGTTGCGTTCAGGCCGGAAATGCCGTTCCCGTTGTTGTTCACATGAACGAGCAGGCTTGCGTTCCCGAGGATATGGAAGGGCCGCGCGAAGGGAATGGATGTCCAGTCGTGGTATTCATCGTTTCTGGCGGCCAGCGTTATGACCTCCGGTGCGGAGGCGTTCGCCGGTACGGTGCTCATGAAGTCCGCACCCCCGTTCGTTTTCAGATGGAGAGTCTTTCCCGCCTGAGGCGTATTCTCTCCCGTCCAGTCGCTTATGCGATTGCTGTCGTATCCGTCCGCCTTTCTGAGGAAGTAGAGGGCAGAGGTGTCGAGGGAGGGTGCGTCTTCTATCCAGCTGCTGGTGCTGGAAGGATTCTTCGGGTGGGCTCCGACGACACTGCCGTACTCCATGTAATCGGAGGTGCAGTTGTTTCCGGTGTAGCCGAGCCAGACGGAATCTCCGGAATCCTCCCACATCTCACCTACGGGGATGAAGAAATCCGCATAGCCATCGGACAGGTCGCTATCGTTGGTCCCTTCGCTGTTTATTATTCTGACAGTTCCGGCCGGCGGAAGGACTATCTGCGGGATCGGGACGCTCAAGCCCGCGCTGTTTCTCAGGGTGAGGTTCTCCAGCCGTATGTCCGTGCTGGCATTGTTGTAGATGTATATCCTTTCATCGAATCCGGAGTCCCTGTAAAAGACCCTGTTGACCTTCAGTTCGGGCCTTCCGTATATGAGAGAGCCCCATGCGGCCGGAATGTCCTCGAGGTTTTCGCTGGGATTCATATCGTCCGGCCAGTAAAGAGCGGCGGTGGATCCCGGTCCCTGCTCCTTCACGAAGACGCCGAATCCGGTGACATTGCCCGATGTGGGCGACTCGAAAACGGAGTTGATTCCCGCCATGCCTATCTGGAACTCGTATACCTCCTCGCCGCTCCCGTTGGAGACGGCCGCTTTCCAGTCCGCCGGCCACGAGGCGGAGACCCAGCTTCCTGCCCATCCGATTTCAAGGCTTGCGCTCGAGCCGGAGGCGGTGCTGTATTTGCACTCTATCTTCAGGTCGCCCCCCTGCGGGGCGTCCGTTCTGCTGAGGTCCGGGTCCAGAAGGATGTCGCACAGGTCGTTGTCGTCCAGGGTGCTGTCGGCGTTCGTTCCGTTGAGCCGGACGGCGAGAAAGAGGTTGTCGCCGTTGATGAGGCTGTATACCGTGAAATAGTCGGAACCCGCCAGAGTCACCGTGTCGCTGCATGCGCCGTCCCACTCTCCGAGGGATATGTTCCCGTCGATGGTGGGTGTTTCCGTTCGAAGCGGGGCCACAAGAGCGAAAGCCTGCGGGTCTCCGTTTGCTGCCAGAGGAAGCGGCCGATTTTTTGCGCTCTCCCCAGCGGTCGCCGGGTTATCAGTGGAGGAGGTGATGACGGGTATGAGGAGGATGGCCGCCAGCACTACCGTTAGGATAAAAGCGGAATTACGGGCCTTCCCGTCCCTTTTTGTCTTTCTATCAGTCAAACGGCGTGCCATGTTATTCTCCTCAATATTAAGAAGAGATAACGCAGAAATATTTAGGGTTTGTGCAAATCACGCCGTTATTTCTCGGTTTCCCTAAGAGCCTCCCGCATTCTGAGGAGCTCTTCTCTGGAAATACCGAGGTCCTTTATTATGTTGGCGACCATCTCCCGGTCCCTTCGGGTGAACTCGGTGATTATTTTGTTCTGGAGTGCCATAATCTCTCTCTGTATCTCGATCAGTTTCTCTTCTTCCGATCCGGAATGCTCTTTGAGGCGCTCCTCCATCTCCAGGATCTGGGCTTCTCTCTCGCTGAGGTCCTTTTCGATCTTCATGCTCAGAGCGACATACCTCTCCTTCTCCTTATCAAGCGCCTTCTGAAGCTCGCGAAGCTCCTTCTCCTTTTCCGCCAGTTCCTTCTCTTTTTTTATCAGTTCTTCCTCGGAAAGCATTCAATTCCCCCTGTTGTTCTCTGCGATGGCCGTGGCCAGTCTTATGAAGAGCTCGTTCACATTCTCACCCGTTTTGGCGCTGGTGAAGACTATTTCCTCATCCTCCGGGGTGAACTTCTGGCCCAGGTCTATCTTGTTCCCCGCGATGATCACCGGAATATCCCCTGTTATCTTTCTCAGTGAATTCAGCCAGTCCTTGAGGTTCCTGTAGGTGCTTTCTCTGGTCACATCGTACACGCCTATCGCTCCCGCGGACCCCTTGAACGCCGATTCCTGGAGTATCCTGAATTCCTTCTGGCCCAGGATATCCCATATCATCATGGTCACCGAGTATGTCTCTCCTCCCACTTCGACGCTTACCTTCTTTTTTGATATACGCGCTCCCATGGTGGAGAGATACCTCTCATCGTATCTGTTGTAGACGAACTGATTTATAAGAGAGGTCTTGCCCACAGCGGGATCTCCTATCAGGCATATCTTTCTGACAATCTCCGGCATCGTTTCACCATTTCAATCGTTGCTCTTCCTATGTCGCTTCCGCTATTTAAGTTTACTGGAGTTTACTCCGTTACGCCTTCGAACTCGTCCATGAGCTCGAGATACACCTGTTCCAGCACTTCGTCGAATGTTTCGCCGGTGAATTCTCTCAGACCGCCCAGCTGGCTCTGGAGTCTGGCTACAATGTTCGATTCCGTTCTTATGAAGTCTATCTGGCAGAGTCTTTCTTCCATATACGATTCCTCCGTGGAGTGCTGGGGTGGGATATGAAGGTAATATTTAATGGTTATCTGTCCTCATTCTCCGCTCGCCCGCGCTTTTCTTCGATGGTGCGGTGTATCGGGATAATAAGTCCATAAAATAGAAATTTTTTAAGGGGTTTGAGATGCCCACAGGACACCTCTTCCGTCAACGCGTGTTCACGGTGGGTCTTACATTCTCTGCCTTGCTTCGTTCACTTTCAGATCGCGACCCATCATTTCCTTGCCGTTAAGCCCGTCTATGGCGGACTTCCCCTCTCCCTCGTCGGGCATGGTAACAAAACCAAAACCCTTGGATCTGCCGGAGTATCTGTCAGTTATGATCTTGACAGCCTCGACATTTCCGAACTCCTGGAAGAGTTTCTTCACATCATCTTCGGTTGCGTCGTACGAAAGATTTCCTACGTATATTTCCATTCAATCACTTCCTTCCCAAAAAAACAGAGCCTTGTTTTCCTTCACTTACCGCTTTCATGGGAGCAATACACCGAACCGCTCACTAGTATTTATACCTTTGTGTACGGCTCTTCATCCTCCTTTTTCCGGCTCCCGTCGGCCTCGCCCCCCTCTTCCGCTATCTCAAGTACCCTTTTTGCGGCGGTTATCAGGTCCAGTTTCTGGTAGTAGGCGAACTCGCGGAGCTCCGTGACCACCTCTATGTAATCCTCGTATTTCCCTCCGCTTTTTCTGATCGCCCGGCTCAGCGCCCCCTCGAATCCGTCCTTTTTCCTGTAGTTTTTCACGGCATCTTCCAGTATCGGCAGGTACCTGTCGTCCATCCCATCACTTCCCGCATATATCCAGAAAGTTGGCGAATATCCTCTCGCCGAACTCCGTGTGCTCCACCTCCGGGTGGAACTGTATCCCGAAAAGAGGGCGCTCCTCATGCCTCATGATCTGGATCCTGCAGGACTCGGAGTGTGCGAGGGAGACGAAGCCCGGCGGCAACTCAGTCACCTCGTCGTTGTGGGATTCCCATGCCTGAAACGGACTCTCCACCCCTTTCAGGAGCTCGTCGTCCCTGTCTATGAAAACCGTGGTCTTGCCGAACTCGGGTATCTCGGAAGGGGCCGCTTTTCCCCCGAAGAAGAGGGCCATGAACTGGTGTCCCGCGCAGATTCCCATTACGGGGACCGTCGCCTTTTCCAGATACTCGCCGTTGTTCCCCATTTTCTCGGAGTTAAGCCCGACTCTGGGGGTTCCGCCCGACAGCACGATTCCGTCGGCATCGCTTATCCTCTCGAAGGGCGTTGTGTTGGAAACGATCTCCGTGTCCGCCCCGAGGTCCCTCAGAACCCGCCATTCCCGATGGGTCCACTGGCCTCCGTTGTCGATGACATATATCTTCATGTAAGGGTGTATGGGGCGCAGGATTAAAAGTTTTGTGCAGGGAGCGTAAGTGTTAATAATGTCCTCACTATTGCATCCGCATGGCTTTCGAATTGATAGTTACGAGCTCGCCTCCGCTCAGTTCGATAAATGATTTGGAGGAGGCGGTGGTGCGCTTTCTGGTGCAGGTAGGTTACATGTCGAAGAACTATGAGATGGGCGAGGGAGGGCGCGGGGAGATAGCCCTCCGGCTCTTTCTCGACCACTTCCTTCTGCGGCCGGAGAAACCCTGGACCGTGGACGAACTCACGGTTTCCCTGAACACCACCAAGCCCACGGTTTACAGGCATCTGAACAAGCTCAAGGCCATGGGGATTGTGGAGGAGGTCCAGATAGAGGAGCCCGAGCCCAGGAAGGGGTTCAGGATGCGGTATGGCGATATCGCCATGGCGTGGAACATAACCGAGGCCCATGTGGAGACCGCCATGAAGAATTACAGGGCCAGCATCGAGCATATAAAGGCGCTTGCCGAGGAAAGGAGGCGGGACGAGTGAAGGACGGACTCAAGCTTACGGAGGGTTCGAGGCTCAGGGTGACGCTTCTCGAGAACGCGGACCGGCCTCTCGTAATGGAAGGGATCTTCAGGGGGTATGTGAGGATAGGAGACGACTATGCGCTCCATCTGGAGATCTCGGAGCCGTCCGGGAGCGGAAGCAAAAAGAAGAAGACGGTACGCCTCATCCCCGTTTCCGGCATTCAGTTCATAGATATTCTGCGCCTCGCGCCCGAGAAGAAGAAGGCGAAAAAGAAGAGCGATGTGGATGCCACTCTCTATTCGTGAGATGAGCGGATGAAGCTGGAGAGCGGGAGTCTGGAGGCGAAGATCGTTCAGTTCTTAAGAGAGATATATCCGGTGACCATGCGCGATATCAGAAGGGAGTTTCGTCAACCGGCGGGCCGGCTCGACCTTGCCATTCGCCGTCTGGAACGGGCCGGGATAATAGAGCTGGAGGTGCTGCCGGACAGGACATATGTGAGGCTGGTGAAGCCCGTCGGCTCCGTGGGAAACCGTCCCGTGAATCGGAAGGCGGTAAAGAGGGAGAACGGGAAGAAGGGGACGTTTTCCCCGCCGGACGAGGATTCCCTCATGTACGGCTGAGACTCACTGTATCACATTCACATCCTCGCCGCAGAACTTGCATTTTCCGTTCACCACCAGATGGGCACCCACATCGAAGTATTCCCTTGCCACGAGCATCTTTCCGCATCTCGGGCAGTATGTGTTCTCCCTTTCATCCGGCAGTATGTTCCCTAGATACGGGAATTTCACCCCCTCCTCCTTTGCTATGTCGTAGGCTATGTCCATGGTCTTCATGGGGGTCTTGGGCAGGTCCTTCAGCTCGTAGTCCGGGTGGAATCTGGAGAAGTGGACCGGCGTCTTCTCCCCCACCTCTCTGGCAACCCATCTGCAGAACTCCCTTATCTCCTTCTCGCTGTCGTTCAGTGTCGGGATTATGAGGTATGTCAGTTCTATATGGATGCCGAGCTCCTTGGCGAGCTTCACGGTCTTGAGGACGGGTTCCAGCCTCGCACCTGTAATCTTCCTGTAGAAATCATCGCTGAACGCCTTCACATCTATGTTCATGGCGTCTATGCGGTCCGCCAGCATGCGGAGCGGCTTCTCTTCGATGTAGCCGTTGGTCACCATCACCACGAAGTAGCCCTCCTCCTTCGCGACCTTCGAGGCGTCGTATATGAACTCGTACCATATGCTCGGCTCGTTGTAGGTCCAGGCTATCCCGTCGGCTTCGTATTCCTCGGCCATCCTTATTATGTCTTCCGGGCTTATCCTCCTTAGGCGTGCCATTTTTACATCCGCCTGGGATATGGTGTAGTTCTGGCAGTGCTTGCACCGCATGTTGCACCCCACCGTGGAGAACGAAAGCACCCGGCTTCCGGGGTGGAAGTGGAAGAGCGGCTTCTTCTCTATGGGGTCCAGCGCTATGGACGATGCCATCCCGTACACGCGCGTGTACAGTTTTCCCCCCTGATTCACCCTCACCCTGCATATTCCTGTCTGTCCATCTTTAAGGACGCAGTGGTGGGGGCAGAGGTTGCATCTCACCCTTTTCCCGTCCAGTTTCTCCTGAAACATCGCCTCTTTAAGTGAATTCCTGCTCATGATATCACGACTTATTGATTCCAGCCGGACAACCCGGCCAATCCTCTGACTTCAAGCGGTATCGGCAGAGAATATAAGTGCCTTTTCGTCCCTTAAAAACGGTGTCACTTGCGGGGGGCCCTGCGCGGGATGGAGCATATGGCCTGCTCGTCGCCGTCGAAGAATACCTCCCGGTCCGGGTTCTCCTGCTGAATCTCCTCGATTTTCTCCAGCACTTCCCGGAGGGTTATGTTCTCGTCCACCTTCAGGTGAATCCTCTTTTCGTCTTCCATGTTGCGCACCTTGGCCGCAGCCTTATCCCCTTCTATCTATTTAAAGTTAATCCGTTAGATGTGCAGCACATCGGTGAGGAGTATGTAGATCCCCATGATTATCAGCACGAGGGCACCCAGCTTCTTTATGAGGCCCACATTCGCCCTCAGCCTCTCCACCACGACATCCTTGGATATGGATGTGGCAACCGCCACCGGAACCATAAGCGCTCCCATCCCCGCCGCATATATCGTGAGGATCAGGAGGCTCCCCAGCGCGCCGCTGGTCCTGAAGCCCGAGAGCACCGCCGAGAGGAACATGGGCAACGAGCATCCCAGAGAGGCAGCGGCATAGAGCACCCCGAACAGGAAGAAGTTTATCGGCCCCTTTTTCTCCGGGGCCTTTACCGGCAGGGTCATGTACGGGTCCTTTCCCAGAAGCATGAGGATTCCCAGGATTATGAGGGCACCTGCCACAACAGCGGAAACCACCGCAAGATTCCGCCTGATTATCGGAGATATGGGGAGGAGTGCCAGACCGATGACGGCGAAGAAGATGAGAAAGCCCGCGGTGGTCAGCAGGCCGAAGTAGAGGCCTGTTAACCCGCTCTTTATAATGCCCTTCTCTCTTTCCTCATCTTCGAATCCGAGGAAGTAGGCCACATAGGACGGGAGCATAGGAAAACTGCACGGGGCCAGAAACGCGAAGATGCCGGCCATGAACGCAAAGGTAACCATGCTCCAGTCCATGCGAACACCTCACGATGATTGCAGCTGCTCGATTATTCCGCCGAGGGTCTGAGAATCGGTGACTCCCGAGTTCTTGTAGGCGATCTTACCGTTCTGGTCAATTATATAGAGAGATGGTATGCTGTACGCCTGATATGTTATGCCGAGGCTGTTGTCCCCGGTTCCGCCCGCGGTGACCGCACCGGGCTTGTCGAGAGCGAAGGCCCAGTTGGCGTTATGGTCGGCCTTGTACTGTGCCAGAGCGTCGTTGGTGTCGGTGCTCTCTATGTCCACCGAGATTATGGTCACCCCGCTGTATGAGTAGTAGATGTCGTTGAGGTACTGCATCTCCTGTCCGCAGGGAACGCACCATGTTGCCATGAGGTCGAGCACCACCACATTCCCCCTGTAATTGGAGAGTTTGACCGTGGCGCCCCCGACCTCGGTGAGGGTGAAGTCCGGGGCGTAATCACCCACATCTATGCCGTAGTTTATCGTCTGGTTATCCGAGGCGCTGCTACCCCCGCCGCTGCTGTCGCCGGACGAGAATGCATCCAGCAGGTTCAGGTTTATCGCGGCTATCACTATGATCGCCACTATGACTATGGCTATTATCGCGTTGATCACCTGAGGAGATATGCCTGTTTCCTCCTCTTCCTTCTTCTTGTTCCTGTTCGTGCGTCTCTTGGCCATCTTTTCACCACTTGTGCAAAACCGTGAAGATGCGAGGGGTATATATTATTTACTGGTCAGGAATGGGGTCTGTAAGCAACACCCTTATATAGTATATAGAGATGTATGTTCGTGCATGCGATCGGTTTATAAAGGGATGCATGAGAAAAGAGGATTGAGATAATGAACGATTCCAGTTATAACGCAGAGAGCATTCAGGTTCTGGAGGGCCTCCAGGCCGTGCGCAAAAGGCCGGGGATGTATATCGGCAGCACCGATGCCAGAGGGCTGCATCACCTTGTTTACGAGGTGGTGGACAACAGCATAGACGAGGCCATGGCCGGCTACTGCACCCACATAGAGGTCACCATCAACGAGGACAACAGCGTCACCGTGGCGGACGACGGCAGAGGGATACCGGTCGGGATACACCCGAAGTACGGGGTTCCGGCGGTGGAGATAGTAATGACCAAGCTTCACGCCGGCGGAAAGTTCGACAAGAAGAGCTACAAGGTCTCCGGCGGCCTTCACGGCGTGGGCATATCGGTTGTGAACGCCCTCTCGGAGTGGCTGATTGTGGAGATACACACCGGCGGGAAGATATACCGTCAGAGGTACGAGAAAGGAGTTAAGGCCAGCGAGCTGGAGGAAGTGGGGGAGACCGGCATCTCCGGCACGATAATCACATTCATGCCCGACTGGGAGATCATGGAGAAGGAGCCGTTCAACTTCAACACCCTCTCCACGAGATTGAGGGAGCTGGCCTTCCTGAACAAAGGGGTCAGGATAACGATTACCGACATGAGGGTGGAGCAGGAGGACGGGACCCACCTCCAGAGCAGCTTCCACTACGAAGGGGGTATTGTGGAGTTCGTGAAGTACATAAACCGCGCAAGGAGCCCGCTGCATCCAGACCCCATATATCTCGAGGGAGAGAAAGGGGGCGTGCAGGTGGAGATCGCCATGCAGTACACCTCCGACTTCTCGGAGAACATCCACACATTCGCCAATAACATAAACACCATTGAGGGTGGGACGCACCTGAGCGGGTTCCGCGCCGCCCTGACAAGAACGCTCAACGACTATGCGAGGCGGAACAACATCCTGAAGGAGAAGGACGCCGCCCTGAGCGGAGACGATGTGAGAGAGGGCCTCACGGCCATCCTGAGCGTCAGGGTTCCGGAGCCTCAGTTCGAGGGGCAGACGAAGACGAAGCTCGGCAACAGCGAGATAAAGGGGATCGTGGAGAGCCTGATGAACGACAAATTGATGGAGTTCCTCGAGGAGAACCCGAAGGTGGCGGAGGTGATACTGCAGAAGGCCACCCTTGCGGCACAGGCCAGAGAGGCGGCCAGAAAGGCCAGAGAGCTCACCAGAAGGAAGGGGCTGCTGGACGGCATGGGCCTCCCCGGAAAGCTGGCGGACTGCGCGGAGAAGGACCCGGCGAAGAGCGAGCTGTTCATCGTGGAGGGGGATTCCGCAGGAGGAAGCGCGAAGCAGGGGAGGAACAGGGAGACGCAGGCCATACTTCCGCTGAGGGGTAAGATACTCAATGTGGAGAAGGCGAGGCTGGACAGGGCTCTGAAGAACAACGAGATACTGTCGATAATCACCGCTCTAGGAACGGGGATCGGCGACGAGTTCGACATCAGCAAGGTGAGGTACCACAAGATAATCATAATGACCGATGCGGATGTGGACGGGGCGCACATAAGCACCCTTCTCCTCACATTCTTCTACAGGTACATGAAGCCGCTCATAGAGTCGGGATACATCTATCTGGCCAATCCTCCGCTCTACAAGCTGAAGAAGGGGAAGTTCGAGAAGTATGTCTATACCGACGAGGAGAAGGACGAACTCCTGAAGGAGCTGGGGGACGGCGTGAGTATTCAGAGGTACAAGGGTCTCGGAGAGATGAACCCGCACCAGCTCTGGGAGACCACCATGAACCCGGAGACCCGGATACTTAAGAAGATAACCATCGTGGACGCGGTGGAGGCCGACGAGTTGTTCAGCGTGTTGATGGGGGATGCGGTGGAACCGAGAAGGGAGTTCATAGAGAGGCATGCGAAGGAGGTCGTTAACCTTGATGTCTGATGGGGCGGAGAGGGCACGGCGAAAAGAGGAATTGAAGAAACTCGTGAAGAAGTATAAAGACCTCTTCGACAAAAAGAGGGCCTACGGCCTCAAGAAGATAAGCGAAGCGGATGTGAGGGCCAATTTCATAGACAAGCTCTTCGAGATTCTCGGATGGGATACGGGGAATATGGAGGAGTACAACCGCGAGCAGTATGTTCGGCCCGGGTTCGCTGACATCACCCTCATGATTGGCGGAAACCCCGTGGCGTTTGTGGAGGCAAAGCGTTTTCAGATAATCCCGTGGGTGGACAGAAAGACGATAGACTGGATAGAGGAGGAGCGGCAGGTGATGAACTACGCCGCATCCATAGACCCGCCTGTGAAATGGGCCATACTTACGAACTTCGAGAGGTTGAGGGTCTTTAACGCCCTCAACGGCAACCTTATCATGGCCTTCGAGGATGTGGGGGACTACGAAAAGAGGTTCGACGAACTTCTCTACCTATCCAAGGAGTCCTTCGAGAGCGGGAGGATAGACGCGCTGGAAACCCACGAGGAGAGGCCCGACATAGACCTCCGCTTCCTCGATATGCTCAATAAGTGGAGGCTCGAACTGGCAAAGGACATCTACGAAAGGAATCGGAAGAACCCCGCACTTCTGGAGGACGGAGAAATCTCCCTTCCAAAGGTGAAGGAGGCGATTCAGAGGCTCATAGACAGACTCATAATAGTCCGCTATGCGGAGGACAGGTTCATCCTTGAAAGCCCCGATATACTGAAGACGCTCATGAGGCCCTGGGAGAGCGCAAAGGATTATATCAATCTGAAGACGGTTCTCAACGACTATTTCCGGGGATTCGACAAGATACACGACAGCAGCATCTTCGAAGAGGGTCATGTTCTCGACAGCACCGAGGTCGGGAGCGAGGTGCTGGCCTCTCTCATAAACGACCTTTACACCGTGAACTTCCGAAGGTTCGATTTCGACATTCTCGGCAACACCTACGAGACATACCTCGGAAAGACGCTGGCGCTGGACAAGGACGGAAAGATCGTGCTCAAGCAGGTGCAGGAAACCCGCAAGAAATCGGGTATATACTACACGCCGCCGTATGTGGTGGATTACATCGTCAAGAACACGCTGGGCGAGGCCCTGAAAGAGAAGAGTGCAGACGAGGTGAAGAACCTGCGGGTTCTGGACCCGTCGTGCGGTTCCGGGTCGTTCCTGATAAAGGCCTATGACTACTTCGTGGACTTCTACGAGGAGGAGAACAGGAAGATAGACGAGAAGAGGAAGAAGATGCTGAGGGAGATAGGGAAGAACGGGAACGGACTGGAGGAGTACGGCTCCATTGCGAAGAAGTACTCCGACTACGAGAAGGAGATTCTGAGGAACAACATCTACGGCGTGGACCTCGACGAGCACGCGGCCGAGATCGCCGCGGTGAACCTGATGCTGAAGGCGCTCAAACAGAAGGAGAAACTACCGCTCATACTGGGAGACCACATAAAGGTGGGGAACTCCCTGATAAGCGGGGACGAGGAACTCCTGAAAAAATACTTCGGAGATAACTGGGAGGAGAAGAGGCCATTCAACTGGGAGGAAGAGTTCCCGGAGGTATTTCAGGGGGATAACCCGGGATTCGATGTGATTATAGGGAATCCGCCTTGGGTTAGAACAAAGGAAGCTGACAGAAAAGGTCATAAGGGATACTCTGATCTTTATCGTGAGTATGTTATTGGAGAAAGTAACTTGTACAAATTATTTATGCTGAAATCGTTGTGTTTGATGAGAAATAACGGTCTTTTTTCGTATATAGTTCCGAACTCATATCTTCGAGATAGGGATTCAGAGAAACTCAGAGAGTTTATCCTTGATAATTGTAGGATTAAGGAAATAATATCCTTCTCTGAAAAATGTAGTAAAGATATGTTTAAGGGCCAAATAACTCAGGCAACTACAATATTTATCTTTGAAAAGACAAATGAAAAAAAGAAGCGTGAAAACAATAAAATAAGCATATCTGAAACGATAGATGAACCAAAGGTATTTATTAAGCAGAGTTACAAAAACATAGAAGTTGACCAAAGAACTTATTCCACTTTGCCATTCAAAACATTTGTGACACCAAAGAATAGAGCTGAGATGGATTTGCTCCTCAGATTGGAAGAGAATTTTTCTAAATTTTCCAGAATAGTTGACACCTTTGATGGGGAGGTGCATCTTACTAAATACAAGGAGAGGATATACGATAAGTTAGAAGATGGCCGTTTTCCTTTGATACGAGGAGAAAACCTTTCTTCTCCCTATTTCATTGACTATCCAGAGGACTATAGAAAAGGATCATGGTTTGAACCTAGGGATTTTGAATTTAGCATAGATTATAGAAAAACAGATAGGATCTTAGTACAGCAGGTATCTAATATAAAACAAAAGAAGAGGATTAAAGCATGTATCCCTAAACGAGGAATATATGCAGGTAATACGACCGTTTCGATTATAATGACGAATGAAGAAGTTAATATAAAAGCGGTATTGGCACTTCTGAACTCTAAACTTTTGAATTGGTACTTTAAACTTTATAGTAGTACTAACCATGTCACAGGTAGAGAAATTAAAAATCTTCCAGTTGTGGATTCAGGAAACTCAGGGATTCTCTCAGACCTCGCCGCCCTCGCCGACCGTATGCTCTCCCTGAACAAGGAACTGGCCCTA
>CAZKII010000019.1:19842-21046 GCA_964552865.1 uncultured Thermoplasmata archaeon | reverse complement strand
TCGGGTACTCGCTCATCTTCCCGGCCGAGAACGACAGGAATGTGTACCAGATGAAGTCACAGGACCAGTGCACTATGGAGAACACCACGAGGACCACTATGCCGTAACTCATGGCCAGCATGACGAGGGCCGCTCCCGCCGTTGCCCACCATAGAAGGAAATAGGGATTCGTGGCCGTGGTTATTATCCCGAGGAGTACGGGAGGGTACGGGAACGGGTTGTCCTCCACCTTCTCCTCCTTCCTTTTCAGGATATCCCGGATCACGCCGACGCCCATGTAGAGCAGAACCGCACCTCCGATTATCCCCACCGCAATCCTGAACTCCCTCGCCGTTATGAACCACGACATTCCGAGAGCAATAATTGCGATGAGAGGAAACTCCACGATTCCGTGGCCGACGGATATAAGACTGCCGGCGAACCTGTTCTCCTCCCCCTTCGCCAGCGCCGCAGCGAAGACCGGGCCCGGCATCATCACACCCGAAAGGGATATGAAGACGGTAACGCCGAGAAACGCCAGCACTTCCAGCAACGCATCACCTAGTCCAGCCTCGTCTCAAGCATGACCAGTTCCTCGTCTATGCCTCTCTTTTTGTAGAACTCAAGGGCCCCGACATTCTTCGTTTTGACGGAGATGTGATAGGCCACCGCACCGCGCTTCTTCGCCTCTTCCATCGTCCTTTTCAGGAGGGCATCGCCTATCCCCTTTCCCCTGTACTCCTCCCTTACGAAGAGGTTGTGCAGGTAGGCGCTCATCCCGCCGTGCATGAACTCCGGGTAAACCCGCAGGTCTGTGAAACCGACTGGCCTGCCGTCCATCTCCGCGATGAACATGGCGTGGGTCCGCTCCTTCATGGCCGCAAGGAGGTATTTCCTGTATATGGTCGCGGGAGGTATCTCGGACATAAGGGTGTTGTCGAGGTCTATGAGGTATCTCTCGAATTCCATGGCCATCTCCACGACTTTATCTATATCGGATTCCTTGGCGGGGCGTATTTCGAGCATGGGGATGAAACGGAGTGAGGGATAAATAGGTTTTGGGGGCCCCTCACTGGCTTCGATTATGCCTGTGAAACTCCTTCAGAACTCTCGCCCGAACATCCTTCGAAAGGCGAGATATACCCACGAAACCGAGGTTTTTTGTCTGCAGATCCATCATTCCGAGAGGGAGGCCGACAAGCTTCATCCCTTCCCACGGGTAAAA
>CAZKII010000019.1:10190-19742 GCA_964552865.1 uncultured Thermoplasmata archaeon | reverse complement strand
ATTCTCGCGGCAACTAAAATAGGCGACCTTCTCACCCCCGATGTTGGGCTCTTTGTGGCCCTCTTCTATCTCGTGGCCACCTTCTCCTGCAACATCAACTGCTACTACGATGTGGATGTGGATTCCCTCTACAAAAAGAGGCTGAGCGAGGCCGTGGGGACGCTCGGAAAAAGGAGGCTGAAAGTCATCATGTCCGTTGAGGTCGCTGTGGCCCTCGCCATCTCTGCGATACTCGCCCTGCACGGCCATGTCATAACCTCCCTTCTGGCCGTAACGGGCCTCTTCTTCGCCTGGGCCTACTCCTCACCCCCAATGAGAATGAAGGGACACGGCCTATGGGGGCAGTTTCTGGTCAATACTGGCATCTATGTCTTCCCGATTCTCGGCGGTTATCTTGTGGTGAGAAACAGCATCCCGCTCAATGTCTGGCTCTTTGTTCTCTTCTACGCCCTGATGAACACGGGAATCAACCTAGTCAATTCCGCAGAGGACTATGAAGAGGACAGGAAGGCCGGAATAAAGACCGCCGCTCACTCGCTCGGCCTGAAAAGAACCATGTATCTGGCGGCGGCTCTCATGCTCGGCGGGTATCTTCCCCTTCTTGCGCTGCTCGGTGATTTTTATCATAGAGGTAGCTGGTCGGCATTTATCGGGCTTTTCCTCCTCATAGGCTTTGAGGCCCTCTTTATCTCAGATGTAATAAGAAGCATATTCCTCGGAAAGAGCGGAATGGAGCAGAGGGCGAAGGACTGCGGCGCAAAGGTTCCGAAATGGTTCGTAATCACGAGATACCCGATATGGCTCTTTCTCCTCCTCTGCCTCATCTGATACCGAGTTTTCGGTAGTACAGGGGCACATCACCCCTAGCGGCGCATATCTCCCTGCACTCCCCGGGGGTCAGCCCCTCTCCCTTCCCCATCGCAGAGATCACATCGTAATTGTCCAGAAAGAGGCATCTATTGCCGGGCTTCTCGAAAAGAGCCATGCGCTCCCATATCTCCCGCAGCCCCTCCTCCCTTATGTTCCCGTAACTGGCCGGAAGAAGCTGGCACGGCCGCACATCTCCGTTATGGTCGATGAAGAGACGGTTGAACCCCGCCGTGCATCCCATGAAGAGTGGAGAGTCCATGTACGGCCCGGATATGACCTTGGGATAGCCTCTCTTCCCGTTGTACTCCGGCTGCAGACCACCGAGCCTGCTCCTCTCCTCCAGTGTCAGAAGCTCCTCCCGCGGCGACACCGGCTCGAAGAGATTCACCTCGTCAACGCCCAGTCTCTTCGCCAGCTCCATCAGCTCTCTCAGCTCACCTTTTTCCAGCTGTTCCCTGCGAATCACCGAGAATATGCCGGTCAGGAGGTCTGCATCCTTCGCCGCCCCTATGGCCCTGACGGCCGTATCGTAGCTCCCGGTTCCTCTGTATGTATCGTTCGTCTCCGGGTCGGGGGAATCCAGCCCGATAAACACTCCCGCCAGGCCGGCACTGGCAAGGGCTTTCGCCGTTTCCCCTGTCAGAAGGCGGCCGGGTGTGGCCATGTTCACAATAAAGCGGTCGTCGAACAGCCCCACGATCTCCCGAATGTTCGGGTGTTCCAGAGGGTCCCCGCCCGTAAGGAGGATGCTGTATGTGCCCATCTCCGCCATCTCCCGGGCGGCCCTTTCCATCGCATCGAGAGGTATGAAATCCCCAGCCCTTCTCTCCTCCAAACTGTAAAGGCAGTGCCAGCAGTCCCCTGCACACCTGGAAGTAACGGACACGGTCGCTATCTCCGGCACTCTCTCCCCTCTGCTCTCCCTCACATGGGCATCCACGAACCTGTCAAAGCCTATGGTCCCGAGGGGAGGCACATGCATGGATATGTACCGCTTTCCACCCCTCTCCATCACCCGATCCTGCGAAGGGGACAGGAGGCCGAACCTGCGGGCTATGAAGAGTTTGAACCCCAGAGGGAGTCTTTTCACCCCCGGATGCCTCAGGAGTTCAGGCGCTCCCATTTCCACCACCTGAGAGTCTGTGAACCGTCATGTCCTTCGCCAGCACGAGGGTGCGGTATGTCTCCTCCAGTGTTTTCCGTATTTCCCGATCATCGCCCCCTGAAGCCGCAGCTTCCGCTATTTCGTCCATAGTGTGCCTCCCGTCGGCCATTTCCAGAAAGATGCGGCTCGGCTCAGTGGCAGCTATTCTGCACTCCCTGAAGGTAAAAAACCCGTTCTCCTCCGTATAATCGCCGATCAACCGGGGAAGGAGCCCACCGGTCGGCGTCTTTACCTCGAAGGCCGCGGGTTCTCCGTTCTCGAACATGGGATAAAAGGCATAACCGGGGCACCTCTCACCGAACTTCAGTGTATGGACATAACAGTGGGCTTCGAGGCCCGCGGTGATCCCCTGCCCCGCCGCCTTTCCCGCACTGAACGGGGGGCCGGTTATATCCCCGGCGGCGAACACTCCCGGTATCTTCGTGCGCATGGACGCGTTTACCTCGATGAAGCCCTTATCGTTCATTATCTCCCCGATGTACGGCAGTGTGCTGTTCCTCCTCATGTACGATTCGAAGTCCACTATCACCGCATCCGCCGGAAGTCTCATCTGCCCGGAACCGGTCTCCACAGCTACGGATTCCACCCGCTCGTTCCCTTCTATGGCCGATATGCGCCCCTCTATTACCTCAATCCCTTCCGGGGGATCGCCGAATTTCCCTTCCACAACCGCCCGGATCTTCGCTCCCCACCTGTTGGCCTTCCTCAGCACCTCCAGAGTTTCAGCGATGGCCCCGCTGCCTGTGATCACTATGTTCCCGCCAGCGTTCTGCCGGCATATCTCCGTAAAGAGCTTCTCCACGAAAAGATAGCCCTTGATCGTCACATAAAGCCCCTTTCCCATGAACTCCCTCTCGTTCCTCACCCGCTTCAGGCCGGTGGCCAGTATTACCGCGTGGGAGCGAAACTCTCTCCCCTCCGCCACCACCCTCTTCACCTCTCCCGCAAGGGACAGCTCCGAAACCTCCCCCCTGAAGACGGGGACATCGTAGCGGTCAAGGTCCGCCGTTATTTTCTCCGTGAGCTCGCTCCCTCTGTAGCTCCATGACGGCCCGGTGATATAAACCTCCCGCCAGTTGGATATGCCTCCCGGCTCCGAGTCTGTTATCAGAAGAACGCTCTGTGGCATGAAGTTGAAGGTTCTCGGCCTTCTCGCCCGTATGGCCGCACTCAGACCTGCCGGCCCTCCGCCCACGACTATGACATCGTACTCGTCCTGAATCTCCATGGTGGGGGTATTGCGGGGGGATAAAAAGAGTTTGCTCAGATGGTGTTCATGAGCCCGCCCGCCTCCATTATCCTCATCAGCTCCGGCTCTGGAGATCGGAAGGAGGCTTTCGCCCCGGAATCCGGATTCTCGATAAGACCCGCCACCGTATCAATCCTGATCCTCTCACCGTCCCGGAACATCGCGGTTACATCGGCTATCACCGGAAGCAGGCCGATATTTATGCAGTTCCTGTAAAAGATGCGGGGCATCGATACGGCAACAACCGCTCCGATACCCGCCAGTTTCAGAGAAAGGGGGGCTATTTCACGCCCGCTGCCCATCCCGAAGGACCTGCCTGCAACAATGACATCGCCTTCTGAGACCTCCCTGTAAAAATCCGGCCTCACGCCCGCCATGGCCCCCTTCTTTATCTGCTCCGGGTCCGTGCTGAAGAAGGATGTTGGATGTATGGCATCGGTGCTTATGTTATCCCCGAATACATGCACGCGCCCCTCTATTATCATTCAATCCCTCCCTGTTATCTCTCCGTAGAGAGCGGAGAGGGCCACTGTTTCAGGGGAGGCGAGATACACCTCCGCATCGTGCGGTCCCATTCGTCCCCGGTAGTTCCTGCTGTATGTGGCTATCGTCCTCTCCCCGGATGCCATTATGCCCCTGTCGATCCCCGCACAGGAGCCGCAGCCGGGAGACACCACCACCGCACCTGCTTCGATAAGCGTCTGTATGTAGCCAAGTTCCAGAGAGCGGAGGAATATGCCTTGCGAAGAAGGGGCAACGATGAGCCGAACATCTCCGTGTATCCGCTCCCCTTCGAGAATCTCCGCCGCCGCCCTGATATCTTCCAGACGCCCCGAGGCGCACGAGCCGATTATGGCCTGCTGTATCTTCACACCACCAAGTGACGAAACCTCCTTCACACCGGAGGGGCTGAACGGCTCGGCCGCGAGAGGGACCAGCTCGCTCAGATTCATCTCCAGCGCATGGTCCGAATTACCACCCGAATCGGCAAATATGGCGGAAATCGCCCCTGTCTCCGCGGAGAGGTTGGACACGGTCATCCTGCCGTCCAGAGATATCTCGCCCCTCCCGTGAAATTCCAGAGACCTGTATTCCCCCCCATCCGTCCCCAGCCTGCGGATGACCTCAAGCCCCATATCAAACGGTGTGGCATGCCGCATATCCCCCTTCATCTCGATGGGCAGGGATTCCGGCACCCGTATCCATGTCCTTCCCGTGGCCAGTGCGTAGGCGGTATCCGTGTTCCCCAGAGCGAAGGAGAAGGCCCCTACCGCGCCGTATGTGGTGGCGTGGGTGTCGTTCCCCAGTATTAGCATCCCTTCCCTTGCGTACCCCAGTTCCACCATCAACTGATGCCCTATCCCCTCGAACCTGTGCACATGCTCTATCCCCTGCTGTCTGAGAAACCCGTGGTACTCCTTGACCGCCTCCGCATGAGCGATGGTTGACGGCGGGGAGAAATGGTCCGTGAAGGCCACGACTCTCTCCGGGTGCTTTACCTTCCTTTCTTCGAAGTGGTGCATGAAAAGCGGTGTGTTCCCGTCGTGAATCATTATCAGGTCCGGCTCCACGCTGACAACCTCTCCCGGTATCACCTCCCTTCCGAGATGAGAGCCGATTATGCTGGCCGCAACCGACTTACTCTCCATCTCCCATGACCTCTTTCGCTATCTCCCTGATCCTCTCCTTGGGGAACGAGAGCACCCTCTCCGCATAGCTTTCCATATGCCTGAAGAGCTCCTCAATCTCGGAATCCGGCCTTCTAGCCTTCTCCTCCCTCATTCTGCGGAGAATCTCCTCTGTCTGTGCGGGCGTGGCCTCTATCCCCATCTCCCTGAGAAAGATGCCGAGCCCGACAGGGCCGGTGTGCTTCCCCGGAACGAACTCCCGTGTCCTTCCCACCTCCTCCGGCTGAATCGGTTCATAGACCTCCGGGTTCTTCAGGACCCCCGATACATGAACCTCGGACTCGTGCCTGTACGAGTTAAGGCCGCTTATGGGCTTCTGGGGGCTGAGATATACGCCGGACCTCTTCTCCACCAGTTTCGAGAGGGAATACAGGCCGGTTGTGTCAATGCCGGTATCTATGCCGTAGAGCTTCTCCAGTATCATCACCACCTCCTCCATGGAGGCGTTTCCAGAACCGTCCCCAAGGGAATTCACCGCAAGGGTCGGGTATTCCGCACCTGCTGCAACCGCCGCGACGGTGTTCGCCGTGGCCAACCCGAAATCATTGTGGCAGTGGACTCCGAAGGGTATATGCCTCTTCACGCCTGTTTCCTTCATTCTCTCCTTCAGAGCGTCCATTATCCTGCTGACCATTGAGTACATGCTCATGGGGGTCATCACGCTCACGGTATCGCAGAGGATTATCCGCCTGACGCCCAGTTCCGCCGCATCCGCCAGAATGTCCACCACCGTGTCGAAGTTGGAGCGGCTGGTGTCCTCCGTTATGAAGTCCACATTCACACCCCTTGCGAGCGCGTACTCCAGAGCGTCGTGTATCCGTCCCTTGACCTCCTCCTCGCTGATTCCGTACTTGTACTTAAGGTGAAGGGGGCTGGTGGTGGAGAACATGTAGAGGTTTTCCACGCCGCAGTCTATGGCCGCGTCCACATCCTCCTTCTCTGTTCTTACAGTGGCTCCGACCTCCGCCCTGAGGCCGATGCTGGCTAGAGTCCTTATGGCCTCCCGCTCACCCTCTCCCATCATGGGAAAACCAGCATCGATCACTGCGACGCCGAGGTCATCCATCATAGTGGCGATATCCACCTTATCCTTCACGGTAAAGCCTACGCCGGGAGTCTGGTCTCCCCCTCTAAGCGTTTCGTCCCAGATGAAAACGCGTGCGGGGGCCCGACCCATATCCTCGAATTTTTTTCTGAATTCCCTGCCTGTATCGAACATTCTATCCCTCCAGCACATAACTGATTCTCATCCTCTGCTTCCCCTTGTTCTCCTTTTTCAGTATTTTCACATGCCCGAGTTCCGATGTGTTCTTCACATGGGTGCCGGCACAGGGGCAGATGTCCGCATCCCCTATGAACACAACCCTCAGGTTTCGGATCGACTTCGGCAGAAGGTCCAGATTGCATCTCTCCGGCTTCACCATTTTTTCGAGTTCTTCCCTCTCGATCTCCCTGATCTCCACGGGATAATGCCGGTCGATCATCTCATTGGCCATTTTCTCTATCCGCACAAGGTCCTCGGCGGTGAACTTCACCGGCTGGAAGTCGATGCGGGAGCGGTCTGCATACAGCTGATTTCCCACGGTTCTTGCGCCGAACTCGTCGTAAACTATGCCCGAAACTATGTGCTGGGCCGTGTGCATCCTCATGTGGCCGTACCTTCTCTCCCAGTCCAGCACCGCGTGCACGGTCGTCCCTGCAGGCGGGATTCCCCCCTCCAGATGATGCTTCACACCACCTTTCTTCGTGACCTCTACAACACGGGCCTCGCCCTCGTCCCAGCTCAGTATCCCCGTGTCCGAGGGCTGGCCGCCGCCAAGAGGGTAAAAAGCGGTCCTGTCGAGGATGACATAATCGTCACCGCTTTCCCGCACGACTGCGTCAAATTCCTTTATGTAATTGGCCTCCGCATCCGGCATATAGAGCATCTCGGTCATGGCATCACCGGAGTGGAATCGGGAGCAACGGTTTAAAGCTTTGGGATGCGGTCTTCCTGATTTCTGAAATACAGACAGAAAAGTATAAGTACCATGAGTACATAGTATTACTAAGTACATGGTTGCACCAAGTATGGGAGATGACGATATGATGTGGAAAAAAAGCGTATCGATGCTGGTCGTTCTGCTGTTTCTCGGCAGCGCACTGGCAGGGACGGGGAGCGCCAAGACGGTGGATGTAAGCCAGATAGAATTCGAGCAGGGAGAGACCGAATGGATGGGGGGCGGAGAGTATGTGGGCATACATGCCCCCGGCATGGACTTCAGAGTGATATACGGCACCCCTGATAATCAGAGGGCGATAACCATAGTTTCCTCGTTTACGCGCTATCTTGGCGCGGCAGAGGTATATAACACAGAGGGAGAGTTCATGGCGAATGTGCCCATTCCGGTGGTCACGGTAACGGCCCAGCGGCTCGGCTTCCTCGCAGAGTTTCGAGACACGAACCACAACGGAATGATGGATCCGGAGGACTTTCAGGAGAACGGGGCGCAGGGAAGGGAGGTGCTGAGAACGGCCTCGCTTGTGACTGCATGGAACCTTACGGTAGGCGATGAGGTCCAGTATCCGGACGAGAGTGTCGGCTGGAACTTCACACTGTCCGCCACGGACCTGCCATATACATACTCTGTCGATGATGCGGCCGGAAAGACACTGGACAAAGTCGCCTTCACATTCCGCCTGCGGGCGGGGATAAAGGATGTCAGCGTGACCAATGTTCCGTGGTACAGGGTAGAAGTCTACGAATCCACTCACGGGCCAGTGGTTGTTGAGTCCAGCCTCGACAGCTACCGAAACTACAGCGGAACCGCGGTGAACGCCAGCGTCAAATACGACCACCTCATTGAAGGCTGGGACTTTGCAGGAAACAGCAGCAGACTGTTCCTGGGAACCGCCCTGATAATGGGGAATCACATACCCGAAAAAACAGAGGAATGGGTCCGGACCCAGCTCGTGGAACGCATAAGGGGCGAGGGGATGATCGAAGCTCGGAACGAGTCGGGGAATATCAGCCTCGGCGCAAACCTTACGAAACCGACCTTGATCAGGGACAACGAAATGCACTTCCAGGACAACTGGGAAAAGATCGGGAATTTCTCATGGGTTTCCAATGTGACGCTAACGGATAGAAGCGGACGCACCCAGGAGGGCAATGTAACCTTCTCCGTCCACAGAGTGCTGAGAATCGACCATATAAACATGAAAGGAGATGTGTTCCGCGGATTCATGGCCCTCGGCGGATTCTCCTACCCTTCGGCATACGGCATATTTCACGATCCGACCTTCTCGGCCACGGCATATTCCTTCGATATCCTGAAGGAGATAAGAGAGCTGCCCGCCGGCATCCTGTTCCTTCAGACAGTTATCGCCGGGGTGGTGGTTATAGGAGCCGTAGCCTACAGACGAGGCAGGAAAAAGGCCGCGAGCCAGTCCCGGGAGGAAACAGGGAGTGCGGTTCCGTCATCCTCCGGCAGGGGGCGCGGGGGTCCACAGGAATACCCCTGAACATTTCATATCCCTCAAAGGCGGAAGTTAAAAGTAAGTGTGAATCTATATGCTCCCAATGCCAGAAAAAACGGATTTCATGGGTCGCGAACTGAAAAAAGGCTCGATCCAGATGTGCGTCCTGTCTCTGCTGAGAACTGAAAAGAAGTACGGATTCCAGATCATAAAGGAACTTCGCGAGCGATCCGACGGATATTTCGACCTCAAGGAAGGAACGCTGTATCCGGCCCTTCACCGGATGGAAAAGCAGGGATTTGTCCGGAGCGAGTGGGTGACGGAGGGCAGCGGTAACCCGAGGAAATACTATGTAATAACCGAGCGCGGCATTATCATGCTGGAAGAGATGAAAAGAGAGTGGGAGCGGCTGAGGGTGGCATGCCAGAAAGTGACGGAGATGAAAGAATGATAGAGCGAGATGTGCTGGAAGATTATCTCAAGAAGGTAAGGCACGAAATGAGACGAATGGACCCGGCCATTGTCGATGTGATAGTAGCGGAACTGAGAGACACCATCATCCAGCGGGGAACGATAGAAGAGACGCCGGAAGAGGTGGCGAGCGGCTTCATCGAGATATACGGCTTCGGCAGGCACTACCTCGTAAGATATTACGCGCTGGCCGCCATACTCGCTCTGCTCAGCGTTCCGATCTCCTCAAGCCGCCCCGGAATCGCTCTCGGAGCCCTTCTGTTCTACTTCATACTCGCCGTCTTTCTCGTATGGTTCGGAGCGCTGGCCGGAAAAAAAGCGGGGCTTACCGCGGGAACTCTGGCGCTCATTATGAGAATTCTGCCTGTTCCTCTCCTGATAGCGGTGGGGTACAACATCACAGCGGGAGGCAGTCTGTTCCTTATCACCTCCTCCGTCGTACTCCCCCTGCTCGGCTGGTTACCGGGAGAGACAAAGGAGCGCCGGGGATCCGATGGCGGAAAAGCCGAAAGTTTTTAAAAGGGTGCGTATATTGGGCGATAAAATCCGATACGCCACCAGAAACGGATAGTATCCCTTGGGGCTCGTGGGGAGTAAACTCCGAAGGACGTTTACGACCCAGAGCCCTGAACGAAGTGAAGGGCTCGTGG
>CAZKII010000019.1:4363-10090 GCA_964552865.1 uncultured Thermoplasmata archaeon | reverse complement strand
GAGCCCTGAACGAAGTGAAGGGCTCGTGGCTTAGTCAACCGGTGCACTTGAACCGATTGGTGTTGCACCTAAGACTAATCCTCTCGCACTATCCGATACAGGGGCTCGTGAGGAGTAAACTCCGAAGGACGTTTACGACCTAGAGCCCTGAACGAAGTGAAGGGCTCGTGGCTTAGTCAGGATATAGCACTGGCCTTCTAAGCCAGTGGTCAGGGGTTCGAATCCCCTCGGGCCCGTATAAACCATTTACCAATCGAAAAGTACATTAATAAGTGGGCTTTAACCCGCAAATCAACGGAACCGAGGAATTACAATGAAGAGAAGCTCAAGAGCGTGGAAGAAACGCGGAAAACAGCGCTGGAAGTGGAGAAAGAAGAAGATGAGACGGAGAAAGAGAGCCCAGCGTAACAGGAACTCGTAAACCCCTTACTTTACGGTTTACCCCGCCATACTCTGAACGGGGGTATGGGGTAGCCTGGCATCCTCGCGGGCTCCAGTTATACAGGAGTGAATGCCAACGGGTTTGCTGATTCAGTGATGAAAAACTGGAGCGCTGACCTGTCTAATCACATGCAGGGTCGCTCCCTGCGTGGAAGAAACCCGCTGATCTGGGTTCAAATCCCAGTGCCCCCACTTTTTTTATTTTTCTATGTCCGAAGCAAAACTAATTTATGCAACCTCGCACTTCCCCACCCGAGGCCTTATGTTCGATACTTGCACCAAACATGATATATATACCCTGAGACAACTACCCTATAGAGGCGTATTCTATTACTCTGCCCACGTAATAGACCCCCCTGCTCACAGGGGGCCTGCCTCCTCCACTCTACCCTCCCCCTTTTCTTTTATTTCCTTCGAGGTGGTAGCATGAGGTCCATTACATTCCTGCTCGGAGCGATGGTATTGCTGACGGTCTTCGCACCGTCGATACCGGGGGCCGAGATGGACAGAGGCGTCTTCTCATCCACAGACACGGGAATAAGCGGGCAATACACCTCCTTCTCGCTGAACGATGACCTTGGCGGCCTGCCGCTGTACATGGTCGGCCCGAATATGAGCGGAAGGGACCTCATAACATCATTCTCCCTTCTGAACAACCGAATCTTCTCGGATGTCTCCTTCTCCGCCATAGGTAATGTGACCATGGAACAGGTGGGAAACTCCTTCGTTCTTGACGGAACAGGGGGGCGCCTGGAGATTCACGACAACCCTTCCGGAATAATGGTGTTCGACTCATACTCCAGCGGTGAGCTCGAATTGACGGCGGCAGAGGGAATATCCCTCAGAGTCGAGAACAACACCGTCCTTCTGGACAGGCAGGGCACGGCAGGATACATTTTCGTAACGGGCGGGGGGATCAACATAAGCGGAAATACAGCCCTGATCTCCCTCGACAGCGGCTCAAAGACGGTCTTCCGCGCCTTTCCATACCTGACATACACGGGAGAAGAGAGCGCGGTGATGTCCTCGGTTCTTGCCGGAAAAATAGCGGGTGAGCTCTATATCTCGAGAGAAGGGGCCCTAGTGAGGGACGACTACTCCGCGTTCGACGCCGGTGCGGCTCAGACGAGCATGGTGCGATCGGACAGGATTGGGGTGGCCGTGAAGGCCGGAAGCGGCGGGAAAATAGTCCTCATTCACATTCCGTCCGACATGATGTCAGAGGTGGGCCGCATAACCATCGACGGAAAGGAGCCTGCGGAGGCACCCTCTCTTTCACAGATGCTGGACTATTCCGGAGCACCCAACGCCCAGTATGTCCAGAGGACGGGAAACTACAGCACCGTGATGGTATACCTTTCCGAAGCGGGAGAGCATACGATAGACATAAAGGAGAGCTCTGGGTCCGCACTCTCCGTCGGCGATTACCTGACAATGAGCGTGGGGGCCAGCTTCGTGGTACTGGCCGCCCTCCTGCTTTACCGCCGCACATAAAACGATATGATCAATAACTGGTGTGGCTGCGAATGACTCTGGCGTACACGCGCTTTATGTCCCTTGCCATTATACCGCCCTTTCTGAGCATTCGTCCTCTGCTGTCCATTATCTGATGGATGACGCAGTTCCTGTTCTTCACCTGAATGGTGTCCCCTATGTAAAACTCCTCCTCCGGAACGGCCTCTATGGTATCGGTCACGGTACGGGGCCCTCTGTTCACGCTCACAGGCACCAGAACGCTGTTGAAGAGCTTGGCCCAGATGGTCTCTATCTCCGAGACTCCGGAACGCATGACCCGCTTCCCCTTCGCCTCTATGGATGTGACCAGGATGGTGTCCCCTTCGACTATCAGTTCGTCCCCCACACGGATCTCCTCATTCTCAGGCAGGTCCATCCTGCTTCTGTAAGAGGACTCGCCGTGGCTGATTATGAGAGGGACCTCTCTGAGAGGGGGCGCCTTTATCACGCCGCTGTAAACGCTTCCGCACTCGGCGCATCTGGCCACCACCTCCAGCGTCCTTCCGTTCCTATCTGTTATCTTCCCCTTTATCACTCTGTGAAGCGTGTATTCCTCGCATGTTTCGCAGTAGAGACTGAGGGCGTTTGGGGGCTGCATATTTCCTCCCATAAAGGAGTTGTTTAAATAGTTACCGACTGCGGAACACTTAAATATGCGCCAGTCCATATCCTACATGGTGAAACATATGCAAGCAAGGGGTAAACTTATAGCGATACTGATTGTTACTGCCGTGGTTCTGGGAGCGTTCCCCTTTACCGCAGCGGAATCGGACTCCCTGAGGGTCATAATGACATCCGAAAGCGGGGAGTATCAGGTGGGAGATACCATACAGGTCTTCATTCATGTGTTTGAAAAGGGCCTTCCGGACGACGCGGACAGCATCACCGTTACATTGTATACCCACTGGCAGCATTTCCCAACCAATCTCACTGCAAAAAGTATATCGCGTGGACTGTACTCCGTAACCTATATCGTTGAAGAAGGGGACAACTATGCCAACTTCCATGCGGAGGTGGTATCCGGCAACGATGCCGACTATGCCGATCTCCACCTTGATGTGGTGGAACCGGATGTGGAAGTCAGCGTTCTGTTCGACCACAGTCGGATGATCTCCGCACTGCCGGGGGAGAAGATAGAAGCGGATGTTCTGGTTACCTACAGGAACAACCCGATAGATGTGGACAGGTTCGACCCTCTTCGAATCGAGTATGGAGACGGCAGCACTCAGAACCTCACGGCAAACCGCATCTCTCAGGGTCACTACAACATCTCCATCCCTGTAAAGAACCTTAAGCACAGCGATATTGCAACCCTCAGGGTGGATGCGCACTATGTCAACGACCACAGCGAGGGGACAGCTACCGTTTTCATAAACCCCATGACAGTCTGGTATCATCCCATAAGCCTCACAGGCGGGACCGCCACCTTCAAACTCGGTGTTGCGGACCCCATGGGGCGGGCCGTGAGCGGGGCCAGAATACATCTGGATAACAACGGCCACATGGAGACCACCGATTTCACCACGGACTCCAACGGAACCGCCACGATCATCGTCCCGAACACCTACGAGGGGGCCCACATATCCGGCTATGTCCTTAACGGCACCCTCAACCAGAGCTTCTCGGGAACGATAAACACGGAGCCCGAACAGCTTCCCAACCCGAACGGCCACCACTTCGATGTGATACCGAGCACCCTGAACAACTACTACAGAACCGGAGAGAGCGTGACCAGAGAATACACGGCGTACAACAGCTCGGTTCCCATGCAGAACAAGGTGATCTACTACTATGTGGTGTCTTCCCCGTTCTCCTTCGGCGACATGGGCGTGAGCGTTCCGGACGCCGTCCTTAAAAACGGCTCAGTGACCACAAACGACCTTGGGGAGTTCACCGTTGAAATCCCGGCGGTGGCGAATCAGAGCATGGTGAACATATACTTCGAAGCCCCCATCCCGCCCAATATCAACAATTACAACCCTCTCAATCCGAACGACCATCTGGATCTGGACGACAACATGGTCTACGAGGAGGACCATGACACCATCTACATCCTCGGAGGGAACCCCTGGAACTCTCCGGATGTCAGGATCTCAATAAGCAGCCTTAAAATAGGAGAGACCACGCAGGTCTCCGTCACATTCCCGGAGATGGAGGAAACGGACACGGTATTCCTCGTATGGAACGCATTCGGCGAGAGCGAGAGCGCATACATCAGAGAGAACGGAAGGTTGCCGTATCAGCAGACCGATGTGCCTGAGTGGAGCTCATGGGCCCAGAACGGCGGAGTGGTAACCCTGCACAGGACCAGCGGCAGCACATTCGAGGGTACGGCGTATATCCCCGCTTTCATGGTGGACCAGAACATAACATTCACCGCGATGTACATCGATGAGAGCACCGGCCTGATGTACGCGAACTCCGTGGTGGTGGCGCCGGGAGAAGGGGGCAGTAGCATGTCATCCCCCCTCGGCTCGTACATCATCCCGCTGATAGTGGCCATCGTCGTAATAGTCGGAGCGGCCCTCTTCCTCTTCATGAGAAAGAAGGAGAAGAAGCCGAAGGCATTCCAGCCCCAGCGGATGGAGGCCGTGGCCGAACCGGAAGTTGGGCCCATGCCGACCGAACAGGCGGAGCAGCCTCCCGCACCTGCCGGGAACGAATACATCCCGTGGCAGCCGGAATCTCAGGACGGAAAACCGCCGGTCTTCTGAGACCAAAACCTTTTTTATCTTCTTTTTATTCATAGCTCTCACATGGAGTACATACTGGCGGTAGAGAGCGGAGGTGATGCGGTACCCTGTCTTGCGCTGATGATAATACTTATCGCCCTTGCGGTGGCATACATAGTTCTCTACCTGATTCAGCGTCTCTCGGCAAAGAGGAAGGTGGTGAGGGTGTGCGGCTACTGCGGCCACGCCGTGGTTGCGGTCTCTGCCTGCCATCGGACACCCGTGTACGAGAGAGGCGGGACATACATCTGCAGTGAATGCGGAAAAAAGGCCGAGATAATCTGTCCGAAGTGCAAGCGGCCCCTTTCCTGAGCATGGTTTAGGAACACAAAAACTTAATATGCAGGGTGCATTAGGGTTCTAAAGGCTGGTGTAATAACATGCTGGAAACCGGTTTCAACTATCTACTCTACGAAGAAAAAGCAGATGTGAGCTACAAGATACTGGAGGAGTTCGTGAGCAAGGGAGCGCCCGCTCTGTGCCTCACCACCATATATCCGTCGAAACTGAAGAAGATGTACAAAAAGCTGGCGGACGCAAAGGTCATATGGCTCTCCGAGTCATCGGGAGGAGGCGTAGAGACCATGAGCGCCAGCAGGCTGGATTTCGAGGTCACCAGGACCATGACGAGGTTCATGAGGGATAACAAGGGGGGCATCGTACTCCTCGACGGATTCGAGTACCTCATTCTGGAGAACGACTTCGAAAAGGTGAGGAAGTTCATCAAGAAGATAAACGACTTCGCATCCATGAACGAGGCCACATTCATAGTCACGGTCAACAAGGAATCGTTCCCGAAAGAGGTGATAACCACCCTTTCGAAGGATTTCGACATGGTGGGGAACGCTGAGGACTACTACGGGGAGAAGAAAGCCGAAGCCCCTGCTCAGAGCGCACCGCCCCAGACCGCTCCGTCTCCGCCCCCTTCATACACACAGCCATCATACACGCCGCCGCCTGCCAGAAGCGCATCTCCTGTTTCAGCGCCGCCTGCCAGATCGCACAGGGACGAGGACCTCATCGGAGAGATTATGAGAGA
>CAZKII010000019.1:0-4263 GCA_964552865.1 uncultured Thermoplasmata archaeon | reverse complement strand
CGCCGCCTGCCAGATCGCACAGGGACGAGGACCTCATCGGAGAGATTATGAGAGAGGAGCCGGAAGCCGGGCGCAGCGAGATGGAGATAGAGGATATCTATCTCATCCACAGGAGTACTGGCACCCTCATTCAAAGACGGACATGGAGGGAGAACGACCTCATAGACCCCGACCTTGTGGGTAGCATGTTCCGGGCCATCCTTGACTTCATAAATCAATCCTTCGCATCGGGGGAGGTGGCCAACTTCAGCCGGATAGATGTGAAAGGGTACATAATCCTGATCTACGACAGCAAGTACCTGTCTCTGGCCATGGTGTTCTCCGGAAACGCCGAGCTGCCGCTCTACAGGGCCATGGACGATATCAAGGCCATCATAACCGAGAACATAGGAGAGGTGGAGGAGAAGTACGAGGCGGCACTGAAGGATTACGACGGGGATGTGGACTCTCTGAGAGGGACGAGGAAGTACATGGACTATCTGGCCACCGGCGTCAACCGTGCTCTCGAGAAGGGCATGAAAGCGGACAAACGGGCGAACGCAGCGGAAGCGGCCTCCAGAAAAGCAGCCCCCACTCCGCCGTCCAGATACTCCGCACCACCCCGGAGCGCTCCCGTTCAGGTGGAACAGAATGTACCTGAGGAGGCGGCGGAGGCCTTCAATCAGGGGGTGCAGCTGGGGAGACTCAGACGGTATGATGAGGCCATCGAGTTCTACGACAAGGCAATATCCATCAAGCCGGACTATGCCAAGGCCATCTTCAACAAGGCGGTGGCGCTGCAGATGCTGAACAGACTGGAAGAGGCCGTACAGGCCTATGATCAGGCGCTGGCAATAAACCCCAACGATGCGGAGGCGTGGAGCAATAAGGGGATCGCCCTCAGGAGCATGGGAAGGACGGAAGAAGCGATAGAATGCTACGATCAGGCGCTGGCAATAAACCCCGGCGATGCGGGGCTATGGAGCAACAGGGGAATCGCCCTCAGGAGCATCGGACGGGTGGAGGAGGCCATAGAGTCCTACGATCAGGCGCTGGCGATAAACCCCAACGATGCTGGTATCTGGAGCAACAAGGGCGTGGCGCTGGGGAGCATCGGGATGCTCGAAGAGGCTCTGGACTGCTATGAAAGGGCTCTTGCCATAGACCCCAACCGCAGAGTGGCCAGGAGGAACCGGGACATACTGCTCAGAAAACTGGGGAGGGCTTGAGATGGAGACGGAACTGAACTACATGGTACTGGAGGTACGGGCCGACCACAGCTATGACATGCTGATGGAACTCATCGACATGGGGCTACCGAGCCTCTGCGTAACCACCACATACCCCGAGAAGCTGGAGCGGATGTATCCCCCCATGGAGAACGCGGTCACCGTCTGGATCTGCTCGGAAGAGAACGAGGAAGGGGGGCTTCACGGGGGCAGCATGAACGACAAGATACTGGAGAAGATAAGGGAGTTCACCGCGGAGAACGAGGGTGCGGTGGTGATGATAGACGATATCGAGTACCTTATCCTGGAGAACTCGGAGGACGAGGTGAAGGACTTCATCCGGCAGGTCTCGAGAGCGGTGGCCACGGCGGACGGAACGCTTGTGGTGCCGGTCAATCCCCACGCGGTATCCAAGGGCTTCATGAAGGAGATGGGGCGCATTTTCGACATCATCGACGACAGGACCGGTGAGAGGGAAGAGGGAACTGTCACATGCCCCGAATGCGGGACCGAGTGGCCCGCCGGAATAACGGTCTGTACCCTCTGCGGATACAGGTTCCCCGTGCTCAAGGAGGTGGCGGGAGAAGAGAGCGCGGCAGGGAGTAAAAGCGAAGAGGTCCAAATCGCCAAAGGGGGTGGAGAGCCGCAGAAAATAAGGGTAGAGAATCCGAACAACTGGCTGAGCAGGGGCGTTTCCTACGAACTGGAAGGGGACAGCTACAAGGCGATCGAGTGCTTCGACAAGGCGATTGCGGAGAACCCGAGGGACGCATGGGCCTACCTGAACAAGGGTGTATCCCTTCAAAGACTCAATCGTCTGGAAGACGCACTGAAGGCATACGACAGGGCGATCGAACTGAACCCCGACGACCCGGACGCATGGAACAACAGAGGAACTGTGATGAGGGCACTGGGAGACCTCGAAATGGCCATAGAGGCGTATGAGCGGGCTCTGAACATCAACCCGGAGGATGCCGGCATATGGTCCAACCTCGGGATCACAAGGCGGGCGAAAGGCGACATATCCGGGGCGCTTGAAGCGTACGATAGGGCGATCGAACTGAGTCCGGGCGACGCAAGCATATGGCTGAACAAAGGGGCGCTTCTGCAGGCGGAAGGCCGGTTGAGGGACGCCCTGAAGTGCTACGAGAAGATACTGGAACTGGAGCCGGACAACGAGTCGGCCAAGAAGAAGAGAAAAAACATACTTATCAGGCTGGGACGCTCCTGAGTCAGGTTCCCTCGCTCCAGCTGTTGATGTATTCTATCTGCTCCTGCGTAAGGGAATCTATGCGCACTCCCGACGATTCCAGACGGATGCGGGCCACCCGCTCGTCCATCTCCGCAGGGACCCTGTGAACACCCGGGTCAAGCCTGTGTGTCAGCAGATACTCCACGGAAAGGGCCTGTATCGCGAAGCTCATGTCCATTATCTCGACGGGATGTCCCTGCCCTGCCGCCAGATTGACCAGCCGCCCTTCGGCCAGAAGATATATTGTTTTCCCGTCGGGCATGGTGAACTCCTCCACCATACCCCTGACCCTCTTCGAATCCGCAATGCTGCGAAGAGAGGCGACATCGATCTCGTTGTCGAAGTGCCCGGAGTTGGCCAGCACGCAGCCGTCCTTCATCGTCTCGAAATGCTCCTTTCTCACGATGTTCTTGACCCCCGTAGCGGTGACTATGAAATTCGCTTCCTTTACCGCCTCCGCCATGGGCATTACCCTGAAGCCGTCGTGCAGCGCTTCAACCGCCTTTATCGGGTCGACCTCAGTCACAATGACACTGGCACCGAGTCCTCTGGCCCTCATGGCAATCCCTCTGCCGCACCACCCATAGCCCCCTATAACGAAGTTCTTTCCGGCGATAAGGAGGTTCGTAGCGGAGAATATGCCGTCGAATGTGGACTGCCCCGTGCCGTACCTGTTATCGAACAGGTGCTTCATCATGGCATCGTTCACATCCATCACCGGGATTTTGAGCGCTCCTGCAGCAGCCATGGCCCTCAATCGCACGATTCCGGTGGTGGTCTCCTCGTTCGCACCCCTGAGGCCCCTCAGGAGCTCCGGATACTCGGTGTGAATGAGAGATATCAGGTCTCCCCCGTCATCTATCACATAGTCCGGGTTATGGGCGAGAACGGCGCGAAGGTTGGCGTAATACTCCTCGTTGCTCTCCCCCTTTCTGGCAAAGGTGGGAAGGTTGAAGATATCGTTCAGAGCGGCCACCACATCGTCGTCCGTGGAAAGAGGGTTGCAGCCCGCAAGTCTCACATCGGCACCGGCGTTCTTCAGCGAGAGAGCGAGAACGGCCGTCTTTGCCTCCACATGAAGGGCCATGCCTATCTTGATGCCGGTGAGCACACCGCTATCCTTCAGCTGCCGCTCCACATGAGCCATGACGGGCATGTGTTTTCTGGCCCATTCTATCTTCCTGAGACCAGCCTCCTTGTCCGCAGTCATGGAAGGGGATTAGAGGATGCGTATAAAGAATTTCTCCCAGCGATGCCCGGTGGTCATGACCACGAAAGCCTAATAAATAAAGAGAGGGATAAAGGTACAGGTGAACAGATGGAAACGCACACCGACGATTATCTGGATATGGAAGAAGAATTCGAACCGATAGAGGGATGCAACTGCATATACTGCAGGATGGCCAGAATGGAGAAGGGAATGAAGGAGCTGGAGGCCATGGTCACCGAGCTCAGAGTCTTTCTGGAGATGCAGGGGCACGAAACACAGGTAAAAGGCAGAGGAAAGGCCTGATTTTTCTCCCATCAAAAGTTTTATATCACTTATCATTTTACTGCGGGCAGACGCAGGTGTAATCTAGCCTGGTTAGGATTTTGGCCTTCCAAGCCAACCGCCCGGGTTCAAATCCCGGCACCTGCACCAACTATCCGATTTTATCAACCCACAGAGGTGGCGGGATTTGAGAGCCGCAACACAGGGGAAAATAAGGATAAATGGGCCAAGTGCGGCGAATCCCGAGCGAAGCGAGGCCATAATACACACCCTCAACATTAGTACCAATTAACCAATTGGATAAATTACCC
>CAZKII010000018.1:16967-21067 GCA_964552865.1 uncultured Thermoplasmata archaeon | reverse complement strand
CCACGGATACCGGCGACCACTGGAAGACGCATGTGGTCGGCAGGGCGAGCAACGATCTGACCTCCATGGACAACACCATGGGCGTATGGCTCCATGTGACCGATGTGGGTGACGGCTATCTGACTGTAAGCGGCAATGCGCCGACGAGCACCGCGATTCCGCTGTCTGCTGGCTGGAACCTCGTGAGCTATCCTGCTTCCGGCTCTGCGGCTATGGATTCCGCGGGTCTGCCGAGTTCGGTGACGAAGATCGCGCAATACGACAGCGCGGCGACATATCTTGTGTCAGAGGTTGCAGACTGGTCAGCTAATAACTTCGTGCCGGGCAACGCGTACTGGATTTACAGCACTGCCGACACCACATGGACCGTTACCTACTGAGCGAAACCGTAAAACCCCTTACTTTCTCTTTATTTTTTGTTTCTTCCGTCCTTTTCTATCCCTCCTTTGGGATTCCCTCCTTGGGAACAACAGCAAAAGTTTTAATAGATAGATTGTATTATGTTTCGGCAAGAGTCGGCATTCCGAAAGAAGTGATAACATGGTGGATCTAACGAAAGCAAAGGATCTGGTCGAAAAAATAGGCAGTATGGAGAGTATCGTTTCCGCAACTCTCGTTTCCAGAAGCGGCATGTATGTTGCGGGCGGTGTCCCCGATGGTGCCCATACGGAAACCTTCGTAGCCATGGCCGCAATACTGCTGGGATCCGCCGAGACCGCTGCCACGGAAATAAACGAGGGGCTTGACAATATCGCTGTGAACCTTAAGAATTCCCAGATATTCATACGGGGTGCTACGGAGAAAACCCTGCTTGTAATCTGCATGAAGAAGGACGCTGGGCTTGAGGAAGTGAACGCCGCGGTGGAGAAGTATCTGGAAGGCTTCGATGACGATTAAGTGCGGCTATATCCGATGGAAGCCTCTGGAACTCCAGTTCTTAAAGCTGTGACTTGCATAGACGAAGGTATCCTTTATCCCTCTGCTTTTGCCCTCCACTTCTGTTCTTGCATTTATTATGTGGTCGAACAGCTCCTCAATGCTTCCCGCATCCGGGAATACGGTTCGTGCAAGGCCGATATGCGCGAGGATGTGGGCGTCGCTTCCGCCTGTGACCCCTTTCTTCTGGGATGTCGCCGTGTGTTTGGCGAGGCTATTGTCGGCGAAGGTTGACCTTGCGTTCTTCGCCTCGATCCCGTCGAAGTTCTCGCGAGTGACCACAAGGGGTCCCACCCCAGATATGAATCTGAATGGATGGGCCGCCACGGCTATGCCGCCGAGTTTGTGAACTGCCTCTATGGTCTCCCGGACATCTTTTTTGACGGGGGGCATCTTCCTTATCCCATAGGCGAGGACATGGCCCTGCTTTGTGGAGATTTCTATCCCCGGAATCAGCATTATCCCGTATCTTTCCGCCAGTGCAGGGGCCTCTTCATAGGCTTTCATATTGTTGTGGTCCGTTATGGAAATCACATCCAGCCCGATTTCCTTTGCATATCTGATTATGTCCTCGACACTTTCGCGGCCGTCTGCGGAATGAATGGAGTGGATGTGCAGGTCCCCCCTGAGTTTCCCCCGTTCTCTGACAATCTCCGGTATCATCTTATTTTCGCTCCCGCAGGTATCTCCTTTTCAGGTATGATGGGAATCCCTGTTTGTGTACTTAAAACTAATCCCGAAGGCCAATTATCTCTTTTACTGTCCAGGAATACGGCGACGAGCGCCTCCTCTTCCGCTCCGTGGGGCAGAACCTCAACTTCCCTATCGCCGATATTGACATGCCTGTCGTCCACCACCCTGCCGATCCTCAGTGTAAGGGATGCGAATTGCTTGTAATTAATCCTCTTTTTTCCCTGTTCCAGCCCGCTGTTCACAGGGGTTCCCGGAGGCAGTTTTTTCGACGGTGTCAGAAACGCTACGATCTCTCCCTCCTCCCCTTCGTAATCCGCAGCGAGCAACATGCCTTCTGACCTGATTCCCCTCAATTTTGCCGGCTCGAGATTTGACAGGATGATGAGTGTTCTGTTCTCCAGCTCCTCGGGTCTGTAAAATGGCTTGAGTCCCGCCACAAGTGTCCTGTTCTCCTCCTCTCCCATGTCTATTTTGAGGACATAGAGCCTGTCCGCATCGGGATGGTTCTCGACGGAAACGACATTCCCCGTCCTCAGGTTCAGTTTCTCGAAGTCCGGAAAGGTTTCTTTCTCTACTTCAACCCTGTGGAAGAGGGGCTTCGGCCTCTCTAGCTTCGTGCCCGTCCTAACCCCTTCCGTGGCATCGTCCCATCCAGCGCCCCTCTCTCCCAGCACATCAAGCACTCTTTCGGATGCGGCCGGAAGGAACGGGCGAAGCATCACGGCGATTCCCTTTACAATCCTCATATTGACATTGATGACGGTGCCGGATTCCTCCCTGTTCTCCTTTATCAGGGACCAGGGGGCTCTTTCGGTCAGGTATTGATTTCCGAACCTCGCAAGTGCAACGATGTCCGATATGGAGTCTTTTATTTCGGCCCGCTCCAGTTTCTCGGTGACCTTCTCGAATGTTTTTGTCAGCTGCTCCAGTGCGTTTCTGTCCGCCTCGTTGAGTTCTCCGGCCGCGGGTATCTCTCCGAAGTTGTTTGCAGCGAATGTGAGAACTCTGTGGATATAGTTACCGAGAGCGTTCACGAGCTCCGTGTTCACCCTTCTCTCGAAGTCGTCCCATGTGAAGTCGGTATCTCTGTTCTCAGGCATGCTGGCCGCCAGATAATAGCGGATCTGCTCCCTGTCGAATTTCTTCACCACATCCCTTACTTCTATGGAAACGCCCCTGCTCTTGGAGAACTGTTCCCCTCCGTATTTCAGATACTGATTCGCCACCACATTGTCCGGCAGTTTCAGGCCCCCGTGAGCCATGAGCATGGCCGGCCAGAGTATGGTATGGAAGGGGATATTATCCTTTCCAAGAAAATAATAGTGTTCGGCATCGCTTCCTTCTTCCCAGTATTTTTTCCACAGGTCCGCTTCCCCTCTTGTTTCGGAATACGCCATGGAGGCGGTGAGGTAGCCCATGACCGCTTCGAACCAGACATAGAGCCGCTTGTCCTCCCATCCCTCCACAGGCACCTCTATTCCCCACTTCATGTCCCTTGTTACCGCCCTGTCGCGGAGGCCGGCTTTCAGCCAGTTATAGGTGAAGTTCTTCACGCTGGGCCGCCAGTCCGGGTGCTCCTCCACATACTTTTTGAGCCGCTCTTCCAGTGCGCTCAGTTTGAAAAGCATGTGCTTCGTGCTTCTTGGCTCCGGAGTGGAGCCGCATATCTGGCATTTCGGTTCCTTCAGTTCCAGGGGATCGAGTATCTTCCCGCAGTTATCGCACTGGTCCCCTCTGGCTCCCTCGTACCCGCAGTGCGGGCATGTCCCCTGAATATACCTGTCGGGCAGGAATTTTTCGCAGTGCGGGCAGTATAACTGGACCATTTCCTTCTCGTAGATGTACCCGTTCTCCAGCAGTTTAAGGAAGAACTCCTTTGCAGCCTTCTTGTGGGCCGGCGTGTCCGTTTTGGTGAACAGGTCGAATTCTATTCCGAGGTCCTTCAGCGCCGCGCTGTTCATCTCGTGGTATCTCTCTGCTATGACCGATGGGGCCACTCCCTCTTTTTCTGCGGTAACAGTGATCGGCGTTCCGTGCTGGTCCGAGCCAGAAACCATGAGAACCTCGTTACCGCGCATCCTGTGATACCTTGAGAATATGTCCGCTCCTAGATAGCAGCCTGCAACATGGCCAAGATGGATCGGCCCGTTTGCATAGGGCCATGCGACACCGATGAATATCTTCCTCATTCTGACAGCCTCCTGAAATGCGAAAGGGAGTTTCGCTTCCTTTCCAGCGCAAAGCTTTTAAAATATATAAGGTTATTACCCGGCGATTGTGATGAAACATATCCAGAGAATCTTCGCGGTCCTTGTCCTTATGATGCTGGCCATCCCCGCCGTACTGCCCGTCATAAACGGGGCTATTGTCGAGAATCAGATACAGGCCAAGACGGACATAGAGATCCTCGGAGGGACGCAGCTTCACGGGGGCGGCCATATTACATGGGTTATAACCGGCAGCGAGGCCAC
>CAZKII010000018.1:0-16867 GCA_964552865.1 uncultured Thermoplasmata archaeon | reverse complement strand
AACAAGGCCTATTTCCAGTATCGCAAGAAGTTCCCTAGAAGGATGCGCTCACAGGCCAAGAAGATACGGTGGCTACACATCCTTTCGAAGGTATTCGTGCTGCTCATCCTGCTCTTCTACTTCGTTCCCACCATGGGGCCGATATTCTTCAGCGGAATCATGATCTGGGCCATATCCATATCGTTCGCCTCGGTTTCTTATGTCCTTTCCAAGATGGCGTATTCCAAGGCAGAGGTCCCCGAGGCTCCTGCACCGGTGCAGAGGACGGCGCCCACACCTGTTTCGCGCCCGATACCTCCGCCACCTGCGGACCATGCCCGCACGGTTCAGCCCCAGAGGAAGGCCCCCGCTCCCAGACCCAAACCTCAGTCGAAGCCCAAGAAATCCGCGCCGAAGAAGGAAACGCGCCCGTCGTCCAAACCGGATGCACCTGCCCCTGCTGCTGCGGCAGCCATACCTGAGGAGAAGGTCTGCGGCATATGTCTCCGGCCCATAACTAAGGGAATGGACTCCGTGACCTGCCAGTCGTGCGGCCGCGAGTATCACCTTACCTGCGCAAAGAAGGAGGTTTACTGCCCCTCGTGCAATCAGAAGATAATCGCTCCGAAGAAGGTCTCCGTGCAGTGCTTCAGCTGCGGCGAGATATTCGAGATAGAGGAGGGCGAGGACCTTCTGTTCGTCACATGTCCCGCGTGCGGTGTGGTTCAGAAGAAGCTGGAAACCGGCCTGAACTACCTGATTCTAGGAACACATCCCCGTGTGGCGTTCTCCATGCTCAAGACCCTTGTGAGCCTCGGCGCTCAGGGGCTTGTTCTCTCCACCACATACCCGAGCAAGCTCAAGAAGACATACGGTCTGAACAATATCGAGATTCGCTGGTTCACCGACACCACATCGGAAGAGGGAACGATAGACCCGAAGAGGCTGGAGTTCGAGGCGACCCGAACCATAAGCAACTTCATAAAGGAGATGGAGACTGCGGTCATATTGATAGACGGCCTCGAGTATCTTGTGGTGGAGAACGGATTCGACAATGTCCTCAGGTTCATAAAGAAGATAAACGACATCTCTTCCGTAAACGGTGCGACCCTCATAATGAGCGTGAACCCGAAGTCCATGAGTCAGGACGAACTGACGGTTCTCATGAAGGATTTCGATGTCATAGAGGACCTGACGAAGGACAGGAAGCATACGACCTAGGCAAAACCTTTTACTTTCCATTCCCTTTCTTTTCGCATGGTCTCACCCCTCTGTGTCATCTGCAAGGGGAGCAAGCATCTCTGCGGCAAACCGACCTGCGAACTGCTCGATTCCATAAGAGCCAGAGCGCAGAAGATAGACATAGCCAGCAGGGACATCGTTGGCTCCTCCCCCCCTTCCGTGTTCGTGGGAAGGTACGGTTACCCGAAGGTCAGGGTGGGCCCCATGCTCCCTCCCACGATCGTCCCTCTTGCCGGACGGCTAGATTCTCCGCAGATGTGGTACGGACGGGAGATTGAGGATATAATCGGCCTCCGCTCCTCCCTATTCAGGACAGGGGGTGAGGTGAGGGTTGAGGATGCGCAGAATCCGGGCCGAACCCTTGAAGCCTACCAGCTGATAGCCATGGCCGACCGCCCTGTGGACACCGAGGTCCTGCTGAAAAAACCGCTGGTTGAGAGGAGGCCGGAACTGAGTTTCGACATGGCCCCCATGGGCCCGTTCGGTGAGGCGGAGAGAACGAAACTGACCGAGAATGTTCATGTTCCCCGGCGCGTGGACTACATCGCTTCGGACACCGACCTCGGAAGCGCTGACGGCGCCGTTGACCTGTACGAACACAACATCAGCCCTTATCAGATACAGAAGATCCTCTCCATGGGGCTGCTGGGTGTGGGCAGGCGGAGGAGAATGGTCCCCACGCGCTGGTCCATAACGGCCACCGACGACATGCTCGGGAAGGCGCTTATATCGGAGGTCAAGGGGTACGGGACCGTGGACGGGTATCTTCTTTACACCGGGAACTTCGCGGGCAACTACTTCCACATCCTTCTGGTACCGAGGCCGTGGAGCTACGAGATGCTGGAGACATGGCTCAAGGGCGCGTTCTGGGCGGCGGAGAATACGATACTGCAGGACTCTGAGGGCTATAGGGGCCGAAAGGACTATGCGTTGAACATAACCGGTGCCTACTATGCGGCCCGGCTCTCGGTTCTGGAGCATCTCAAAAGGATGAGGCGGCAGGCCACCGTGCTGGTTTACAGGGAGATAACCGAGGAGTACTGGGCACCTCTCGGAGTATGGGTGATAAGGGAAACGGTTCGGGAGGCCATGAAATCCTCCCCAGAAAGATTCGATACGCTTCAGAAGGCGATAGACCGCATAACGGATGGGGTCCGCGTTAAGAACTGGCTGAATTCAAGCAGACTTCTTAGGGAAGTGGCTACTCAGAGAACACTGCTCGATTTCTGATCACTCTCTCCATGTTATGTCCACTGCATCCGTTCTGAACCGCTGGTCTATGACCGTGTCCTCGATGCTCATCCGCGTCCCGGAGGCGTACATAAGCCATCCCGTCCATGCGATCATCACTCCGTTGTCCACACAGAGGTCGCCGGGCGGTGTATAGAATCTTGCCCCCCTCTCCTCTGCCATGGTTCTCACCATCTCCTTCAGCCGCTCGTTTCTGGCCACGCCACCCCCCAGAAGCACTTCCTCCTTCCCGAGATGCGCCATGGCCCTTTCGGTAACCTCCGTCAGCATGGCGAAGGCCGTTTCTTGAATAGAGTATGCGACATCCTCCAGCGCCTCTCCTTTTCTGATGTGTTCGTTGAGGGCTGCGGTAAGGAGGCCGGAGAACGCCACATCCATTCCTTTCACCGAATACGGCAGTTCTATGAGCTTTTCCCCCTCTCTGGCCCTTTGCTCCAGCACCGGCCCTGCCGGGAACGGGAGCCCGACCTCTCTTCCGAACTTGTCCAGCATGTTCCCTATGCCTATGTCAAGGGTCTCACCGAACACCCTGTACCTCCCCTCATTGAACGCGATTACCTGCGTGTTGCCTCCCGACGCGTAGAGGAGAACCGGGTCCTTTGCATCCGTAACGAGGCGGCCGATTTCGAGGTGTGCGATGCAGTGATTCACACCGATTATCGGAATCCCCAGGCTCACGGACACCGCCCTTGCGGCAGTTGCTGCGGTTCTCAGGCACGGCCCCAGACCCGGCCCCTGCGAGAAGGCCACCAGAGCGAGCTCCTCCTTTTCGACGCCCGCCACCTCCAGCGCTTCCTTCAGCATGGCCGGCCCTTTCTCCGCATGATGGTTGGCGGCTTCTCTGGGATGTATGCCTCCTTTCTCCGGTCTTATCATGCTCCTCAGGTTGGCGAGTATCTCCCCGTCTGAGGTGACGACTCCGACTCCGAAGGTGTGGGCAGTTCCTTCTATTCCGAGGATGATGCCCTTCTTTTCCCGGTTGGCCATGGAGGCGGATGGGGCTGGTTGATAAAAGGCTTTTCGGTGGGTGGAAAGCTTCATATACGCCGGGAGGATAGCGGAGCTCATGGCAAGTCTTGGAATATGGTCTATCTTTCCCGTGGGAACCGCAGTTGTGGCCGGGTTAATTTCGCTTCTATCCCTGATATGGGGTGAGAAGATTGCGAAGTACACGGGAGGGCCGATGAAAAAGGTCATTCAGAGCGTAATACTGATATCGTTTTTCCTGTTCTTAAGGATATTCTTCGGCATGCTTGGATATGCTTTTGACTCCGCCGTACTGGATGAAATAGGGAATGCCTTTCTCATGTTTGCGGTGGGCGTCCTCGCCCTTCTCCTTTTCTCGCTGAAGAGCATGGCAGACAGGCTAGAGGAATTGAAAAGAGAGCTGGAGTAGATGGCATGACAGAGGAGAGGATAGACGGCCACCAGTTTATGCAACTGGCGGGAAGAAAGCTCGGAGATGTCGCACCCATGATAGACCTTGTCCTCAAAAAACAGGCGAAGGATCTTGGCATCAGCGGCTCCGTGCCCCCTCAGACGATCGAACAGCTTATAGAGAAAACGGTACTGGGCATCCGATATTTCATGGGGGACGAGGGTGCGGACCTTGTCAGAAGACATATGAAAAAGATATTCAGAGAGATGGCGCCGGATTATAATCGGAGAAAGATCGGTTTCTGACTCCCGAGTTGAGCGCCTTCAGCCTTTTAATCGCCTTCAGTCCTTCTTTCTCTCCGATTCTGGAGTGTTCGATCGCCTCTTCGAGCATCCGTATGCTTTCATCCATGACCCTCTTGTCCACGGGGAAGGGAACCCCGTCCTTCCCTCCAACGGCGAATGAGTACCTTACCGGGTCCTTCCACGATGCGGCGTCTCCGTGTATCAGTTCCGAGACCAGAGCGAGGGCCCTGACGGTGGAGGGGCATATACCCCTTATGCCAAGCAGTTCATCGTAGTTATCAGGCTGAAACTCGTACGCCTCCTTCACCGCGCTCCAGTTAACCGTTATCGGCATCCTGAGAGCGGGGATTCCCTTCCTTCGGTCCGCGAAATTCAGCAGGTTTTTTTGGGGCGAGAGCCGTCCCACTTCCCGCAGAAGCCGCTCGGGCCCGTCCCTGATAAGGTCAACGCTCGTTTTTCTGGCCTCTCTGCTTTTCTTTGCTGTCATGTCCAGGACCTTTTCCTCTTTTATACCGACAATGCCCGTGTTCGGCTCCTCGCTGAATCTCCTCACGGTCCTGCCGAGCCAGTGGTATCTTCTCGCGTATCCCGTGCTGTCGTTCAGCCCCTGTTGGACCACGGCCCAGTTCCCTTCGGTATCCATCACGAAGGTGTGGTGGTATAGTCCGTAGCCGTCCTGAACCGCGGCGTTATCCACCTTCGCCGTCATCCTACTCCTTTTTATCATCTCTCTCGCTGCTTCTTCGGAGTATTCCATATCCTCTGCAATCGTTCTGATTTCCGCAGGTGTTTTTACGGATGCTTTTCCCTTCCCGCCGGCGATCCGCACCCCGATATCTCTGTTGTTCAGCGATTCCTTCAGCGCTCCCATGCTTACGGTTGTGGTGCCGGATGAATGCCAGTCGAATCCGATTGCACATGAAAGGGATTGGAACCAGTACGGGTCGGCCAGCCGTTCGACCAGTTCTCTCGTTCCGTACTCCTCGACGACGATCTCCGCTATGGCTCCCGCCATCTCCGTCATCCTTCTGAAGAGCCATCTCGGGGCCTTTCCTCCGTGCAGAGGCAGGCTGGCGGTTCCGGTTCTTTGCATGTTCTATCCTCTGCGTGGGTGTATATCTGTCTTAGGACAGGGGATGGGTGAAAGTACCGCTTTCTTTTTCCGTAACGGCCTCCCCGAATTTGGAAACTTTTAAATACTCTGTTCGCCCTATAGTATCAAGCATAGAAGAGATGGGGCAAGCGACATTTCGAATGCCCGAAAGAGGGAGTTGATAGTATGGGAGCGTTTCCACCGATAGACAGTGCAGAATTCATAAGGGTCGTTACCGACAGGATGGCCGGGTCTGTTTCCATGCTCCCTCAGATTCTCAAGAAGCAGTCTCAGGACCTCGGAATTACCGGAGCCGTGCCTCCCGCGAAGATCGAGCTCCTGATAAAGAAAACCGTGGAGGCCGTGGATTATTTCTCCGGCAGAGAAGCGGCCCTGGCCGTACGCAGGCAGATGAAGAAAACGCTGAAAGAGATGGCACCCGAATATTTCCGGGTAAAATACATGTTTTGAACGCTTCCGGTTACTACTCTATTTTCACCATCCGTGCCCGCCCGTAGCCTGTTATCACCCTCGCGTACCCTCTCATCTCTTCGTCCAGTTCCGGATCTCCCGTATCCACCCTCAGGACAGGGGTTGACTTCAGCTTGGTCGGTGTGGCAACTATGATGATGTTCTTTATCCCCACTCTCCGTATAACCTCGGGGGATATCTGCTGGTTCCCCCTGCCGAACAGGAAGCCCTGATTCCCTATGACGGTGATCACGATTCTGCTCTCCTCTGTGAGGTTATCGAGGATTTCCCGCTCGGAGGTATCTTTTGCCACCAGAACACCGTTCCTCCATATGTCCACCCCAAGGAGGGTTTTTTCCACACCGAGAGCCCTGCCGATTGCGGCCAGCGTTGTTCCCGCCCCGAGAACGAATGTGGTATCTCTGTTCTCGTTCATCATCTCGGCGATATAGTGCGCGATCTCCTCTTTCTCCTGCTCGGCGCCTCCGCTTCCGTACGATTCTTTCGTCCCCTGCAGTCCGTTCGGTATCGATGGTACGCGCGCGATGCCGTACAGCCTTGCCGCCAGCCTTCCTTCTCGATACTCCTCCTCGTCTATGTCCATCACCTCGCCCTCCCCCATCTCCGCCCTGTTTTCTGCGAACTCGCGGATTATTCGTGCGGCCGCTTCCGGGTTCACCGCAAAAACCGAGGAGTGCATCTTGACCCCGGCCGGGACCCCCAGTATCGGCACCCTGTCCCCCGTGACCGAGAAGACATCTCTGGCCGTTCCGTCACCTCCGCAGAAGACCACGAGTTCCGCTCCCTCTTTTATAAAGGATTCCACCGCCTTCTTCGTATCCTCCGCGGCGGTCTCTCCCTCTGCGTAATAGCTGATCTCGTAGGGGAACTTCGTCTCTTTCAGCGCGTTCTCTCCCATATCCCCGGATGCAGTGAGGAAGAATATGTCGCCGTCAAGGTGTTTGAGCATCTCCGCCGTTCTGTGCGTTGCCACCGGTTTCGCCCCTCTCCGCCGCGCCTCTTCGGCCAGTCCGTCCGTTCCTTTCAGGCCGACACGGCCCCCCATCCCGGCAATAGGGTTGATCACCAGTCCTATCTTCGCCGCGCTCATGGTACGGTATTCGCCTGAGGATAAAAAAGCTTTGCACAACAGCCTTAAATATCCCCGCTCCATTTAATCCCCATGCTTGAAAAGTACATAGAGATGTTCGACGACCTGCTGGTGGTTGACGAGCCTGTTTCCAGAGTGGTGGATGTTTCAAGGATCCTGAAGGCGAACGAGGGTGTGCCTATCCTCTTTAATGACCTTGACGGATACAGGGCTGTTGGGAATGTATGGGCCACGCGCGAGCGGATTGCCAGAGGGCTCGGAATAGACCGGAAAGACCTTCTCAGGGTACTGCTTAACGCGATGGAGCGGCCGGAAGAGTGTGTGGTGGAGGAGAACCCGGAGTTTATGGATAACATACTCACCGATTTCGACCTGACGGAGTCTCCGATTCCGAAGTACTTCCCCGGTGACGGGGGACACTACATAACATCCGGAGTCATATCGGCCGAGTTCGGGGGAAAGAGGAATCTTTCCTTCCACAGGATGATGGTTCTCGATTCCGGTCGTCTCGCCGTTCGTCTGGTACCGCGCCATCTGTACAGCATGTACAATCAGGCCATCGAGGCAGGCGAGGACCTTCGCATCGCTATTTCCATAGGCCTTCCCCCGGAGCTTCTTCTTTCCGCCGCCATGTCCGTTTCATACGACACCGACGAGAGCAGGATAGCCTCGGCGATTTCGTTCATAGCGAGAGGTGAGCGGGTGAAGCTTGCCAGACTGAACAGCGGGCTCTATGTTCCGGCGGAGTCCGAGTATGTTTTCGAGGGGCGACTCACGCCCGAGCTTGTGGACGAAGGGCCTTTCGTGGACATAACCGGCACCTACGACGAGGTGAGAAAACAGCCAGTGATCGAGATAGATACCATTTATCATGTCAATGACCCGATTTTCCACCTTCTGTTACCGGGCGGGAACGAGCATTTTCTTCTCATGGGACTTCCGAGGGAGCCCGTCATATTCCGCAGCGTGCAGAATGTCCTCCCCTCCGTTCACGATGTTCGACTCACCGAGGGCGGCTGTTCGTGGCTGAACGGTGTCGTTTCCATCACCCCTCAGAGGAAGGGGGATGCGAAGAACGCCATACTGGCCGCGTTTTCCGGGCACCCCTCCATGAAGAGAGTCGTTGTGGTGGATGATGACATAGACATTCACAATGACCGCGAGGTGGAGTGGGCCGTTGCAACGAGAAGCCAGCCCGATACCGATATTCTGGTGGTCTCCGGTGCCAGAGGGAGCTCGCTGGATCCCAGCCTGAAGCCGGACGGAACAACGGCAAAAATAGGGATTGACGCAACGATACCACCGGACCGGAACAGGTCTCTTTTCACCCGGGCTTCTCTGGATGAGGAGTAGTTCACATACTTCGCAGGTATTCTTCCGCTTCCGTCAATGTCTCGTCTATGCCCAGTGCGGTTTCGAAGGCCTTCCTCGCCCTCCGCTTCTTCCCCCGCTTGAGCAGTATCTTTCCGAGAAGGAGCCAGTACATCTCCCTGCGGGGCCAATCCTTGAGGGCCTCCGGCATCAGCCTTTCAGGGTCCATGTCCGCAATGTTGTCGGGCAGTTCCGTTTTATCCTCCACCTCGAACAGCAGGGAGGCCAGCAGGTACCTGCATTCGGCGTTGCAGTCCCCCCTTTCCATGAGGCGTGAGAGTATTCTGGCGGCATCCCGGTGCTTTCCGATGCCCATGAGCAGTCTTGTCTTCTCCTCCAGTATTTCCGCATCCTCGAAGTCCAGGTCGCTGTCGAGGAGGAGGTCCAGGGCCTTCTCCGTGTTTCCGGTCATGAGGTACCCCTTCGCCAGCATCAGGAGAAGGTCGTCTCTCAGAGTTATCTCCTCCTTCGCATTTTCCACCGTTTCCACCAGTTCGCCGTACCTCCCTGTTTTGTAGAGGAGCCGCGCGAAGGAGAGCCATGCCCGATAGTAGAACGGTTCCTTCTCCACCTCGTGCCGGTATCTCTCAAGCGCTTCTTCCAGTCTTCCGAGGGATTCCATGAGGTGTGCACTGAGATTGTATGTGTCGTGCGGCCCCCTGTTCTCCCCTATTATCTTCGAGTCCGCCTGCTCCGCCTTTCTGTAGCAGTATTCGGCCTCCCTCATGTGGCCGTGCATCTCCAGAATCTTCCCCTTCGCCGCCCATGCCTCGGAGAAGAGTGGGGTCACCTTTATCGCCTTCTCGTAGCATTCCACGGCCCCCGACCAGTCTCCGAGCTTTTCCAGCACATCCCCCTTTGCGAACCACGAATGGTCGTAGTGAGGGTTCAGTTCGAGGGACAGGGTTATGAGATCGGCCCCTTCGTCCTCTTTTCCCAGTTTTGCTATGGCGTAGCCTTTGGCATAAAGGGCATAGTCGAAATCCGGTCTTATCTCTATGGATTTGTCGTGATATGGAATGGATTCCCCGTGCCTCTTCATCTTGTCCAGCGCGTTGCCGATGTTGTTCCAGGCGATTTCATAATCGGGGTTCACCCTGACCGCTTCTATGAAGAACGGTATGGATTCTTCGTACCTTCCGAGGTTGTAGAGAGCGTTGCCGGTATTGTTCCAGAGCACCTCGTCGTTCTTTTCCAGCCGCAGGGCGTTCATGTAGGCATCCAGCGCCTTCTCCAGCTTGTTCATCCCGTGGTAGGTGTACCCCAGATTGTACCATGCGTGGACATAGCCGGGATTGAGTTCTATAGCCTTCGTATAGGAGTTTATGGCTTCCATGTACATCCCCATGGAAAAGAATGTGAACCCTCTGTTGTTCCATGCCTCCGCATTTTCCGGGTCGATCCTCGTTACCTGAGCATAGTCTGAAAGTGCGTCTTCGTACCGCTCCATGGAGTAATCCAGCTCACCTTTGGCCATCCAGACCTCCGCATCGTCCGGGTCCTCTTCGAGAAGCTCCTCGTATATCTCCAGCGCCTCTTCTTCCATGCCCAGCCCCTCGAGAAACGACGCGTAATCGAGGAGCGCTTCTCTGCTCCGCCCCTCCGTTTCCACCCCTTTCTCGTATGTCTCCACAGCCTTTTTGATATAGCCCATCGCGGCGTATGTGGTGGCAAGGGAATAGATGGCGTCCGTATAGTCCTCTCTTATCTCCAGCGCTTTCCTGTAGTACTTCTCCGCCGTTCTGAACTTCTCGATGAATGTGTATGTATTGGCAAGGTTGAACCACGCGGTCTCGTATTCGGGATCAAGCTCCACCGCTTTTTTGTAGTTCTCAATGGCCTCGTTGTGCATGTTTATGGCGTTCAGCGCAACCCCGAGGTTGTTATATACCACAGGGTCCTCCCTTATCTCCAGCGCTTTTTTGTAGTGAACTATCGCCTCGCTGTATTCTCCCGCATCGGCAAGCCTGTTCGCAAGGAGTACAAGGTCTTCGTAACTCAGATTTTCATCGGTCTCTTCCGGCATTCTTCCACCTTTTTTCGAGAATTTCCTTCCATCTGCTCCATCCCTTTTCTCCCATGCTCTTCTCCGCCTCACGCAGCAGTTCCTCACGCTCTTCATCTCCGCCTGTGAGCGAGAGGAGGTAGAGCGATATGGCCGCGTCGGTTTTTCTTTCCATCTCCCGATAGATTTCAATGCTTTTCAGGAGGTGTTCTTCCGCGGATTTCATATCTCCCTTCATGATGTATCCTTCGCCCAGAATCCGCATGGCGAGGGCCGCCGCATCCCTTATCTCTATTTCCTCTGCATCCTTCAGGGCACGGGCCGCTTCCCTTATTCCGCGGTCTATGAGTTCTGTGTTTCTATCCGCACCCCCTCTTTCGATGTGCACCTCCGCAAGGCCGCATCTGTGGAAGACCGCCAGCATCTTCTCTCCCATTTCCTCGGACATCCTCAGCCCTTCTTCGTGCAGTGTCCCGGCATCTTCCACATTCCCCATGGTCCTCAGAGCCTCTCCCAGATTGTTCATGCTGAGTATCTCCTCCCATCTGGCGCCTATGTTCCTCGCTATGTTGAGCGCCTCTTCGTAGTTCTTCACCGCCTCTTCCGGCCTTCCCATGTCGTACTGAAGCCCGCCGAGATTGTTGTACAGGAGTGCGGCACCCCTGAGTTCTCCTATCTTTTTTGCGATCTTGAGGGCCTTTTCGTAGTATCCGACCGCCTTCTCCGCGTCTCCGCTCATGGCGAATGTGAGGCCTATGTTATTGTACGCTCCGGAGATGTTCCAGAGGTCCCCTATCTTTTCACTGGTAGCCAGCGCTTTTCTGTAGTATTCCAGCGCTTTTTCCTCGTTCCCGGTCTCCCCGTAAAGCGAGCCGATGCTGTTGTATGTTCTGGCCACAGTAACGAAGTCACCGTTCTTTGCGGAGCTCTCCGCACTTTTTTCCATGTACTCCAGCGCCTCCTCGTAGTTTCCGAGGGCCTTGATGATGTGTCCCAGGGCGAGGTATGCAGCGGGTATGTCGGCACGGTGCGAATTCTCCGTGAATATCTCCAGTGCTTTCTCGAATAGTTCCTTGGCCCCTTTCAGGTCCCCCTTCCTCATCAGTATGTTCCCTCTCGACAGGAGCAGGTTGCCCTGTTCTCTCGTTATGTTCATCTGGGTCCCTCGCACCAGCTCTTCGCCCTTCTCTATCCATTCCATGGCGCTGTCGTACCGTCCGAGCTTGTCCAGAATGGCAGCCATTTTTGTGATAAGAGCGACGGCTTCGGCCACCTTTTTTTCGTCCCGCTCCTTCTGGCGAAAGACCTCTGTATATATCTGCATGGCCCTCTCGTTGGCCCCCGTGAGCGAGTACAGGTCGCCCACCTTCTCCATTATATGCGCCTTTCTCTCCTCGGATGTGCATATGGCATGTGCCATCTCGTAATCCCTTATGGCCTCCAGATTGGAGTATGTCTTTTCCGCTTCCCGGGCCGCTCTCATAAGGTATTCCACCCCTCTCGGGTCCCCGGCAAGGTAGAAGTGGAGTCCAACCTCTCCGTCGCTCGCTTTTTCCTCCATGCACTCCGCCGCCCTTCTGTGGTACGCCTTTCTTATGACCGGCGGAATCTCGTTATAGACGATCTCCCTTATCATCGAGTGGTCGAACCGGTATGCATCTCCCTTTCGGTCTATCACTCCGTATTTTCTCTCCATGTTCATGACGGTGCCGGCCATTTCGGTTATTTCCGCATTGTCCAGACAGGCGAGGTACTCCAGCCTGAACTCGAGGCCGAATACGGCTCCTTTTTCCAGCATGTTCCTCTCCCGGTCGTCGAGGCGGTCCAGTTTCCGTATCATTATATCGTAAACCCTAGGCGGGATCTCCAGATTTTCGACGCTCTTTTTCAGGCTCCAGCCGGACTCCGTCTTTTCCAGCAGCCCGGTTTCCTTCATCATGTTAAGCGTTTCGAGGATGAAGAACGGATTTCCGTCGGTGATGGAATATACCGCCCCGGAAAGCTCCGCAAGTTCTTCTTCGTCTATTCCGGGAAGTGCGTCCCCGATAACGAGCTCCGTATCTTCGGTCCCGAGCCGTTCGACCTCTATCTCCCTCAAAAGGCCCTCCCGGTTCATCAGCCGTACGGTCTCCAGCAGAGGATGCTTCCTCTCCCTCGCATCTTCCGGCCTGTACGCCCCGAGGATACATGTTCGCAGCCCACCGATATTCCGTGCGAGATAGTGAATGAGGCTCAGTGTGGACGGGTCGGCCCACTGAAGGTCGTCCAGCACCATTAGCACCGGTTTCTTTGATGAATATCTCCTCAGCCCCATCAGGATGTTCTCGAACAGATGGCTCCTCCTCAGGCGCGGGTCATCGGCGCCTCTGGTTCCCCCGTCGTAGTGCCCCGACATGATGAAATCCCTCAGTATCCTGCCGGCCGCTTCCATATCCTTCCTGTCTCCCTCCCATCTGCCGCCGGTTACGGCCTTTATTTTTCCTATGAGCCTGAGCAGATCCGCGAGAAGAAACTCGTTTTCCCTTCCCTTTATAAGGGCTGCGATATTCATATCTTCGCCGGTTTCTATCACGATTCGGTAGTCACCGTACGACATGGTTCTGGCGTCGCCCCCTTCCCTGGTGAGGTTCATCATGCTCATGGAGTCCTTCAGAAATTCCCCCACCGCCGATATCATGGAGGCGAAAATATCGGAATCTATGGCAAACTCCTCCCTTTCCGCCTTTGCCATGGGAACGCCGCCGGCATCGATCAGGTAAAGCCCTTCTATTCTGGGGTTCTCCTCCCCTGTGTACAGCTCTTCCAGCCCACCGCTCAGGAGCGCTTCTCTGATGGGGAGCAGCGGTTCGAGGCTCTCCGGAAGGCACCAGCCGTGCATGATCTGAAATCCCTGCTCTTCCGCACTCTTCTCCGCATATCTGAGGAGTGTTGTCTTTCCGACTCCCGCCTCTCCTTTCAGGAATACGACTCCTCCGTTCCCTGCAGAGGTCTCATCGAGAAGCAGTTCTATGCCTGATATCTCTCTGTCCCTGCCGTGGATTTCTTTCGGTGAAGCGCTGCCTCTCCTCTGCATCGAGGGGGTATGCTTCCCTGCTGATAAAAGCTTTTGCCTCACTCCCATGTGGCGCGGAACTCACAGAAAGGGTCTCCTCTCGACCTGCATCTGGTTTCCTCAACAGAGACATTCTCCGCAGTGTATTCGAGGTATCTCCTGATATTGCTTTCGAACCCTCTGCATACATACGGCCCGTAGAAGTAGTCGTGAAGCCGCACCGTTCCGTGATTCTCTCCGATCTCCACAACCTCGACTCTCCCCACTCTGTGATACTTTTCCCACGCGTACTGGAGCCTTTTCGCCAGGTTCTGCGGACCGGATATCTTTATGAAGGCCCTGAGGACACCCCTGTGCTCGGCCGCATATCTCCCCGCCTCCTCTGCGAACCTTCCGACATCCTTCTCCACAACGGCCGCAGCCTCCTCCACGAAGATGCGGAACAATCTGTGCGGGTACCATTCTTTGGGCAGCACGGAGTCCAGCCCGATGCTGGTGCCGTATCTCTCCGAAACATTCATGTGAAGCTTCAGCACCCCGTTTATTCCCCTCAATTCCTTTACATAATCCGTGATATTCAACAAAAGCTGACCTCTCACATCGAGCGTTTCTTCGTCGGGCATCCCGGCATCCATGGGATGGAGAGGGCACCACAATATAAAAATTTTGTTCTACGCCTCAGTCCCAGAACTGCTTCGTTCTCGCATAGTTTATCTCGGCAGCCATTATCTTCCTCAAAAGGTCGTACTCATCCTCTATCATTGTGCCGAGGATTCTGGCAGCGGTGTCCGGCCCGATCCCTCTCCCCACCATGGTGAGTACCGCGGCCTTTCCGTAGTCTCTGATGAGATCCGCGCTCTTCCTGAACGCCTTTATCTCCTTCAGTTCCTGCTCGCCCGGGTTCTTCGCGGAGAGTACCTTGATGCGGTCAATGGTGTACGGCCGCGCCAGAGCCAGCATCCGTCCTCCGCAGTTTCTGCATACCGGCCTTTCGGGCATCTTCTCCACCGTGGTCCTCATCTTCGAGCCGCAGTTCAGGCATACGAGGATTATTCTCTCCCTCTCCAGCCTCTCCTTCAGCGAGCGGAGTATGGAAGCGTCCGCACCCTTCGGGACGATCATCTCGCCCCTGCTCTCAAGGCCGGCCAGACCTATGGGGCTCAATCCCGTTTCTGTAATCGTTATCTCCCCGCTTCGTATCTTCCTAAGGATATCGGCGGTGTTCTCTAGGTCCATCTTCTCCCATACGAACCGGTCTATGGCCTCTTCCATGATGACACTGCCGTCGAAGAGGTCGAGGAGGCGGTCCATCCTCACGCTTCTGGTGTCCGCATCCTTCCTTATGGCCCCGAACTTCTTGGCCGTATGCACGAACAGCCACTTCACCGCCGGCGAGTTCCTTATGATCAGCCGCATGAGGGCGTCAAGTTTGTCGGGGTCGGTCTCTTTGAGTATTCTGTGGATTATGGAAATATCCGTGTTCCTCGGGAGGTCCAGTATGACGCGGTACGGGTCCACCTGCATCCCCACGCTCTCGCCCAGCCTTGCGGAGACTAGTGTGCTGAGAAGCCGACCCAAGGTCTCGTTGACCCTGCTTCCGAATGGCGCGTTGAGTATGAACATTTTGTTCCCCGACTCCAGTGTGAGGTGGGTGTCCGTTGGGATCGCGCTCTTCTTCCCGTGTTCGTCGAGGTACTTCCCGGCCATCTCCCTGCTTTTCCGGTCCATCGGATAGTTATCGAAGTCCTTCCTTTCTCTGAGCCTTCCGACCTCCCGCGCCACCGCAAGAGGTACCGGTATTTCCTCACCTAGCCAGCACGGTGTCGCACCGATGTCCTTTATCTCCTCTGCGAGAACCTCGTCCTCCTCTATCTTCACCACGCGCCACGCCCTCCCGTGGGTTATGAAGGTGGCGTACGGCTCCAGATAGGATGTTACGAAACTGTCGTCCAGCTTTCCGATGATCCTCCTGCTGCCGGCGTCCCTGAGGAAGAAGGCCTTTTCGTCCACTATCATGGATATGTTGCTGTAGAAGTAGCGGAGGCCGATCATCTTCCTCCTTATCTCTCCTTTTTCTCCGATATAAAGCAGCCGGGTTTCGACCAGCTGGTCCAGAACCCTTTTGAAGTCCTCGAACGGAAGGGTGTGGAACGGATAAGCCCTTATAATGACCCGATATGCGTCCTCTGCTGTCCTTCCCTCTCCCGCCATGGCCATGGCGACGATCTGGTTCGCCAGCACGGTCTTCGGGTTCTCCCTTATGCGTATCTTCTCCACCTCTCCCTGCAGAGTCCTTCGGGCGATTACCGCCGATTCCAGAATATCGTCCGGTTTCGTCGCGATTATGGCGCCCTCCGACTTCTCACCGATCCTGTGGCCAGACCTTCCGACCCTCTGAATGAGCCGGGTGGCCTGCCTCGGCGAGCTATACTGGATGACGAAATCGGCGGACCCCACATCTATGCCCAGTTCAAGAGACGAGGTGCATATGAGCCCTTTTATCTCCCCGCTCTTGAACGCCCGTTCCATCTCGATTCTTATCTCCTTGGACAGGGAGCCGTGATGCACACCGATGGGAAAGTTCTCGTCGGCCAGATGGTATCTTACTCCCAGGGCCTCCGCGGTATCTCTGGTGTTCACGAAGAACAGGGTGGATTTGTGCGCCTCTATCATCTCCTTTGCGAGCCTCATGGATGCGGCCTGCAGCTCGTTCATCTGCAGTTTTCGTCCCATCTTCTCGTCCTCTTCCGTTACCTCCGGTGCGGTAACCTTTATGGAGATGTCCTTCAGGCTTGTGGCGTTGACTATTCTGACCTCTCTTTTCCCATTTTCGGAGCGGCCACCCAGAAAGTCAGCAACCTCCGGCATGTTCCCCACGGTTGCGCTGAGCCCTATCCTCTGAAACTCACCTGCCAGTTCCGCGAGCCTTTCGAGACCCACCGATAGCTGGGCTCCTCTCTCGCTCCCCGCAAGTTCGTGTATCTCGTCGATGACGACCCAGCGCACATTCTTCAGGTGCCCCTTCAGCCTCTTTCCGGTGAAGAGTATCTGCAGCGTTTCCGGCGTGGTTATAAGCAGGTCAGGGGGGTGGGCAGACTGCCTGTTCCTCTCCTTCTGCGTGGTATCGCCGTGCCTCACCGCAACATCAATGCCCAGACGCTCCCCGAACCATGTGAGCCTCTCCATCATGTCCCGGTTCAGGGCCCGGAGGGGGGTTATGTAGATGGCCTTTATCCCCTTCCCTTCCGTTTCCAGAAGTCTGTCGAATATGGGAAGAACAGCGGCCTCCGTCTTGCCGATTCCGGTTGGAGCAACGAGAAGGACATGCCTTCCGGCCAGTATTTCCGGTATGGCCCGGGACTGCGCAATGCTGGGGCTGAGAATCCCTTTCTCTTTCAGGGCGGCCTGCAATTCCGGGTGCAGTGCTGAGAAGTTGTTCACAGGATGTTCAGGAGAGGGGGATTAAAAAAGGTTTTGGAGGTCACAGGTGGTGAAAGCACACGGTCTCATTCGGCCTATCCTCTGCATGAATATCTCTTCATACAGTATCTTTCCATTTTTAAAGTTGAAGCGAAAATCTTAAAAACCAGTGTGTCATGTAGTTTCTAT
>CAZKII010000017.1:18587-21321 GCA_964552865.1 uncultured Thermoplasmata archaeon | reverse complement strand
CGCCGGTGCGGTGATGGAGAGTATGTGACTGCTCTGATCCACGCTGAAAGGAATCTCGGTTCCGTCCGCGGAGGTAACGCTGTATGTCAGAGCATCGGCATCCGGGTCCGCGAAGAGGGACGAAAGGTCTATTTTCATGACCTCTCCTCCGGTCCCTCTGTAAACCTTTCCGGATTCCAGCGCCATCGGTGCGTCTTCCACTCCTCTTATGCGCAGGGTCGGGTGTATGGTCTTCGAGTATGTCCCATCGCTTGCGGTGAATGTCAGCTCAGACACACCGTACCAGTTGCTTTTCGGTATTATGGTCACCACATGCGATTGCGGGTCCATGCTTATGTTGAGGCAGTCGGGTGCGCTCCATGTGTATGTGAGCTGGGAGTCCACATCGTGGAAGTAGTCGTCCAGGTCCAGTGTCACCACGCTGTCCTCCATGCCGCATATCATCTTCGGATTCTTCAGAATCGTGGGTGCGTCGTCTATCGCCCGGACCTTTATGGGGCTGCTGTCGTTAATGACGAATTCTCCGTCGCTTGCACTCACTTCGATATCGGAGTTCCCGTTCCAGTTCGGTTCGGTCGTCACTCTCAGGATGTGGTTGACCGGTGACACGGTCGCTTTGAGACCGGGGCCGGTACTTACGGAGAATGTTATGGACGAGTCTATGTCCTCGAAGTAGTTGTCCAGGTCGACAAAGGCCATTCCGTCCTCGTTGAACTCCAGTGCGGGAATGTCAGCGAGCTTTATCGGAGCATCGTTCACCGGGGCGACCTTGAGGAGGGCCGTTTTTTCGAAGGAGAACTCTCCGTCCGAGACGGTGATGTTCAGTTCGCTTTCTCCGTTCCAGTTGGCGCTAGGCACTATGGTAGCGATTCCGCTCTCGTTTACGGTGACATTGAACGCTCCCTCAGGCTCCACCGTGAAAGTCAGTGCCGAATCCACATCGGTGAAGTAATCGTTGAGGTCCACGGTCATCGTTCCGTCCTCGTTCATCTGGAATTCTGGAAGAGGTGCTATCTGGACCGGGGCATCGTTCACCGGCTTCACAGTGAGCGTCTTCTCCGAGGCTATATCGTACTGTCCGTCGCTTACCGAGATCCGCAGGTCGGTGTTTCCGTTCCAGTTCTCATCGGGCGTTATTGTGAGGATTCCGGTGTTCCTGTCGAACAGAGCGTTTACACCGGGGCCCATGCTTATGTCGAATGACAGCGGTGAATCCACATCGGTGAAGTAGTCGTTGAGGTCCAGGCTCATGGGCTCATCCTCATCCGTGGAGAGGGTCGGCAACGCTTTGATCTGCACTGGCGGGTCGTTCACCGGTTCCACCACTATATCCGCTTTCTTGCTCACCGTGGTGTATCCGGGGGCCGCTGTCGGTTCGACGCCGTATATCACATAGTTCGGATATACCGCGCTTATTTCAAGGGTTGCATATCCGTTCCAGTTGAGTGCGGGGTCGATGTGAATCAGCCCGGTGCTCTGGTCTACGGTGGCATTGATGGTATCCCCGTCGTTGCTGATGCTCAGCGATATCCAGCCCGAATCGAAGTAATCCGAAACATTTATGACTGCTTCCGTGTCCTCATCCATGGTTATGTCGGGGGAGGGCGATACCGCCATGGTCGCTGCTGCGCTCGTGGCCAGCTCTCCGTCGAAGGCCGTGACGATTATGTCCGTGTAACCGGACCAGTTTGCCTCCGGTTCTATCACGATGTTCCCGTCCTGGTCCATATCGAAGGAAACATGGCCCCCGGTGCTCGTGGCGGTGAACTGTAGCTCAGGGCTGTCGATATCTCCGAAGTAATCATAGAGATTTGCCGTTACCACCTCGTCTTCGGACATCTCCACATAGGATGGGAAGCAGGCCCTCACGAATGGGGCATCGTTCACAGGTGCAACCATGATGTCCGCCACCTTGGATACGGTGTAGTATGACGGGGCCGAATACGGCTGCACTCCTCCGGGATATGTTGCAGTGAAGGTTATGTTCTTTTCACCGTTCCAGTTCGCAGAGGGCAGGATGCGAGCCGTTTCGCCGTCAATGGTCACGGAGATGTCGCTGTCCGTTTCCGCCCTCATCGAGACCCATCCATCTTCGAAGTACTGGGGGAGATATATCGTGCCGATTCCGTCCTCGTTCATGTATATGTCGGGAGTGGGTGCGACCCTGAGAGAAACGGGCATTTCAGCGGTATACTCTCCGTCGCTGGCAGAGATATCTACGGTGAAGGTTCCGTCCCAGTTCGCTGCGGGCTCAAGGGTTATGGTGCCGTCGTTGTCCACCTGCACGGAGACCGCCGGATTGCTGACGGTAGCGCTGAATTGGAGTGCATCGCCGTCCACATCTCCGAAGTAGTTGTAGAGGTTGTCCGTAAGAACGGTGTCCTCATCGAAGGTTACGGTTCCACTTATCTTCTGCTTTGTGTACGGCGGGTCATTGACGGGCATGGCGGTTGTGGGAATGTCCACTGTCACAACGCTGCTTTCGTAGATTGTATCTCCACCCGGGGGAGAAACGGAGTAGTACTCGCCGGTGAGTTCCACGGTTCCAGCGCCGTTCCAGTCTCTGTCAGTTGTTATGATAACGATATTGTTTTCACTGTCCAGGTGTGCCACCAGCCCGGGAGTAGTGGATATCTCCAGACCGTACCAGCCCGAGGGCAGATAGTCGTCCACCGGTGCGATCATAATCCCGTCCTCGTCAAGGGTTATGTTGTGGTCCGGTGTCGCATAGACG
>CAZKII010000017.1:0-18487 GCA_964552865.1 uncultured Thermoplasmata archaeon | reverse complement strand
GATCATAATCCCGTCCTCGTCAAGGGTTATGTTGTGGTCCGGTGTCGCATAGACGGTCATCTGATAGGTGGCGGTGTACTCGTCGTCCGAGGCACTCATGTTGAGCATGCTGATCCCGTAATAACCTGCCATGCTTTCGACCTGAAGTTTCCCTTCAACAAGGGAGGTCATTATCTCAGGAGTGGAACTGCTCACCTCGAAGGTAAGGGTGGAGTTGTCTATGTCTCCGAATATGTCGTAGAGATCCGCGGAGGTTATGCCGTCGCCGTAAACCCGGAGGTAGGAGGGAGCGTCCGCTATGACATACGGCGGGTCGTTTACGGGTCTGACATACATGTCTATCTGAACCGTATATGTTTCAACTGCGCTTATGCTGTTATCCGGGGGTGGACTGGCGGAGTAGTATGTGGCGGTCATCAGGAAACTCTCTTCTCCGTTCCAGTCGCTTTCCGGCGTTATGTTTGCCTGATTTCCGTAGATCTCCACTTCAAGGTGGGCTGTCTGCGACACATCGATGCTTGCCCACCCCTCTCCGAATACCGTGGTCAGATTCAGCTGATATACACAGTCTTCCTGTCCGGCCAGTGAAACCACGCGGTCCACCGCTGTGGCGGTGTTTTCGCTGGTGGACGCACTTACCGGCACTACTGCTATGGTTCCGAACAGTAGCAGAAGACCGATCATTATTATCCCTATTTTTTCTCTCATTTTTCATCACCTTTCTCTTTTATTTCTTCTTGTGTGCTCTTGCACAGTTGAAGAAGTGGCGAAGGTTCTTTATTTAGGCATATGACAAAAAAATCTTCTCTGATTACATCCTCTGATTTTCAGTTCTGCATATGTGTTTTGATAATCGTCGGACAATCGATTACTGGCCGGTCTGTTATAACTCCCGTTCCAAACATAAAACCTTTAATAATGGCGTTTTATTCCTGCCTCATGGTCAGTTGGCACACCATGCCCGCCGAGGAAACTCTTAAGGCATTGAAGAGCGATGGCAGCAGGGGACTCTCTTCTCAGGAGGCCGTCCGCAGGCTGGAAAAATACGGCAGGAATGTTCTGCCCGAGGCAGACCCAATCTCTCCCATGAAGATTTTTTTATCCCAGTTCAAGGACATAATGGTCATAGTTCTGATAATCGCCGCTCTCGTATCCGCTTTCATAGGTTATCATCGCGGGACGGTGGAGGAGTGGTACGACGCCATCGTGATAGGGATAATCGTTGTCGTTAACGCGCTGTTCGGCTTTTTTCAGGAATATAAGGCGGAGAAATCCCTTCAGGCCCTTCGGGCCATGTCGTCCCCCCGTGCCGAGGTCATACGCGACGGCAGGATAATGACCATAGATTCCTCGCTGCTGGTCCCCGGCGACATAGTCCTTCTGAAGGCCGGTGCGAAGGTCCCTGCCGATATCCGCCTGATCGAGGCGGTGAACCTTCGGGTGAACGAGGCCTCGCTTACAGGCGAGTCAAGGGAGGTTACGAAGGCTGCGGACGCGGCCCTGCCGGAGAGCACATATATCGGCGACAGGAAAAACATGGTGTTCTCCGGGAGCACCATCACCTACGGAAGAGGGGCCGGCTGCGTGGTGGAGACGGGCGAGCGGACGGAGATGGGTAAAATAGCCGGAATGCTTCAGGAACCTTCGGAGCCCACGCCCCTTCAGGTGAAACTGGAGATCATGGGAAAGCAGATCGCCGCGGCCATACTGGGCATCTCCGTGGCGATATTCCTGTTCGGAGTGTTCCAGGGCATAGATGTGCTGGAGATGTTCCTCACCGCAGTGAGCCTGGCGGTTGCCGCCATACCTGAGGGACTTCCCGCAGTGGTGACCATAAGCCTTGCTCTCGGCCTTCAGAGAATGGTCCGCAGAAACGCCCTTCTGAGAAAACTCCCTGCCGTGGAGGCTCTGGGTAGTGCCACGGTTATCTGTACGGACAAGACCGGAACTCTCACCAAGGGGGAGATGACCGTCGTCGATGTTCGAACCCCATCCGCTACCTATTCCGTGAGCGGGGAAGGGTTTAAGCCGGAGGGTGAGGTCAAAGAAGGGGATCGTGCTGTCAGTTTCTCCGAAGGGGCGGGAAGCGATATTCTTCTCTATCAGCTGGTGGAAACGGGTGTGGTCTGCAGTGATGCGGTCCTCTCTGAGATCGACGGGAGATGGGACATCAGCGGGACCGTTACGGAGGGGAGTATCCATGTTCTCGCCAGGAAGCTCGGCCTCTCCCCTGGTGCTCTGAGGGATAAGAACCCCCGGGTATTCGAGATATCCTTCGATTCCTCCCGTAAGATGATGTCCACGGTCAACGCGGATCCAGACGGCGGGTATACGGTGCATGTCAAGGGGGCCCCTGAACGCCTCATTCCGAGGTGCAGTATGGTTATGACCGAGAGCGGACCCGTGAAGATGGACGACAGGATGAGGGATGAAATCCTTGCCACCGCTCAGCTGATGGCCTCCCGTGCCCTTCGAACGCTTTCCTTTGCCAGAAAGCCTCTCGATCGGGAGCTTGCTTCCTCGCTTTCTTCCATGGAACCGGAAGAGGCCTCTGAACTCCTCGAAAGGGATCTGGTATTTCTGGGTATGGTGGGAATAATGGACCCTCCCCGCCCCGATGCCATGGAGGCCATTAAAGAGGCTCAGCGTGCGGGTATAAAGGTGGTCATGATAACCGGCGACCACCAGCTGACCGCCGAGTCCATAGCGAGTATGATGGGGATAATCGAGAAAGGAGGCGAGCCCCCCTCTCAGGGGGTCTCTCTTACCGGTGTGGAACTGGATCGGATGGACGACGATGAACTGTTCGATGCGGTGGGGCGTATCAGGGTTTATGCCAGAGTTTCTCCGGAGCACAAGAGACGCATAGTCTCCGCATTGAAGAAGAGGGGGGAGATCGTGGCCATGACAGGCGATGGTGTTAACGATGCTCCTGCCCTTAAAAAAGCGGATATAGGGATAGCCATGGGGATAACCGGTACCGATGTGACCAAGGAAGCCGCGGACATGGTCCTGCTCGACGATAATTTCGCATCCATTGTCCATGCAATAGAGGAGGGCCGCGCCATTTACGATAATATAAGGAAGTTCGTCAATTATCTCCTCTCCTGCAACAGCGGCGAGGTCATGACGATGTTCCTTGCCACCATGGTCTTTATCTCTCCGGAGATGATGCCGTTCCTGCTTCCCATTCAGATCCTCTGGATGAACCTTGTAACCGACGGTCTTCCCGCTCTGGCTCTTGGTGTGGATCCCCCGGACAGGGACCTCATGGACAGACCCCCTCGAAGCCCCGATGAAAAGCCCATTACGAAGGAGATGTTCATCAGGATTGCTGCGGTGGGCCTCATCATTGCGGTCGGGACTCTCATTACATTCTGGATAGAGATCACGGAGTGGGGCACCGGGACCTACGGAATAAACAAAGCGAGGACCGTTGCGTTCACCACGGTGGTGATGTTCCAGATGTTTTATGTCCTCTCGGCGCGCTCGTTCAGACACACCTTTTTCAGCGTAGGCGTGTTCGGAAACAGGAAGCTGCTCGCTGCCATAGCGATTTCCCTCCTCCTTCAGGCAGCGGTAATCTATGTCCCGCCCATATCCGCCATCTTCCGCACGGTCCCCCTCGATCTGATGGACTGGCTCATAATCGCGGGTCTCTCAAGCAGCGTATTTATCATAGTGGAGTCCATGAAAGCCCTCAGGGAAAGGGCTCAAAGACATTCCGGAGCGTGATATACTGTTCTCCAGCGGAAGAGGGATCAAAACCCACAGGTATCTGACGGTTCTCTATGTTTCCACCTTTCTTCTGAGGTTCGCATTCGCTTCTCTCCTTCTTCTGCTGGCATGGTACATACCCTCGGAGGGGGCCTATTCCGGCCTTCTTGGAGTTGCCATCGTTGCGGTACCGTATCCTTTCGCCGAAATGGCAACCGCCAATATGTTCGGGATGGTCAGTGACCGGATCGGAAGGAAACATGTGATCGTTTTCGGGACCTCCCTCGCCGCAGTTGCTGTGGCGCTCTATTCGTTTTCGGATAATGTATGGTACCTGGCCACCCTTCACGGTATCCACGGCATAGGAGCGGCGGCAACCGTGGCACCTGCCGTGGCCATGATCGCAGACCACGCGCATCCGGAGGACAGAGGGCGTCAGATGGGGCTGTATGACTATGCCACATTCTCGGGCTACATCCTCGGCCCTGTGTTTGCCAGTTTCATACACCACTATATCGGCATGACGCTGTCTTTCTTTGTGGTGAGCGGGATACTCGTGTTTTCGGCGGTGATTCTCCATCTCTTCGTGTGCGACGATTCCGCAGAGGGGGGGTGCGGTGATAAGGAACGAGAAGTATCTCGATTTCTCCCGGCTCGAGGAGATATTCAGGATAAAGGAGATCGGCTATTTCTTCCCGATATGGCTCATCGTCTCCACCCTGCTCGGCCTCGCGATAACATATGTCCCCAGAATCCTCAAGGAAGGGGGGATGGAGGATATTCATATAGGCCTCCTCTTCGGTGCGGCAGGCATGGTCCTCGGGCTTCTTCAGCCGTTATGGGGGAAGCTGTCCGACAGGATCGGCCGGCTTCCGGTGATGTACTACGGCGTCATAAGCATATTCGGTGTGGTCCTTCTGCTCCTTCTTTTTCCTGATGCCGTGGCGGATATGGATCCCATAGTTCTAGGTCTTATAGGATTTTTCGGCATAGGAGTGGGAGCGTTCATTCCCGCGGCCCTTGCCCTCATGGCCGATGCATCTCCCGAGGAGAGTTACGGTGCCACCATGGGCCTTTATTCTTTCGCTCTTGGTTTCGGCTCGTTTATCGCGGAGACCGGCGGTCTTGTTCTGATTCTGATCGTGGGCAGCGATAACGCACCGATGTACCTGGTGTATCTCTCCGCCGCACTGATAACCCTTGCAATGCTTCTGATCGTCAGATTCGTTCTCATGGAGCGCCTTAAGATAAATGAGAAGATCTCCGGTTTTATGAGGTAATGCGAACTGTCAGCCAGATGGTGTTGTCTATGCTGCCGTCGTTTCCGATGTCCAGCGACGCTCCTATTATGTAAGGACCGTTCATTATCGTCGTTCTGTTGGAACCGTTTGCGATGCTCGCTTCTATCGTTACAGGAGAGAACGATATGTTCACCTCTCTCGTCTGCGAGTCCTGAAGCGTGAATGTCTCTTCGGCCAGCGTTATGTTCACGGTCCCGTTGTTTCCGTATGTTTCGTTGCTCAGCCATATATGCAGGCCATACTCCGTTTCCTCTCCTTCCATGCAGTGGATCCCTGTGATAACTCGAACGGTTTCGTTCAGATCTATTTCTTTCGGCAGGTCGTTTGCGGTGCGGTTCATATCCAGAAAGTAGAGTTCCGTATACTCTCTCTCCGTGTTCTGCCCCCGAATGTAATATGGTGTCACCGCAGCAGCGGAGGCGATGAGTGCGAAGACGAGGAGAACCACCGGTAGGTTGGTAATGATTCCGCCCCGGGCCGGCTCGCCTCCCTCTTTATCATCTGCCTCAACGGTTTTTTCGCCTGCATATCTGTTCCGTAATAGATCGACCATAACAACCATGGAGAGGGATAAAGCGGTAAGAGTGGCTACGACCGTCTTCAGCGATATCCACGCGAGGAAACTGAGGGCCAGCCCGGCGGCGACATCGAGTATGAGGCTCATGGAGACGCTGATGGCCACTTTTTCTTCCAGAGGCATACCCCCTCCCGGCCACAGCACGGAGAGAAAGAGATAGCCCGGTATGAAGAAGAGTCCCGGAATGGCTAGTAAAAATCTTATCTGGCTTCCGTCCTTCAGCGAGATGGATGAGATTGCGAGGAATATCATCAGCAGAGAGCAGAAAGCGAGATCAATGTCCCTTTTCCATTCCATCATTCTCCCCTCTTCTTCCCGCAGATAACGCAACTCTCCAGTTTATACCCGCACTCCATGTGATATGTCGCACCGCACGAGGAGCAGATCATGTAGTTCTTATCGATAATGGCCTCTCCGCAGGCAGCACATATCCCCCTCTTCTCCATGAACAGCTGCCCGTCCCTCATGTAGTATGTCTTTGGGACATAGGAGTCCACAAGCGGGTCGTGAGACGAGATTATCACGGTGGTTTCGAACTCCCGGTTCACTTTTTTGAAGGTTTCCAGCACATTCTCCGAGTTTTTCAGGTCGAGGGAGGCCGTGGGTTCGTCGGCGAGAAGGATGGACGGGTTGTTCGCCATGGCCCTTGCTATGGCGGCCCTCTGTTCCTCCCCTCCGCTTATTTCGTCCGGTTTTTTATCGGCGATGTCCTGAAGCTCGAAGGTCTCCAGCAGTTCCTTCACCCTCACCTCTGCCAGCCGGCTCTTCGCTATGCTGAGCGGGAGCATTATGTTCTCGAAGACCGTGAGGTCCGAGAGGAGGTTATGGGTCTGAAAGACTATTCCTATCCTGTGCAGCCTCAGATAGGCCAGCTCTTTCTCCCCCATCCGGCCAGTCTCCTGCCCCTCTATTATGATGCTCCCCTTGGTGGGGGTATCAATGCAGCCTATGAGGTTAAGGAGCGTGCTCTTGCCGGTGCCCGATCTCCCTCTTATGAGTACCATGTCCTTCTGAGGGATTTTCATGCTGACGCCCCTGAGCACATAGCGCTCGCCGTCGTAGCTTTTCCAGACATCCTTAATCTCTACGGCCATCCTCTCCATGTCTTCAGTCTCCTCGATTTCACCGACATATCTATAAATACCTAATCTATGTCTCCCTGAAAAGAGAAGTTGCATAAGTAATTTGTCCTCTCGAGAGGTGCAGCATGAACGGAATAATGGCGAAACTGGGTCTTCAGACCAGCAAGCGCGTTTACGCTTCCATACTGGGCGTGGCAGTGGCCGTGATGTACCTCACCGGCACGCTTTCCATGGTTGCGGGGCTTGAAACCGGCACGGAGCATTTCTCCGAGATATTCTCGGGAGGGCCCGTGGCGGTCAGTGCAGGCGATACCCTTTCCGACAGCCTGATCCCCTTATCTCTGGAGAAGAACATAAGCGGCGCCTTTTCCTCGGTCCGGCTCACGGAGGTGTATCTACCCGAATACGATATCAGCACCTATCTTTTCTCGGTGAACGATACTGACGGCCTTCTCGGGATGGGGGCCCTGTCCGGGGACGAGATCGTGGCGGGGGCCAGTTTCCCGGTAACCTTTTCCTCTCCCGAGATATCCATAAGCTCCGGTAATGCCAGCGCGGTGGGCCATCTGAACGGTACATATCGTTCCGCCATCTTCCCCGATACATGGCTGATGTGCTCCGATGACCTGATAACCGAACTGATCCCCAGTATGAGGGGCAACACATCGTTTTATATACTCTCCGGAGAGGTCCGCGAGGACATGGTCTTCTTTGAGGAGGGCGGCTATAATATAATCCCTCTCATAAGCCTCGGTGACTTCTTTACCGCAGGCATAAGACAGGTGGAGAACGACCTCTCCCTCATTGTTTTTTCGTCGTCTCTCATAATCATTCTCATTGTTTACAGCATTATGAGCATCGAGGTTTCGTCGCGGAGAGCCGATATACGCATCCTGCGGCACTTGGGCGCGTCCCGATCCTCTGTCATGTCCATCTTCCTGATTCAATCCCTATTCATCGGGCTGTCCGGCGCGATAATCGGCGTGTCCCTGGGCTTTATCGGAGCCAGTGCCATAACTTCCTTTGCGTCCCTGCTCAACATATACAGTTTCATCTATCCTCAGGCCACCTATTCCTCGGTGCTCATGCCTGTGATTTCCTCGGTTCTGTCCGCTTTCATAGGTGGTCTCATTCCGTCGTTCATGGCGTCGAAGAACGGGGGTGCCGCCGCATGATAATCAAATGGCGGACCGCCATCGGCCTCGCGCTCAGCATACTCGTATTCACCTCCACCATTCCGCTCCTCATGTCTGTGGAGAGCACTCCGCAGGATGTTTTCGAGGGGCCAAATGTGGTCGTTATGAGCACGATCGATGCTAACAAACCGATTAACTCAAGTGCGGTCTCTCTTATAAGGGGTCTCAACTACACCGTTAGCCCCGAGATCTTCCTCTTTTCGGTGGTGAACGGAATGCCGGTAACCGTGCGCGGTGTGGATGTCGTATCGTTCCTCCGGGTGGAGGGCGCTTCCATGCTGGAGGGTCAGGCATCGGGTGGCGATTTTCTTCTGATAGGGAGCTCTTTTCAGAAGCGAAGCGGCCTGACCGTGGGGGACAAAATGGTGATTCCAGGCTCCGCAAGGGCTTCCATTTACGAGGGAACGATTACGGGCGTTTTCAGGTCTGACACCCCGGCGGATGATGAGATACTCGTGCCGCTGGACATCGCGAGGGAGATGGCGGGGAAGAGAGAGGGCACATATCAGGTCGTAAGGGTTCTGAACGGGAATATAACAGCCATTGCTGACGCACTGCGGAGCCAGAATTACACGGTAGCCGTAGGCTCAGGACCCCATGTCGCCACCACCAACACCAATCAGACATACGAGGAAACCGTTGCTGTCAACCTCATGCTCCGGTATTCGGATGAGGCGACTTTCAAGCTCACCAATGCCAGCCATATGGGTCTTTTCGCTCAGCGAGCCTCTTCCAGCGTGAAGGTGGCCGTGCTCGGTTTCATAGGGCTCGATGCCTCCCTCACATTCATCGGCTCCTTTTCCATCCTCTCGCGGGCCATATTCGACAGGAGAAGGGATATAGGCATCCTCCGGGCCATAGGTGCGGGAAAGATGAAGATCCGTCTTATTATCCTGAAAGAGGCAGTGCTTCTCTCCTCCGTCGCGGCCTCCGCCGCTCTCATCGCGGGTTATCTGGTGGTGAGCTATGCGTCCTCCTCCGGCCTCATTGTGGCGTTCGGCCAGACCATGCGTCCGTCCCTTTCGTCATTCACTTTTGTCTGGATGTTCGCTGTTATGGTGCTCGTTTCCTCTATCTCCGGCCTGTTCGTCGTGGAATCGATCCTGCGGATAAGCCCGTCCCGGCTGATCGCGGGCTTCGAGGTGCAGAGGACAGAGGGCGAACAACCTGAGATGGCCGAGGCGCTGGGGGTGGACATATGAGCTCTCAGTCGGGCGATGGCAGCTCATTTTTTTCGAGACTTCTCTCCCGCCGCCCCATCCTTCTCTATATGTCCGTGCTCTATCTGATAACCCTCATTATCCGCTGGATACCTTTGTTTCTCTCTCCTCTGCCCTACAACATCGATGGTTTTTCCATGGCGGGCGTTGCGGATGGTATCATCTCTTCCGGACACTGGTCCGTAGATTCATCCGTATACGGAGTGGCGTATAATCAGAAGACCCCTTTCTTTCCCATGGTGCTGACGGAGTTCTCCCTGATAACGGGGATATCTCCTCTCTATGTCGAGCAGTATATGCTGCCATTCATAACCGCCAGCATCCCGCCGTTCTTCTTCTACTTCGTTCTCAGGTTTACCCGTAACTTCACGGCGTCCACAGCGGCTGCTCTCTTCCTCTCGTTCAACGGCCTCTTTTCCTTCCTTACCGGCTCCATAATGAAGGAATCCCTCGGGCTGCTGCTGATACCCGTCGCTCTTTATCTTTATACGGTCAGACACGACCCTATATATCGCTTCCTTCTGATAATGATTCTAATTTTCATAACCTTTGACCACTACAGAAGCACCCTGATGCTCAACATATTCCTTCTGCTGCTCCTATCGTGGGAAAGCGTGAATCTGTTCGAGTCCCGAAAACTGCGCATGAGGGCCCTCGCCCTCGACCTGCTCTCCATCCCTGCCGTGGGCTTTCTGTCTCTCCTTTACTACATGTGGGTGGACATGCAGGAGTATTACGACAGGGCCTTCAATATAAACGAGGTCACCCTGTTCCTCTCCGTAGCTCTGATCTGGTTCCTGATATATCTACGCTTCATGAAACGCTCCCGTTCTCAGGTGTTCAAACCGCTCTCCCGACACCTGCTCGACTGGAAGGTCATGGTCCTTCTGGTAGCCGTCGCCGCTTTCCTTCTGAACTCGAGAAAGATGGTTTTTGCCGGTACTATAACCACCTCTCCGGTGCTTCTGGAGGCCGCGGCTCCCTATGTGGCCCTTGTGATTCTGGCGCTTCTCGGCCTTTCTCTCATGCAGCGGTATAAGAACGACTATCTCGCAATGGTAGCGGCCATTTTTGTAGGTACATTCATCCCCATCACATATTCCCTTGTCCGCGGCCTCGACGCATTCTCTCTGGAGATCCTTTACAGGAGCTACAACTTCATGGATTTCGGGACCGCTTTTTCTCTGGGCGTCGGTGTTGCGTTTCTGTACAGGCTGTCTAAGTCTCGTTTCCTTGAAAAAGGGGATCTCAGAAGAGGTCTTCCTGTCGCCTTATCGATATTTGCGGTGGTCGTGGTCCTGCTTGCCTCCACAGTCCCTCTCGGTTACGATACGGTGGAGCTCTTCGGCGTGCAGAATGTCACATACGATTACGAGGTCTCCGCACTGGACTGGGCGAAATCGGCCAACTGCTCCGGCATAGCCACGGACCAGAGGCTGGGCGACATAATGAGGGATTACAACAATCTCTCCCACACCAAGTCCCTCCCATGGAAGTTGAAGTACAACCGCACCGTTGATTCCCCTTACATAATGCTTGAGGACTCATGGGCCACATGGGGAGCTCAGATGCACCCCTCTTCTCCCGTAAAAGTGACTCGGGAGAAAATCTCCGGTCTGATGGCAGAGCGCTCCGTCATATTCTCCTCGGGGCATCGCGATTCTCCGGAAGGGAGGATATACATCCTGAGGGGGTGATATTACGGACTATCTGATAATCGACGGTTCCATGGGGGAAGGTGGGGGGCAGGTCCTTCGAACCGCACTCTCCCTCTCCTCTGTGCTTTCTCTTCCCGTGAGGATTGAAAACATACGGGCCGGCCGGCCGAAACCGGGTCTCAAACCATCTCACCTTACGGCGGTTCGCGCTCTGTCCGCCATATCGTCTGCGGAGGTGGATGGGGATTCCATCGGCTCTTCCTCTCTCTTATTTTCACCGGGCTCTGCCAGAGGAGGTGTTTTTTCCTTCGATACCGGAACGGCAGGGAGCATCACTCTTATCATGCAGGCCTTGTTGCCAGTGATGGTTTTTTCCGGCGGGCACTTCCGTGTTTCAATAAGCGGCGGTACCGATGTGGCATGGTCCCCGCCCATCGATCACACCCGGAATGTACTGCTTCCCGTTCTCGCTTCGGCGGGTGCGGTGATTGAAACGGAGGTGGAGCGCAGGGGATATTATCCGAAGGGTGGCGGGAAGGTCAGAACGGAGGCGGGCCCTTCTTCATTCCACGGCCTCTCGCTATCCGGCTCCCTGCGCGGTGGTGCGGTGAAAGGGCACCTGCACATATCCGGCCTCCCTTCGCATGTGGCCCTGCGCCTCATGGCCTCTGCGGGGAACTGGAATGCAGCACCGTTTCTCCGAAGACCCGTTCGCCCGGTGTTTCTGCAACCGTATGGTCAGCCGGAAGCGCTTTTTCCGTCGGGTCGTCATCCATCGGTCGACGCGGTGTCCCTGCGGAGACGGTGGGAAAAGAGGTCTCTCTCCCCTTCATAAAAGACACGGAGGTCGGAGCGTCGGTCGATGTCCATACGGCGGACCAACTCCTGATCTACATGGCGCTGGGCAGGTTGTTGAGGGAAGTTCCTTCCTCCTTTACCGTAAGGGGGCTTTCCTCGCACGCTCTGACGACGATGCAACTCATAGAAGAGATGACCGGTGTTGCCTTTGCCCGGCAAAGAAAGGGGAACCTGTGGCAGGTTTCGGTCTGATCAGATGTACATGGAGCTGTTCGGACTCGATTTCTTGTCCCGCGGGGCCGCCGCCTTGTTTATGCTCTTTATCTCGTTCTCTATCTTCTCGGCCTCTGCGAAGAGTGGTTGAGCGTCTATGTCTATGTGCAGGAACATCTTGTCCAGCAGTTTTATTATGTTCCCTGCCGCCCGCGCGTCGGGATAGTCGGGATGCGCTTCCGCCAGCAGGGTTATCACATCGAAGTCCCTTCTCTTCCCCTCGTTCAGCAGGACTCCGGCCACCCCTGTGATGACCCCTTCCTCGAACCCGTGTATCTCAGCTCCGTCCAGTATCTTTCTTGCTGCGTCCGTGCTGGCGATTCCGTAGACCTCTTCGGCCTCTTCCTCACCGTCCTCAATGTCAAGCACGAGTCCTTCCGGAGATACGAGAAGGGAGCACTTCTGGTCCTCGCTCCAGTCCAGAATGGCGCTGGCGATCGGTTTTATGAGGTTGGGCGGCGGCTGGAACTCCGATATGAACACGACGACCTGCTCGTTGTTCGGCCCCTTCTTCTGGCTGGCGTATATCCTTACCGGGTTGTAGGGCCTGGAGTCGCGTATGAGGGATACGGTCGGGAAATAGGGGGAGTCCATTATCGCGATCTGTTCCAGTTCGAGGGCGTTTATGATATAGTTGGCCGCAATGGAGCTTACGAGGCCCACGCTGGGGAATCCGTCTATTACCGTCGCTCCCTTCAGGTCCATTCTCTTGAGCTCGTATATCTGAACATCGGGTGAATCGGAAGCCATGATTGGGAAATGGAGCGGTGGTTTAAAAGGGTTGCCGTCTCATTCTCACAATACCTTTTTAATTATGAACGCAATGACCTCTCATGGCAGGAGAGCGGCCGGAGGTCATAATCAACTGTGCGGTGTCCGCAGACGGAAGGCTTGCGCTGGCGGACGGAAGGCAGGTGCGTATTTCTTCAGAAGAGGATATGGAGCGAGTGCATAGGCTCAGGAACAGCCTTGATGCGGTCCTTGTTGGTATAGGAACCGTTCTGGCCGATGACCCGAAGCTCACCGTGAAGGAGAAGTACATATCGGGCGAGGTCCGGCAGCCGATTAGAATAGTCCTGGATTCTCACGGAAGGACACCTTCCGACGCTATGGTTCTGAACGGTGCGGCACGAACCATCATTTTCACGGTGGAGTCGTGTTCGGTGGAATTCGGCAGTGCGGAGGTGGTCAGATGCGGCTCCGAAAGGGTGGATATTCCCTGCCTTCTGGAGAGGCTTTACCAGATGGGAATACGGCGGCTCATGGTGGAGGGAGGTAGCCGGGTCATCGGCTCGTTTGTAAAGGATGGCCTGTTCGATGAGCTGGACATCTACTACGGCAGTATGCTGCTGGGTGGAGCTGGACCTGCATTGACAGCGGGCTTTTCCTCCTTCTCCGAGGATGATGCGGTCCCCCTGGAGTTGATGTCCGTGGAGCGGCTGGGCGACGGGGTACTGCACAGGTACCGGCCGGCCCGCAGAGGCTGATCATCATGCCCGCTTCTTTCTTTGCGGACGCCATGCTGGGCAGGCTTGCCAGATGGTTGAGGATAATGGGGTACGATGTGGTTCTGGCCGATAATGAGATGGCCGACGGCGAGATTTTGAGGGCGCTGCAACACGATGGAGAGCGGATACTCCTTACAAGAGACCGGTTGCTGGCCAGAAGAGCGGAGTCGGCGGGAATCACCTGCTTGTTCATACAGCCCGATTCTCTGGATGAACAGATGGCCTTCCTTTCCGATTCCGTCGGCCTGTCCGCCTCTCTTATTTTTACGCGGTGCCCACACTGCGGTGCCGTATTGAGGCCTATCTCAAAAGAGCAGGCGGCGAGGTCGGGAAAGGTGCCAGCTGGGAGTCTCGAGAACTCCAACACCTTCTGGAGATGTCCCTCCTGCGGAAGCTATTACTGGAACGGAAGCCACTGGCGGAAAATAATCGAGCGGCTGAGAGAGTGGGGCATCCCTTTCGATGAATCGGACTACTCATAGAGAGTGAACAGCCTGTCGTCCCCCTCCACATCGAAGAGCCCTATTCTGGCCCCGCAGTCCAGCCAGCCGTGGGCGTAATTCACGGATGCGAAGGCGTTTATATAGTCCCCTTCTTCGTAGAAGTGCTTTGCGTCGCTGTAGTAGGAGGTGGCCATGTTGAGGAAGTCCTCCGCCATTTTTCTAGAGAATGACCGCTCGGGTGCCGCAATTCTCAGTTTTTCAAGGGCCTCTCCCGTTATGGACAGGTACCGTGCCATCTTTTCCGGGGAAATCGTGTTCTTTATGGTGTTTTTCTCTCCCATTCTCTCGCCTCACACCCTTGTGGTCGGTATGATCTCCACCGATTCCCCTCCGTGCTTAGTCTCCCTCGGCCGCACCTCCACGAACAGGGGCATGGATATGTTCCCTCCCATCACAAGAGCGGTTCCTATGGGGAGGGTCTGAATCTCTTCCTCCATGTTGCCGGTCAGCCCTTCCACCGAGGATGTTATGGCCTTGAGGTCTATCGGGTTCGTAACCTTGAGGATTATCTGGGTGTTGCACTGGCTCAGGACATTCTTATCCACCTTCGCCGGCCGCTGGGTGATTATTCCAAGGCCGAGGCCGAACTTTCTCCCTTCTCCCGCTATGGTCTTCATTATTCTGGATGTGGCCACCTGTCCCTGCTGAGGGCAGTAGTTGTGCGCCTCCTCGACTATCATCATCAGCGGCGGGATCTTGTTCGCCTTTCTGAGCTCGAAGAACGCCGTGGCGATGCGGTTGACTATCAGCTCCTGAATCTCCGGCGGTGTCCCTTTGAGGTTGATTATGGAGGTCTTTCCCTCCTCCACTATCTCCGTTATCTTGGTCCCCCTTTCAGCGAATATTCCGCTGTCGTTCAGGTATTCCAGTTCCGCAATGAGGGCGGCGTTGTTGTTCTCCTCGTCCGCCTCCAGCACCCGTATTATGTCGGGGATTCCGAAGTTGGGGTTTGCGGTGAGGAGCATTTCCATGGCCTTTTTGAGGGCGTTGTTCGCCTTTCTGTCGCTCTTTATGCGGGTCAGTTCCAGCAGGTCCCTCGCGTTCATGTTCTTCAGCGTGAATTTCAGCGGATTGGCATCGGGGTTTATGGTGAGGTCGGTTGCGAACTCCTTTATCCTGTCCGCATAGCTCCGGGGGGTCACCTCGAAGTCCCTGTGCGGGTTGTCGTCCGCTTTCCCCTCGTACTTCATGGAGTTGTACTCTCCGTGAGGGTCTATGATGACCACCGTGGCCCTGTGCTTCATGAGTTCCTCTATGAGGACTCCGGTGACATAGCTCTTCCCCGCGCCGGTCTTGGCCAGAACGCTCAGGTGCTTCTGTACCATGGAGTTTATGTCTATCTCGACCCTTATGTCGTGGCCCTTGAGCAGGCCGATGTACGCCCCGGTCTCCGTGTAGTCCTTCAGGCCGATTATCTCTTTTATAAGGCTGTCGTCCGCCTTGAACACCGGCGCCCCGGCTGCAAAGGGGGTTCGCGGCATCTGTAAAATCCCTCTCTCGTCCCTGTAACCTATGACCCTCACCAGGGCGGGTATCTTCTCGTCTATCTCTATGTTTCCGCCTTCCAGAAGGAGGCTGGCCCGTTCCATGGACAGATTGGTCCTTCTTTCTATGTTCATCACCTGCCCGAGGACCCAGCCGCACTCCTCGTGCTGAACCTTCACATAGTCAGTCTTCTCCACATGGCCGGCCACGAGAAATTTGAATTCGTTGCTGCCGACATTTCCGAATATGATTCCGACCGGTTCTTTGGTACGCTGGCTCTCGCTCTCTTCAGTTCCATTTTCCATGCTGATCTCTTCTTCCGCGCTTTCCATCATATGCATCCCATCGGGAGGGGATAGACTTTCACAGATAAAAGACTTGCGCTTCCTCCCGTCAATAAACTATATATGTATATTTCATATATGCACCGCAAGGTGTTCTCATGTTCATAGTAGGAGGCTCGGCATCGAAGGCCCTCTCTGCGGCACTGGCCGCTGAGATGGGGGTAAAGCTTGCGCAGATAGAGATAAGGCGTTTTCCGGACGGGGACGCGTATGTTCGCATTCTGGACGATCTGCAGGGAGAGGATGTCATCCTCGTTCAGACGACCCACCCGGATGAGAAGCTCGTGGAACTGTTCCTCATACAGGATGCACTGCGGGAGATGGAGGTGAACCGCATTATTACGGTGGTCCCCTATTACGGCTATGCCCGGCAGGACAGGGTTTTCCAGAAAGGAGAGGCAGTGAGCGCCAGGGCCATGGCGAGAATGATCGAGATGCAGAGCGACACCGTTGTGCTGGTGGATGTTCATTCCACGCTTCTGCTAGATTACTTCTCTGTCCCTGTGATCCATGTCTCCAGCATGCGGGCAATCGGCGAGTTCCTCAAGGCGGAGGGCGTTCAGATGGTAATAGCCCCTGATAAAGGTGCGGTCGAAAGGGCCAGAATCGCTGCGGATGTGGTGGGCTGCCAGTGGGACCATCTGGAGAAGGTGAGGATAGACGGTTCCAATGTGAGGATCGCCCCGAAGAATCTCGATGTGAACGGTATGAAGGTGGCGATAGTCGACGATATAATCTCAACAGGGGGGACGATAGCTACGGCGGCGGAGCAGCTGAAATCGCAGGGTGCGGCCAGCGTCATTGCGGTGTGTACGCACGGCCTTTTCTCGGGCAATGCGATGGAGCGGTTGAGGGTCTGTGATGCAGTTTATGCCTGCGATACTCTGGAAAGCAAGAGGTCGGCGATCTCCGTTGCACCTGCGATAAAGGAGGAACTCACGGCCTTCCTTTCCCGTCTGAGTGCTTAGGCTTTATGTTCGAGACTTGCACCAATGAGTATATATACGGAAATGGAATATCGCAAAACATGGACACCTTTGTACAGAGAAAAACCTTAAATATGCCTGTGCCATGCAGGCTTTTACCAAGAGGAGTGCAAAGGAGTTCTCAGGAACCGCATGTTTAAAACATGGAGGAGGAGAAGAATATGAACGAAATGAGAAAAAAACTGAATATGGGAGCCAGTGTAGTAGTTGTAGCACTCATGCTGACTATGCTGTTTTTACCTCTCACCAGTGCTGTGCCTATACAGCCCTTTGAGAGGAGTGGAACGACAACGGCGAATGCTACGGTTACTGCATGGATAGATGGCGTCAAGTATGGAACCAATACTTCTGACGCTTCTGGAAACTTCGTCATCGATGTGAACGGTGACGATGTGGATACGACGGATGTTAAAGAGGGCGGTATAAACGACGATATCATTTCATACATGATAGATGACCAGTTTGCCGCGGAGACCGATGTGTATACTGCTGGTTCTGTCGTGACAGGCGACCTGAGTGTCGCCGGGACACAGCCCGCCATGCTGAAGATAAGCAAGATAATCACCCAGCCCAACGACGGAAACACAAATCAGTATCTATATATATATAACCCGTCTGCCTCTGCTGTGGACCTTTCCGCTTATCAGCTGGAGAAGAACGATGGAAGCCGTGTTTCTTCCGTTTTCCCTCTGAGCGGTACGGTTGCTGCCGGTGACTTCTTCTATGTGGATCTCGGCTCAAGCAGTTACTTCAACACCGCCGGGGATGAGGTCAAACTTAACTTCACCACCACCGGTGTCATCGTGGACAGGGTCGAGTTCGGTACGCAGAGTGCAGTGCCTGATAACACCATAATGGGTGATGCGCCTGCTCCGGGTCTTGGTGAGGAGATATACAGGACACCGAACCCGGATACCGATACAGACGATTGTTCCGTTGATTTCACCACTGGGTCTGCGACGGACAGGATTGCCCCGTCTTCCAGTGCGGATGCGCTTCCTACCTATGAGACATCAACCACATTCGCCGTGACTGCAACCGCAAGCGACGATAACACCAGCGGAAATGCCAGCGGTGTTGCGAGCGTGATGCTTTACTGGGATACGGTCGATAGTATACCATACGGCAACTCTGTCGCAATGACCTATGTTACTGGTGACAATGTCACAGGTAGTAGTTGGACCTATGATTTCACCGGAACCGATGGAACGACATACTACTTCTACACCGTAGCGACTGATGTGGATGGAAATGTTGAGGCAGACCCCGCCGCATACGATGCGACTACCACTATAGATGCCACTGCGCCGAGTGTTTCCATAACCGATCCTGCGGACGGTGCTATACTGAACACCGCTGATGTCACGGTTACATGGACCGGCAGCGACGCGACCTCTGGTATCGACTATTATACAAGCTCAATTGATGGCGGTGCCGCGGTCAATGAGGGCACCGGAACGAGCCATGCTTACACTGGTCTTTCTGAGGGGTCTCATACGGTGACTATTACCGCTTACGATGTGGCTGGCAACTCCAATACCGCTACCGTTACATTCACAGTGGACACCACCGCACCGAGTGTTTCCATAACCTCACCGTCGGATGGTGCTCTTCTGAACACCGCTGATGTGACGGTTGACTGGACCGGTAGCGATGCCACATCCGGTATTGATCATTACACCATATCCATTGACGGCGGTGCTGCCACAGATGTTGGTACTTCCACCACCTACACCTATACCGGCCTTAGCGACGGTTCTCACACCGTGACGGTTACGGCCTACGACGGTGCAGGGAACACCAACACGGACAGCGTGACCTTCACTGTAGATACCACTG
>CAZKII010000016.1:15697-21899 GCA_964552865.1 uncultured Thermoplasmata archaeon | reverse complement strand
AGACGGCGAACGCAGTGGCCGTCATTAAAAAGACAGAAAAAACGGCCAGTAACTTATATTTAGATACTTTTTGCAAATTCCCCAGAGTATTTCTTGCCATAATACCACCAAAAGCATATGGGCAAGGTGCTATTTATGGATTTCTGTGAAGTGGGTAAATTTGTAGAGGACGGAGCTTATTTCCCTCATTGCTTAAGCATATGTTCCTTCCGCTATATATAATTTCTCTATTCCACATCTCCATTCTACACAAGTAGTTACCAGAAAATCAGTAATTACCGAAAATCTATTAATACCATGTGCCATCCCCACTCATGAACCCCATAGTTGAGCAGGCCATCGGATCCCTTCGCAGGGGAGAGCCAGTCCTTGTATATGACGCGGACGGAAGGGAGGAGGAGACCGATTTTGTCTATGCGTCCCAGTTCGTAACGCCGGAGAGCATAAGGCGCATGAGAAAGGATGGAGGCGGCCTCATCTGCACCACCGTTCCCTTCGATGTTCAGAAAAAGCTTGATCTCCCCTTTATGGTGGATGTGAACTACGAGGCCTCGGAGGCCTATCCCGTCCTTTCCCTTCTCTCTCCCACCGACATCCCCTACGACACGAAATCGGCCTTCTCGATCACCATCAATCACAGAAGGACATACACCGGCATAACCGATAACGACAGGGCCCTGACCGTGAGCGAGTTCGCCCGGCTCTGTGCCTTTGCCGCGGAGCACGGTGCGGAGGAGAGCATGAAGGAGTTCGGGGATAACTTCAGGGCGCCGGGGCACCTTCACCTCCTCAACACATCGGAGAGGATACTGGAGAACCGGTTCGGCCACACCGAGCTTTCCACGGCCCTTGTGATAATGGCCGGCCTCACCCCTTCGGCCACCATATGCGAGATGATGGGGGATGACGGAAAGGCCATGTCCAGAGCGGAAGCGGAGCGGTATGCTGCCGATAACGGCCTTGTCTATCTTACAGGAGCGGAAGTGATAGAAGCGTGGAGGGAATACCTTAAATCCTGAGAGGCTATGGTGGGTTCATGGACGAGAGAAAGGGCAGGATCGTTATGGCCACAGGGGTCTTCGACATACTTCATCCCGGTCATCTCCATTATCTCAGAGAGGCGAAGGCGCTGGGGGACTGGCTCGTGGTCATCGTGGCCACGGACCGCACGGTCATGAAGAGGAAGAACCACACTCCCATAACTCCTCAGGATATGCGGCTGGAGATGATCTCTGCGCTGAAGCCGGTTGATGAGGCGTATATCGGGAGCGACACCGACCCTTACGAGATAGTGGAGAGGATACGGCCGGACATAATCGCCCTGGGCTATGACCAGAAACACGATGAAGGACAGCTCAGGGAAGACCTTAAAGAGCGCGGAATCCCTGCGGATATAGTCCGTGTGGGGAAGTTCGATCACGACCTCGACGGGACGAGGAAGATAATCGCCAAGGTGATAGAGGCCTACATATTCCAGCAGAAGATAGAAGAGATGGAGGGGAGGAGATGAAGAAGATAGGAGTGGTGGACACAACCTTTGCGTCTGTGAACATGGGAGACATAGCCGTTGACGAGCTGAAAAAACAGGGGACCGGCCTCAGAATCGTGCGGAGAACCGTTCCCGGCTTCAAGGACCTGGCGGTTGAGTGCAAGATACTCATAGAGGAAGAGGGCTGCGATATGGTCATGGCCCTGGGGATGCCCGGCCCTGAAGAAATAGACAAGCAGTGCGCCCACGAAGCATCTCAGGGAATCATGCAGGCGCAACTCATGACGAACACCCACATAATCGAGGTCTTCGTGCATATGGACGAGGCGAAGGATGACAGGGAGCTGATATGGTTAACGGACAGGAGGGTGAGGGAGCACGCCGTAAACGCCTATACCATGCTCTTCCACCCTGAGAAAATGATAAAGATGGCCGGAACGGGCCAGAGGCAGGGGTTCGATGATGTGGGCCCCGCCGGAAAATAAAAAGGAGGTATGAAAAATGGAAAAAATAAGACTTGGGATCGTGGTGAGCGAGTTCAACTACGACATCACCATGATGATGCTGGAGAGAGCGAAGGCCCACGCGGATTTTCTGGGGGCCGATGTGACGGAAGTGCTCAGGGTCCCCGGCGTCTTCGATATGCCGCTGGGCGTTAAGAAGCTGGTTCAAAGGAAGGATATAGATGCGGTGGTAACGCTCGGCGCGGTGATCGAGGGAGAAACGGACCACGACGATATAGTCATCCAGCAGGCGAGCAGGAAGATAACCGATCTCGCTCTGGAGTACGACAAGCCGGTGAGCCTTGGCATCACCGGGCCGGGAATGACAAGACTGCAGGCCGAGGAGAGAATAGAACGGGCGAAGGCGGCGGTGGAAGCAGCGGTAAAAATGGTCCGGGCGATAGCCTAAATGACCACGCTCATCTCCTTCTCTATGAGTTTGAACTGCTTCTCCTCCAGTGCGCCCTCGGTTATGGGCACTATGAAGTATGCATCGCGCATGGCGATCTTCTCGTTTATGTTCTGAAGGAATCGGAGCACGCTCTTGAACTCGTTCTGCGTTATCAGGTATTCCACCCCTTCCAGCAGAAGCACCGGCTCCTTTCCCTCTTCCCCCCCCTCGAGGAAGTCAACTATAATGGACAGGATGGTGGAAAGGTTCGTGGGAGAGAGGTATGTGTTGTCCTCGCCCCCGCTGTCAGCATCCACGGCCCCGATTCCCAGCGTTGCCGTGAGAACTCCCGCACTGCTCTTTCTGTGGGGGTTCTCCGATTTCGTTAGCCAGAGCATCCGTATCTCTTCCGGGATTCCGTACCTCTCACGGGTGGTCTTCGGCGGTGTCCGAACGATGCAGAGCGGTTTTTTCCCCTCGCTTATAAGCTGCTTGAAGAGTTCGAAGCTGATGTTGGGCCGGTCCTCTTTTACGAGGTAGCTCTGGCCGCTCTCGAGCTCAGGTATCTCTCTGAATGCGCTCTTCTTCTCCTCGTCCAGAGAGACGCCCAGGGCCTTTTCGAAGGCCTTTTTTCGCTCCTCCACGGCCCGGGGGATGTTCTGCACCTCGCTGTCCAGCATGATCTTCAGTTCCGCTGGTGTGAGGCCGCGCCGGGTGAGCTTCCGCATGGCTTCCCATGCATCTCTCATGCCCTTCTCGTATCCCTTCAGCCATGAACGCGTTTCGCGCACCTTCCGCTCGTCTGCCATCGTCACAGTATAAACCTTTCAATACATAAAGGTTATTTATACCCGCTCTATTACTCGCATCATGTTCACAGCCATAGGAGAGCTCTTCAAAGGGGACCGCATAGGCGAAAAGGTCCGGGTACGCGGGTGGATATACAGGACGCGGAGCAGCGGAGGCATAGCCTTCATAGTTCTGCGGGATTCCAGCGGTATCGTGCAGGTTACCGTGAAGAAGGGAAATCTGCCGGAAGACCAGTTCAACGACGCCCGGAAGGCCCTCATCGAGTCCTCCGTGGAGATAGAGGGGGAGATCGCCGCGGACAAACGGGCGCCGGGCGGTATAGAGATAAGGGCCAGCATGTTCAATGTGGTGTCCTTTGCCGAGCCGTTCCCTATAACGGAGGACAAGAGCGAGGAGTGGATAATGGACCAGCGGCACCTCTGGATACGCTCCCGAGAGATGACCGCGATGCTGAAGGTACGCTCAACGGTCTTCGGTGCGGTGGACGAGTTCTTCCGCTCCAGAGGGTATTACGAGTTTCAAGCCCCTACGCTGACCGGTTCCAACTGCGAGGGCGGGGCCACCCAGTTCGAGGTGAAGTACTTCGACAGGAAGGCCTATCTAACGCAGAGCTGGCAGCTGTATGCGGAGGCGGCCATATTCTCCCTTGAGAAGATATACGACATCGCTCCGAGTTTCAGGGCCGAGCCGTCCAAGACATCGCGGCACCTCACGGAGTACTGGCACGCCGAGATGGAGGTCGCATGGGCGCACCTCGACGATGTTCTCAAAGAGGCGGAGGAGCTCATATCGTTCATCTGCAGGAAGGTGGCGGAGGAGAACGCGCCGGAACTGGAGATATTCGGAGTGAATCCCGACGACCTCCTGAAGATAACCCCGCCGTTCCCCAGGGTGAAGTACGACGATGCCCTCAAGATGCTGAGGGAGGCGGGAATGGATGTGCCGTACGGCAAGGACCTCAGGACTCTGGAGGAGGAAAAACTCTCCAAGATGTTCGATAAGCCGGTCTTCGTCACCCACTACCCCGAGGAGATAATGGCCTTCTACAAGCCCTCGGACCCGAACGACCCCGGTAAAGCGCTCTGCTTCGACCTTCTGGCCACGGACGGTTACGGCGAGATAATCGGCGGCAGCGAGAGGGAGACGAACATAGAGGTGCTGAAGGAGAAGCTCATCAGGGACGGCGAGGACCCGGCCAACTACGAGTGGTACATGGACCTGAGAAGGTACGGATCCGTTCCGCACTCTGGCTTCGGCATGGGCGTAGAGCGGGTTGTAAGGTGGATACTGCGCCTTGACCACATAAAGGACGCCATCGGATTCCCGAGGCTGAGGAACAGGATATATCCCTGAAGCTCATAGTTCGAGCAAACTTTATATATTTCCTCTCGATTTCCCTTTCATGCGCGCAGAGCGGAGACGCAGGACCGTTCAGAGGATTAATCTGGTACTGAAGGTCTTTTATGTCCTTTTACTGGGCCTTCTCCTCTTCGTTCTTCTCATGGTTTCCGTGGCTTTCAGTAATCCGGAGTACTACGATGTCGGCATATTCTGCACGGTGAGCGGCCTGCTCCCGATCTTTTATGCGATATATGCCATAACGAACCTGAGGAAGGAGTTCGCCCGGAAGAACGCTCTCTCGGACTATCTTCTCAGCAGAGAGAGGGTGAGCATAGGGGAGGTGGCCGCCTTTCTCTCCACCACACCGGAGGAGGCCTACGAGGAGCTCCTTTCCCTGGAGGAGAGCGGGTACCTCACATTTTCGATGGAGCCGGAGACCGGCATCTGCGTCATAAGGCCTCCCGGCGAGGCATCTCTTCAAGGGGTGCCCTTCATTCCGGTACCGCCCCCCGGGACGGATAATCAGGTGAACACGGAAGGAGACGGGCCCTACAGGGTGGAGTGATTCGCGTACTCAAAGTATATTCGGGCCGCCCGCTCCACATCCGCTATTCTTATTTTCTCGTCTGTCACATGAGCCTCCCTCGGCTCTCCGGGGCCGCACACCATAACCCTATCGTTGTACGGTCGGAACATCACCATTTCGGTGGCATAGGGTACGCCTATTAACTTTCCCCCGGCCATTTTCACCATCGTTCTTATCTCTTCTTTTTTCGGGTCAACCTCGGCGGGCGGAAGGTGGTGAATTTCCTTTATCTCGTAGTCTCCGGTCGTCATGCCCGCATTCGCCATTCTCGCTTCCACCTCTCTCCGCACATCGCCTTTTGTCATGCCGGGCGGGAATCTGGAATCCACCTCCAGTTTTGCGGAGGCGGGGATCACATTCACCTTCGAGCCGCCGCTGACCACATTCGGGCTGATAGTGAGCCTTTCCGCCACATCCTTTTCGCTCACGGGCTCCTGCTTCAGGGCCGTAATGACGGCGGCCATCTTTTCTACGGCGTTCTCCCCGAGCCACGGCAGGCTTGCGTGCGCCGACTTTCCCTTTGTGGTCACAGAGAACTGGTAAACACCCTTTTCCCTGAAGACCACATCGAAATCGGTGGGTTCCGCAATGACAACAGCTCTGTTTTTCCGGACATACGGAGCCATGGCCTCAGCCCCCTTCATGGTGGTTTCCTCGTCCGTTGTGAACAGGATGCTGAACGGAATTTTCTCGGCTGCCAGACGGCTGGCCGCCAGGAGAATGGCGGCACATCCTCCCTTCATGTCGGCGCTTCCGCGGCCGTAGAGGACTCCGTCTTCTATGGCACCCTGTTCCTTGCTCCAGCCGCTGCCTGCAGGCACGGTATCCAGATGGCCGGAGAAAAGGACGCCCCTCTCCGCATTATCGCCGCATCTGGCCAGCAGGGCCGGCCTCTTCTCTTCTCCGCCGATTGTGAGTGTGCAGCCGAGTTTTTTCAGGAATTCCCGTGCATATGAGAGAATACTCGCCATGTCCTCTTTCGGGTCAGCGCTATCGCTGGGTATGGTCACGAGGTCTTTAAGAATCTCTTCGGCCTCTTTGCCGTTCATTCCTCTCCCTTTTCTTCGGGCGGCACTTCGTCC
>CAZKII010000016.1:8424-15597 GCA_964552865.1 uncultured Thermoplasmata archaeon | reverse complement strand
TGGCCTCGTCCTCCGTGTTCTTCTTTATTATGGCGAGAAACTCCGGGGGGATCGCATCGGTTATATAGACGAACTTGCCGGCGTGCATTATGATTATCCCGCTCTCTATGGCCCCTTCCGCGTCCACCTCCAGTATTATGGGATCCCTTGTTCTGACCCGGCCGGCGGCCATTGCGGCCTCGTATGTCCCGCTGAGGTGTACCATCTTCCGGTCGTGCTTCGTTATCCCGTTCTCCAGAATCTCGTCTATCTCCCCCTCGTCGGTGGGGAAGTAGAGCTTCTCCGGAATGTCGTCGGTGGGCAGGTCCAGGTCCAGATCGATGGAGTGGCCGTATGTGGCCCTGATCCTCCCGTTGAGCTCCTGATATCTCCCCTTCGGGTCCGTCTCTATCAGCGCGGTTATGTGGTATGGTCTCACCCATTTGAACCGCCGCTGCTTCCTTGTAAGACTCCTCACAAAGTCGGTAAGGCTCACCCACCCGTGCCGGTCCATGTCCAGATTGAACCGGCTGGGGAAGTGCCTAAGGGCGCCTGCCAGTGTCTTTCCAAGGCTTTCCATCTCGTGGTCGTTCATGAGGAAACGTCCTTCCTCCCCGCATATGGGGCAGACATCTCCCCTGAAATATCCGTGTTCTGGGCATTCTCTGAGCATTTTCATCCCTCTTGATCGTGATTGTAAGTGAAATATTGCCTCCGGATGACAATGGAGGGGCGGTTAATAAAACTTCCTCTTGCGCAGGTGTCGGCCCTGTAAACCTGAGGGATAAAATTAATAAGGGGCAGGCCTATTCTCCGTGGAAGCCCATGAACGAGATACAGGTCATCGAAGCGTTTGCAGCCGTAGGAGTTATCATACTGCTGGGTTTCCTCGGCTCACTTCTGTTCTACAAAACGAAGATACCAGATATAGTCCTGCTCATCTTTCTCGGGGTTCTTATCGGCCCTCATGTGCTCGGTCTGACCTCTCCGGATGTGATGCACGCGGTGGAGGTCTTTTCCCCGCTCTTCATGGCCATCGCCCTTGTGATAATCCTCTTTGACGGCGGCCTCAATCTCAACTATCAGAATGTTCTGGACACCATAGGCAAGGCCACCATGTTCACCGTGCTAAATTTCGTCACATTCGTGGGGCTGGCGACAGTTGTGGCCTACTACTTCCTCGGCATAACCAACTGGACCATCGCCATGCTCCTCGGGGCGATTCTCGGAGGAACGAGCAGCGCCATCGTCATCCCAATAGTCTCTAAGATGAGCATAGGGGAGGATGCCAAGAACCTCCTAATACTGGAGTCGGTCATCACCGATGTGCTCGTCATCGTTACCGTGGTCTCCATGGTCCACATCATGCTGACGAACACCACGGACATGACGGTTGCCAGCAGCAGCCTTGCCAACGCGTTTCTGGTGGCCATGGTGGTGGGATTTCTCTTCGGCATCTTCTGGCTGAAGAGCCTGAAGGTTCTGAAAGGCAAGCCCTTCTCCTTCATGATAACCCTCGCCATTCTCTTCATCCTCTATGCCCTGGTGGAAGGGGCCCTCCACAGCAGCGGCGCCATTGCGGCCCTCATATTCGGCCTCGTTCTCGGGAATAAGGACGAGTTCGCCCGCATATTCAAGAAATCGCCGGAGGACTTCGTTTTCGACGAGCACATAAAGCAGTTCCACTCGGAGATGTCCTTCATGGTGAAGACCTTCTTCTTCGTCTATCTGGGCATAATATTCAACCTGAACGCCCTTGCTTCATTCCCCATAATGATAGCTTCCCTCTCTCTGTTCGCGGTTGTGGTGCTCGCAAGATATCCCATTGCGAAGGCGGTGGGGCGTGTGGCTCATATGACTCCCAGAGAGACCGAGGCCACATTCATAATGTTTCCCCGGGGGCTGAGTGCGGCGGTTCTCGCCACCTACCCGTATATGATGCTCAGGAACAGCCCTGTCTGGGACACCCTGAATCAGCATACGCAGGACTTCCTTCAGAACGATATAGTCAATGTGGTGTTCGTGGTGCTTGTCCTGACCGCAGTTGCCGCATCGGTGGGCACCATAATCATAGAGAGAAGGACGCCGGAGGATGAGAAGCAGAAGGAGGAGGAAACGGACATCGACCCGACCACCATGTGGTATCAGACCCACGCCCCCACGGTCAGGAAGAGGAAGGCCGTACGGGACAAGGAGAGTAAGCCTCATGCCACGCCCAGCAAGGTGAAGGAAGTCAGTACCAGAAAGGAGTACAAAAAGGCGGATAAGATAAAGAAGCCCCCGTCTGCGGAAAAGACCGCAAAGAAAGCGGAGCCGGTGCCGAAGGATAAGAAATCCTCCCTTCCCAAGAGGACTCCGAAGAGGAGCAAGAAGTCCGGGGCGGAAAAACAGCCCAAGAAGAGGAATTAGACGGTGAGCGATATGACCATAGATGCCCTGACTCAGATATTTATCATTTTCCTTGCGGCCAAGGTGATGAACGAGATATTCATCAGGATCAACCAGTCTCCGGTAATAGGGGAACTGCTGGTGGGTATCATACTGGGTCCCTCCCTGCTGGGGATCATAGGCCATTCCGAGGTTCTGGATGCCCTGGCCGAAATCGGTGCCATCATCCTTCTGTTCATGGTCGGCTTGGAAACCAGTGTGGAGGACCTTAAGAAGGTGGGGAACTCCGCCATTACCGTGGCCATCCTTGGGGTCGTGTTGCCTTTTGGCATGACATATGCTACGATCATAGCCCTTGGATATCCGCAGATTGAGGCGCTCTTCGTGGGTGCCGCTCTCGTGGCCACCAGTATTGGAATCACGGCCCGGGTTCTGGCGGACATGGGCCTGCTGGACACGAGGGAGGCGAAACTCATACTAGGCGCGGCCATAGTGGATGATATTCTGGGCATGATTGTACTGACCATGGTCAGCGGCATGGCTCAGGGGAGTTTTTCCATATATAACACCGTGGTCATAATCATCGAGGCGATCCTCTTCATCATAGCCATCCTCTATTTCGGAAGGAAGATGATCAGCCGCGCCACCGGGCGCCATGAGGTGGAACAATACAGGACCATAGAGGGGGATGTCACTCTAAAGTACAAGACGAAGGTTTACAGTCACGACAGCGTCGTGGACAGGCTCAGGCAGAAGGACGCTCCGTTCATCATAGTGCTGCTGGCATGCTTCGGGATATCCGCTCTGGCCCAGCGATTCGGACTTGCGGCCATCATCGGCGCTTTCTTCGCCGGCATGCTGTTCACGGATACCAAGAACACATATAAGGTTGAGGAGAAGATGCACTCGGTCTATGTGCTGATGACCCCGTTCTTCTTCGTGGTGATGGGCTCCAAGGTGGATCTCGGAGGTCTGGCATCGTTCTCCCTCATAGGCCTGCTAATCCTCCTCTCCGCGGTGGCCATAATCTCCAAACTCCTGGGGGGCTATCTGGGGGCTCTGAAACTCGGGACGCAGTCCGCCCTGATTGTGGGTGCCGGCCTTGTCCCGCGCGGTGAGGTGGGCATCATTGTGGCGGCGGTAGGCCTCAATCTGGCGACCATCGACTCAAGCATTTATTCGGTAATAGTGATGGTTTCCATAATAACCACGCTTTACGCACCGCCCCTTATACGGACGGCTTACGGGAAAAAGAATTCTCCGGGTTAGCTGCTGCTCTCCATCATTATCTGAAGGAACTGCTCCAGGTGCAGGGCCAGTGACGGGTCATCCGTATAGCCGCATGCGCTCAGATCCGGTGCGGCCAGAAGTGCCATTTTTCCATCGGCCACCACATCAGTGGCTATGATTCCCTTCCGCCTGACAACCCTCGTGTTCGGTGGCGTCTTGAGGAGAGGCGCCGTTATTATGACCACATCCACTCCGCGTTTCAGGGCGTTGGCGATGTTCTTCCTGAGTTTTCTGCGTATCTCGCTTATGACCGGGGTCGATATTATGACCCGCTCCTCGGCCATGTCCAGCATCTCTGCCACCTTCTCCATCACGATTTCCTCTCCGGTGAGGGTGTATACCAGCTGCGGAACCCCTCTGAACTCCACGATGTCCCTCAAAAAAGCGATGCGGTCGAACACCCCCTCGATATCCCGGATAAGTTCGGTGGAGATTTTTTCCGGGGGCTCGGCCATGTACATCACCGGCCGGCCCTTCGTGCTCGTGACGAACCCTCGATGTTTGAGCGACTCCAGAACCTTGTAGGCGGAGGTTCTCGGTATTTCTGCGGTCCTCGCTATGTTATCGGCGCTCCCTTTCTTTATGACCACCAGCGCGATGTATGCCCTTGCTTCGTAGGAGGAAAGGCCGAGCTTCTCGAGGCCAGTCACCAGTGAGATGAATTCCTCCATTATCTCTTTTCCGTCCATATCCGGGAAATTTTCCATGCTCATTCCATCACTTTGTAGCGGGGATGGCTACAAAACATTTAAGTGTTTCCATCCCTACTACCTGCCAGGTGAAATACATGCCGATGGTAATAAGACCTACGATTCTTAAGAAGGGGTTGCCGAGGGAAACACAGTCTCTCTGCCCCGAATGCAAGAGAGTCATACCTGCCCTTATCTACGAGGAGAAGGGGAAGGTGATGTACAAGAAGACCTGTCCCGAGCACGGAGAGTTCGTGGACATATACTTCGGCGATGCCGAGGCATACCTGCGACTGGAGAAGTGGGCGGTTGACGGAATAGGTGTGGAGGACCCGGTTGCCGAGGTAGTGGACGGCTTTCCCCCTGCCTGCGATGGCTGTCCATCCCATTTCAGCCATACCTCTCTGGCGAACATAGACCTCACCACCAGGTGCAATCTCAAATGCCCAATATGCTTTGCAAACGCCAACGCAGCGGGCTTCGTGTATGAACCGGATTTAGAAACGGTCAAGCAGATGATGATAGACCTGAGGAGCGAGAGGCCGGTCCCCACGGTGGCCGTTCAATTCGCCGGCGGAGAACCTACGGTATATCCGCACTTTCTGGAGGCCGTGAGCCTTGCGAGGGACCTCGGGTTTGCGCAGATTCAGGTGGCCACCAACGGCATACGGCTCGCCCACGACCCGAACTTCGCACAGGAGATGGTGAATCACGGTATGCATACGGTTTATCTTCAGTTCGATGGGTTCAAGGAACAGACCTACATAACCGCAAGGAACAGGCCGCAATTCCTGAAAGAGAAGCTTCTGGCCATAGAGAACTGCAGGAATGTGAAGCCCAAGCCGCTGTCCGTGGTGCTCGTGCCCGTGGTGGTGAGGGGTGTCAACGAGGACGAAATCGGGAACATAGTGAATTTCGCCCTTGAGAACCTGGATACCATCCGTTCTGTTAACTTCCAGCCGGTCTCCTTTGCAGGGAGAATAAGCCAGAAGGAGAGGATAAACGGCAGATATACTACAGGGGACCTCATAAGAGACCTCACCGAGCAGACCGACTTCTTCGACGGTCCCGAGGACTTCTTCCCCATTCCGGCAGGTGCGATCCTTTCCGAGATGATTTCCCAGATAACGAAGGAGCCGAAGCTCGCCTTTACGACGCACCCTGCATGCGGTTCTGCGGCCTATCTATTCCGTGACAAGTCCACCGGTAAAGTCATCTCCATATCCAAGTTCCTCGATGCGGACGGAATCCTCGATGAGGCCTATGACCTCGTCATGAGCGGCGAGCTGGAGAAGATGGGGAAGGTCAGGGGCGGACTCAAGGCCTATAACATCCTGAAAAGGCATGTGGACAAGGAGAAGGTCCCGCAGGGTTTGGACATCCTTAAGACACTGAAGGACATATTCGTGCAGGGGAACAAGGCCGCCTTGGCAAAATTCCAGTGGGAGTCTCTCTTCATCGGTTCCATGCACTTCCAGGACCTGTATAACTACGATATCGACAGGATAAAGAGATGCGTCATCCATTACACCACACCGGACCACAGGATAATCCCCTTCTGCTCCTACAACACTGGCCCGGAGTACAGAGCCGAGGTGGAGAAGAAGTTCGGCATCAGTAAGGAGGAGTGGGAGAGTAAGAATCCCGGAATGCACATGATGGGCTTCGACCTATATCCTGATGGAGGAAAGATGCCAGCGGACATGAAGTTCCCCGAGAAAGTGGAGGAGATGTACAGGGAGTACAGCATACCGCTCGATTCCGAATAAAACCTTTAAAATCCCAAACCCTTTCGGATCAGGTGATAGAATGATTAGGATAGATGTTTCGAAGTGTATGCACTGTGGTGCCTGTGTCGGCACTTGCCCCGTGAATGCCATGTTCCTCAATGATGCCACGCTGGAGATATACGACAACTGTATAGACTGCGGGCTCTGTGTGCGGGTCTGCCCTGTGGCGGCCCTGACCATGATCAAGGGGTGATATACATGGAGGAGTTCGATGTCGTTGTGGTGGGCGCAGGGCCGGCAGGAAGCATAACCGCCAAGTACGCCGCCATGGGCGGTGCTTCTGTTCTGATGCTGGAGAAGAGGCAGGAGGTGGGCTCTCCCGTGCGCTGTGGCGAGGGCATTGCAAGGAAGTGGATTGACGAGGTGGGCATAAAGCTGGATAAAAGATGGATCGCCCACGAGGTGAAGGGCGCGAAGATTGTTTCCCCGGACGGGACGGAGTTCCGGATAGACGAGGAGTACGCGGGCAGCGAGGTGGGCACCATGATTGAGAGGGACATATTCGATAAGGCCCTTGCCGAGGACGCTGTCAAGGCGGGAGCGGAACTCCGGCTGAAAAGCGCTGTTCGCGGCCTTCTCTTCGATGATTCCGGGAAGGTCAGCGGTGTGAGGGTGGAGTCCCTCGAAGGGACATACGAGGTCAAGGCCGGTGCGGTAGTAGGCGCCGACGGTTTCGAGTCTCAGGTGGGGCGCTGGGGCGGCATAGACACGACTATCAAGCCGAATGACATAACATCCGCCATTCAGTACAGGATGGTGGACATAGTGCCAGACCCGGACTATGCGGAGTTCTTCCTCGGGACCACATGGGCTCCCGGCGGGTATGTGTGGATATTCCCCAAGAGCGAGACATCAGCCAATGTGGGAGTGGGGATCCTCCTTTCCAATGTGAAGGAGCCGGGCGATGCCAAGAAATATCTGGACAGGTTCATACAGAACAGACCCGGGCTGAAGAAGGGGAGGATAATAGAGATCGTTTCCGGCGGTGTTCCCGTTTCCGCCCCTCTGGACGAGACGGTTAAGGACGGCCTTCTTCT
>CAZKII010000016.1:0-8324 GCA_964552865.1 uncultured Thermoplasmata archaeon | reverse complement strand
GCGGAAGAACGGCTGAAGGCTATGACGGTAGCACAATTGAAACAACTGGCTAAGGAGCATGGGGTATCTCTGAAGGGGCGAAAGAAAAAGAGGGAGATTGTCGCTGCTATTATGGAATCTGTGGAACCCTCTGCCCTCTTCCCCTCATATGAAGGTAATGACGGTAAAGAAGAGATTGCGGAGGAACTGGAGGACGTGGAGGAGGGGATCGCCGAGATAATGGCCGACACGGAGGAGGCCATCGCCATAACCGAGAGCGAACGCCTTCCCGACGAGGATGAGATAGCGGAGAAGCTGGACAATGCCAGAAACGGCATGCTCGATTTCAATACTTTGCTTCAGTATCTGGAAACTCTGCCCAAGACCTTTGACAGGGGCGATTACGCTTTGGCCCTTTATCAGGTCATGGCCGCCGAGCGCATATCCGAAAGGGTTTTTTCGGGATGGCAGTCGTGGGCGGTTGCCTGGATCATCAGCGCCTCCGAAAGGATGATAGAAGAGCTGGAGAGCACCGGGTATGATATGGGGGAACAGCGCCGGCTTCTTAGGGTGTCGAAGAGGGCGTTTGCAGACGGTCTCCGTGAGTCGATGAAGGAGAGTGCCATGAACCTCGAGAAGGCCGTGAGCAGAGCCTTCGAGCAGAGGATGGCCGATGTGAACGATCGTCTGACCTCCTGTGAAGCGGAACTGACCAAAATAAGCGAGATCGGTGCCAACATAACCGATGCCAGCCAGCTTCTGGTCTCCGCTAAGAACGCGCTCCTGAAATATGACCACCTTGGGGCTGAAAAGCGGATAATGGAGGCGGAGAGCAGCATAGAACTCGCTAAGACTCAGAGGATACAGCAGATCAACGACTATTTCCCCAGGGTGGAATCTCTTATTGATGATGGAAGGACGCTTGGAGCGGACATGTCCGAGGCGGAGCACCTTCTGAAACTGGCTCGCGACTCCTTTTCCAGAGAGGACTACCTTATGACCTCCGAGCTTCTGGGTAAAGCGGAGGCCGCGGCTCTGGAGGGGCAGGAGGAGCAGATAGAGAAGGCGATGAAGCTGAGGAAGTCCCAGATTGCAAAGGCCGCTGAGATAATAAACTACAACGAGCCATTCGTCAGAGAGGCCATGGCCTACGGCCTCGATGTGGCCAATTCCTCGGATCTGATCCAGAGGGCGAAGGCGGCTCTTTCCAGAGACGATTATGTGGAGGGCCTGCGCCTCGCCAACGAGCTTAAGAAACTGATTCTCTCGCTGAAGCCTGCCATAATGGGGGCCAGGCAGAAGAAGGGGATAACGATTCCTGACAAGGGGATATGCAGCAAGTGCGGATCCGACCGTCTCTCCTTCTCAGATAACGGAACAGGCGTCTGTGAGAACTGCGGATACACCTTTATGTGGCTCCGCCTGCAGGCTCCAGCGCCCGCCGCTGCACCCGCTTCCGCTGTCCGTCAGGAGGCGGCTCAACCCCAGAACATCTGCCCCCGCTGCGGCACTGCGCTTAATTTCGTGAACGGCGTGGGTCTCGTGTGTCCGAACTGCGGCTTTACGAGGGCGGTCAGTGTAAAGAAGAAGATGGCCAAGAAAGGCCTCTTTCGCTGATTGCAAACCTTTTTTTACCGCAACCCCTATTCCCCCTTATGAGACCGTATCTGAGAGAGTTTCGGAGGCCGGAGGACCTCATTGCCTGTTTTGAGGAGATCGGGCCCGACCCTGCCGGTATCGAGATGATGAAGGAAAAGGCCGGAAAGTACAGTGTTCTTGTCCGCGATGTCCGTTCTCCCGTGGCCAACATAATGAAACAGGAGATGCTGGCGTCGGGGGGCGATGCCGCGGTTTCGAAGGGGGCCGTGGTGTGCTCCGATAAGGAATCGCCTGTGCTTTTGATGGGGAGCATCAAGGAGCTGAGGAGAGCCTCCGCTCGTTTTAAGAGGCAGTACTTCGGCCTCAAAGATCTCGGGGTTGAGATAGAGGCGATTCTGGACAATCTTCAGACCGAACCTGCTCCGATGGAATGGAAGTGGAACGGCAGGCGAAAACTGGATTTCAGCAGGCCGCTGGTCATGGGCATACTGAATGTAACCCCCGATTCGTTCTCCGATGGCGGCCGATTCTCGGATGTAAACACTGCGGTGAAGAGAGCCGAGGAGATGATCGAAGAAGGAGCGGATATAATAGACATCGGAGGCGAGTCCACCCGTCCGTTCTCAGAACCGGTCAGCGCGGATGAGGAATTGAACAGGGTCATTCCGGTGATAAAAGAGGTGGCCAGCATATCCGATATTCCTGTTTCTGTGGATACTTCGAAACCGGAGGTGGCGGAAAAGGCCCTTGAGGCCGGTGCCTCCGTGATAAACGATGTGTTCGCTGCCAGAAGGGACGGCATGGCGGAACTGGCCGCTGAAACAGGGGTTCCGATAGTTATCATGCACATGCTCGGAGAGCCGAAGACCATGCAGAATGAGATACGCTACAGGGATGTGGTGGACGATATCACGGATTTCTTAAGGGAAAGAATCCTCTATCTCGAAGAAAAAGGCGTACGCAGGGACAGGATAATCATAGACCCGGGAATCGGCTTCGGCAAGACGGTTGCGAACAACCTTGAAATCCTGCACCGGCTTGGGGAATTGAGGGTGCTGGGGCGGCCGATACTGGTGGGTGCTTCGAGAAAGAGCTTCATCGGTGCCGTGACAGGCAGGGAAGTGGAGGACAGGCTTTTCGGAAGCATCTCCGCCGGTGTGGCCTCTCTTATGAACGGAGCCAATATTCTGCGGGTCCACGATGTCGGGGAGACCAGAGATGCTCTGATGCTCGCGGACGCCGTGAGGAAACGGGGTAATTTTTAATACGGCGGTGCAATAACGCGAGGCGATACGATGAAGGAAGATATGTACGAAAATGTGGCCACAGTGCCTGTGGAGGATATGGCTCTCAATGAGGGCATGACGGTTGCCGAGCTCGTTGAAGCGATGTACCGCTCCGGGGGGTTCACGGCCAAGAAGGTCGGCGTAGCTGCGGATATACTGCGAAGGATGTTCTCCGATGAAGAGAGCGTGAATTTCCTCTCGTTTCCCGCCTGCATAATCTCCACCGGAACACGGGGGATAATAAAGGAGATGGTGAGGAGAAGGATGGTGGATGTCATAATCACCACATGCGGAACTCTGGACCACGACCTTGCGAGGATATGGAAGGACTACTATCACGGCGATTTCCTCATGGACGATGCGGAGCTCTATCACCACGGCGTGAATAGGCTGGGCAACATCCTCGTACCCAACGAGAGCTACGGCCTTATTCTGGAGGAGAAACTCATCCCCATCATAGAGGAGATATACGCCACGGGAAAGCGGACCTTCTCCACCAGCGAGATAATCCGGGAGGTCGGCCTCCGGCTGAACGACGAGAGCTCCATAATATACTGGGCCGCGAAGAACGACATCCCTGTTTATGTGCCCGGAATCACCGACGGTGCCTTCGGCTCCCAGCTGTGGATGTTCCGTCAGGACCACAGGGATTTCGTGATAGACCTTCTGAAGGACGAGCAGGAGCTGGCCGACATAGTCTTCCCAGCGAAGAAGAGCGGGGCCCTGATGATCGGGGGAGGGATTTCCAAGCACCACACCATCTGGTGGAATCAGTTCCGGGACGGACTGGATTACGCTGTCTATCTGACCACTGCGGAGGAGTACGACGGAAGCCTCTCCGGTGCGAGGGTAAGGGAAGCTGTCTCATGGGGCAAGGTGAGGGAGAACGCCCGCTATGTTACTGTTGAGGGAGACGCCACCATCACCCTTCCGCTGATAATGAACGCAGTGCTGGCAGAGATGAAAAATAAATGAAAATGGGAGGTATAAGGGTTTTTAGAGCTGTGTCCCGGGTCTCGGTGCGCCGCATTTCGGACAGGTGTGCATGTACGGCGGAATCTGTGCACCGCAGCTCGGGCATAGAATCGTGCCGTCCATTCCCATCGGTTGCGCGGCTCCGGGTTGTGGCTGGGGCGTTACCGGTTGTGGCGGCGCCTGATACTGCGGCTGCGGTGCTGCTGGCTGGGGTGTCGGCTGCGGCGTGGGCTGCGAATACGCAGGCGGCTGGTTGTATTGCTGCGGCTGCGGTGTGGGTTGTGGCTGGCCGTACTGCTGAGCCGGGGGTTGCTGATATCCGGGCTGCTGTCCGTAACTGTACTGGGCCGGCGGTGCCTGTCCCGGAGCGGCATACTGCGGGCCGGCGGCGGCTTCGTCCATCTTGCTCTTCGATATGAACAGCAGGATGCCCGGGATGATTCCGAAGACTATTCCCAGAATCATCCACAGGGTTATGTCGCTCTTTGCCTGAGCTACTCTGTTCTGGTCGATGGCGTTTATTATCTTTCTCTGGATGTTAAGGGCGAGGAATACCATTCCAAACGCAAATACAATACTGATTATACCAGAGACTGGGGCCCATATGAGGTATGCGACCCCCACGAGGAGCTCTATTAGCGCAAATATCAGGGCAATTAGCTTTGCGTAGTACGCCATCTCCCTTGCCTCTTTCAACGGTCCCGAAAGCCATGGAGGTGCGGTCCCTCCTCCTGTGAGTTCTTCGATTATGTCGGTCATATTCAATCCTCCGATTGTAAGATTCTGTACGGGTATAGCTTCTTCCCTATTTATCCTTATCGTAGTTTCTCGGCCCATGCACCCCACATAATTTTACGAAACATAAACAAATGGCTAAGACTTTATATATGCGCGGTGGCATGGGTTATCAACAGACATTGATTCACAGGTCATAAAATAATGAGGTGTCGCGATGAAGAAAGAGACGGAACTCTGTGCCCTGCTGGGCAACCCGCTGGTGACGGAGATCCTCAGTACCGTTGCCGAAAGAGGGGAGGCCACGGCCAGTGAGGTCTCTTCTGTCATGGGGATACATGTCGCCACCTCTGTCAAGTATCTCTCCGCCCTGTACGAACACGGTATTCTCTCCAGAGCGCTGCGCAGGACAGGAAGGCGGCCCGCCTACTCCTATTCCCTCCGTTCCGAGGTCATTCGGGTGGAGTTCAGTTTTTCACGGGGGGGCCTGCGGGAGAGGTGGGAGTCCCTTTGCCTGCTCTTCGAAACCGTTAAGAGGCTTTACGGCCCGCCTCTCCCTGCGGATACGCCTCTTCTTGAGTTCCTTCAGATGGGGGTGGAGCAGGGCTTTCGGCGAATGCTGGAGTGCGGACACGGTGCCGACGATATCAGGCGGGCGGAGACGTATCTCGAGGATTTTGCCAGGGAGAATTTCGGTCCCGCCACGGCAGAGGCCATAATAAAGAAGGCGAGGAAGACTGGAAAGGAAGGTGATGTTTATGAGGATTAAAACGGGAATATCAGGGCTTGATAGCATGACTGAAGGGGGCTTTATTGCAGGGTCGGTGAACCTCGTAAGCGGTCCCCCCGGCAGTGGAAAGAGCCTCTTCGGAATACATTATATCAGCGAGGGTGCGAGCCGCGGCGAAGCGGGGATATATATAACTCTCGAAGAGGGGGCGGAGAGCATTTCTGCCGCCGCGCTCCGTTACGGAATGGATATGGAGCGTGAGGGAATCTATCTGGTTGACTTCGGAGACATAAGGGAGGACGATGCGGTGAGTTTCCTCTCGCTTCGGGAGTACCTCGAAGGTATGCTGAGGAATCGCTCGATCAGTCGGGTGGTAATCGACTCCATCTCTTCCATCAGCGTTCAGTACGGGGACACCAACGCCCTTCGAAGGGAGCTATTTTCATTCTGCAGGTTCCTGAGAAAGAGCGGGCTTACATCCCTTCTCATATCCGAGAGCGGCGGGGCCGTAGGGGGGGAGGTCAAGGTGGAGAACTTCGTGACGGATTCCCTCATTTTTCTGGGATATGAGAGTCACAGAGGTGAATACAGGAGAACCGTTCTGATACAGAAGATGAGGCTTACGAAGCACGATCCCTACAGACACCCCTTCCTGATAACCGCATCCGGGGTCGAGATCTATCCGGACGAAACGCTGTTCTGAGGCGGGCAAATGGAGAGAGAAAGAGGAGATACCGACACATCGGTCGAGACGGGCCGCAGCATTCTTCTCACCGGAAAGGACCGTGAGCGCAGGCTATCCGTCATGTTTTCCCAGATCGCCAGGGTACTTGAGGATGGCGGCACTGCGGTGGTAATCGTCGGGGACATGCCCATGGCGGAGTTCGGGGAGAGGCTGAAGGATTATGGGATCTCTGTCGAGGCCGCGACCGCATCCGGAAATCTTCTGATTATAGACTGGCAGTCCTTCGAAACGAGAATGATCATAGGCGTGGAGGAGGAGGACGGGATATTTTTGTGTGCACGGGACCTCCTGAATGTCAGTATAGCCATAAACAAGGCCCTGAAGAGAGGAGCGGGGAGGCCGATGCTTTTCAGCGATATGATTCCCAGGGCGGAGCGTCTGATGGGTCCGGAGGAGACCGAATCCTTCCTTCAGACCACCCTTGCGAAGCTCAGGAACAGGGGGCTGTCGTCGCTCTTTCTGGCCACCAATGACCGATATAGCGAGCTTTTCGATGCTGTGATCTCATCTGACATAGCCGGCCCCAAGGAAGAGTCGAACGAGGAGGAACATCCGCCTATGAACGTCTGTCCATCGTGCGGTGCTTTCGTCCCGGCGGAATCTTCGACCTGTCCGATATGCCATGCGCACATCTCCTCCGTTGGGCCACCAGCCGGCGAATCCTCCGAGGAGGAGACCAGTGTGGTGATGTATCTCTGTCCTGTTTGCGGCGCTTTCATATCTCCCGATGCGGATAGCTGTCCGTCGTGCGGTGCCGTCTTTGAAGAGGACGAGGAGGATGACAGTCTGAGCGAGAGCACGCCGCGCACCGGAGGTGGAGATGGCGAGGAAACGGTCATAAACATCTGTCCGTCGTGCGGGACCTTCGTTCAGGCCGATACGGATGTGTGCCCGGTATGCGGCAGCGGGCTGGACGCCTCCCGGCCGGAGTTCGTTGCCGTGGATCCCCTTGAGACAGTGAAGGGGCTTGCTATCTGCCCCTCGTGCGGTGCCTTCGTTTCCGCGGGACGGGACACCTGCCCCCTTTGCTCGGCCGAGATTCCGGAGGATTCGGGCACCCCAATCTCGAGCGACGATCTTCTGGAGACCAGCGGGAACCTCAAAGTATGCGGTGGCTGCGGTGCCTTTCTCGGGCGGAATATGACCGTATGCCCCGTCTGCGGCCTCCCCTATTCGGAGGGCTCTTCCCCCGAGGTCGTTTCCATGAATAAGCTGGAGGAGAACCCCTACCTCCCCGATGTCTGTCCCAACTGCGGGGGCTTTATCCCCTATCCCGGTGCCAGATGCAGCGCCTGCGGGTACAAGGAAGGAGAGATCGTATGCGGCTCCTGCGGTGCTCTGCTGAACGATGGCGATACGAGATGCCCCGTTTGCGGGAGCCCTGTCCGTGCTGCCGACAGCGGTGCCAGAGAGAGTCCATCCATCTCTTCCGGGGTTAAACGGGAGGAGGATGAGCCTCTGGAGGAAGCGGGCCATGTTCCGGAGGAGTTCCCTCTGGAGATAGACATGTCCGCAGAGGAGTTCCTTGCCCTTGCCGAAGACCGGAGCGATGGAACCGACCGCTCTCCTGTCGAAGCTAAGGAAGCCGAATCGTCTGGAGAAAGCCCGTCTGGAGAAATGGAGGAAAGTGGGCAGGCCGCACCCCTCCCGGTGGTTGATTCGCCCCCCTCACTTTCGGAAGATGATATCTCGGCCCTTCTGGAGCTTGAAGAGATGTCCGCCAGCGATTTTCTCGACTCCCCCATCCTCGAGGGAATGGACGAAGATTTCGAAGATATAGACGAATCCTCCATAGAGGAATTTGCTGAGAGGTTGATAGAGGACGGTACGCTGCAGTTCTCCGGGGATGAAGAGGTGCTGGGTGTGGCCGAAGAGGCCGATGTTTCTGAGCCTGCCGAGGGGGAGCGGTTCGAGTGTCCGGTCTGTGGAAACCTTCTTGATGCGGCTGCCATGTCCTGCCCGGTGTGTGGGGTTGAGTTCGAGGATGAGGAAGCGAGCGAGCTCGAATATGAGCCGGAACCCGCGCCTCCTCCTGCTTCAAGGGGACTGACGAACGGCAGGGGACTTGTGAACGGTAACGGCCTCATAAACGGCAACGGATTGAGGGATGTCCTTCGCAGGAGGGGGCTCGTGAACGGCAATGGGCTGGTCAATGGAAATGGCCTTACGAACGGGGGAAAGGGTATATCGCGCGGCCTCGTCAACGGGAATGGCATGGTGAACGGCAACGGTCTCCTCGACTCCCGCGGTAATCTTCTCCGCCGCCCCCAGTACG
>CAZKII010000015.1:8735-22127 GCA_964552865.1 uncultured Thermoplasmata archaeon | reverse complement strand
CGAGGAGCCGGAGGAGGCTACTGCGGAGACTGAGAGTTCCGAGGAGCCATCCGACGAGGGCGAAGAGGAAGAGGAGGACAAGGGAGAAGTCCTCGACCTCACCGACATCTGAACACAAACCCCTTTTTTCTTCTATTTTTTCCGATGCAATCTTTTTATATCTTCTCCGGTTCCTTGATCCGTGAAGTGTGATAAATGCAATCGGGAAGCTATCACCTATGTCAGATACAGCGGTGCTCACCTGTGTGAGTTTCACCTTTCGGAGTTCGTGGAGCGAAGAATTAAGAAGGAATTGAGGAGGCAGGTGGATATAAAGGGCATCAGCAGGGTTGCTGTTGCGGTTTCGGGGGGAAAGGACAGCATGGTGGCCCTTCATGTCCTCAACGACCTCTACTCTTCCGTAGCGGGTGTGGAAGTGCACGCCATAACAGTGGATGAGGGGATAGACGGATATCGCCCCTCATCGCTCCGCCTGGTCTCCGAGTACTGCAAAGAGAGGGGCATTCCCCACCATGTCATATCCTTCAGAGAGCTCGTCGGTTTCGAGCTGGACGATATTGTTCGCACCGGGGACCCAATAACGCCCTGCTCCTACTGCGGCGTGTTCAGGAGGAAGGCCATGAACCGGGTGGCCAGAGAGATCGGTGCGGATGTGCTTGCCACAGGCCTCAATCTGGACGACACGGCCCAGTCGATAATAATGAACATAGCGAGAGGTGATATGGAGCGCCTTGCCAGAATGGGTCCCCATGACAGGGTACAGCCCGGCCTCATCCCCAGGATTCAACCCCTGCGCCTGATCCCCGAGAAGGAGTCCTATCTGTATGCTCTTGTCAACGGTATCCCCTTCAGCGATGAAGAATGCCCCTATCGCCAGAGGGCGGTGAGAAACACCTTCAGAGATATAATCAACACCCTTGAGAACGAGACGCCCGGGACGCGGCACTCCATACTGAAGAGTTACGAGGAGATAAAGCCGCTTCTGATTGAGAAGTTCCCACCCACGAACCTGCGGCGCTGCAGGAGGTGCGGAGAGCCGGCCAATGGAGAGCTGTGCAAGGCATGCATGATGGAAGAGGAGCTCAGGAAGAGGCATTAGTCCTTTTTATCGTCCTTCGTGTGGCTCTCTATCTTCCAGTTTTCCCCCGGTTTCTTCCACTCTATTTTATCCTCCGTTGAGGCAATCTCATGATATGGTCTGAAGTTCATCCCCTCAGTTGCTTTATCCGCTGCCTTTTCTTCCGGTGGCGGGGGCGGAGGAGGGGTGTACTGTCGTTGCTGTGGATACGCTGCTGGTCGATTATCTTGGTATGGCTGAGTGTTGGGGTTCTGGTAGGCGTAGGGATTGTTTCTCCGCATTGCGTCCTGTTCTTCCAGCTCCTTTTTGTATGCTCTGTATTCTGCGAAGTGGTAGACGCCTTTGAGGGATATGCCTGCAGCGATTATCATGAACATTCCGCTCATATCCAGCCGGAAGGAGAATGTTTCGAATCTGGCTCCGAGGTCGAAGCCGCCCACGATTACCAGGATCCATATTACGGCGAGAACCACACCTGCCAGCCCGGCAAAGAATCTCTGCTCGCTCCCTCTCCAGAAGTACCCGTAGACGAATGATACCACGACCATCGCGATGCCCACCGCTATCGTACCGTTCAGGAAGGGGGAGAAGTCCATACTGAGGTCGGGGACCGCTTTTCGAATCAGATATATGAGAAACAGCGGCAGGCCTATGTATTTTATCGCAGCGCCCGTCGCAGAGAGGATGCCTCCGCCCATGCTGGGTTCACGGCTAGCTGGCTTTGACATCAGTTCACCCCCTTTATCACGCTGTACTGCAGGCCGCTGTTCAGGTCCTCCACCGTAATTCTCGCGTAGGATGGTATCCCGGACACGGTGGCATCCACACTCCTTGAGACATGCTCTCCGGACAGGACCGTGAAACTGCTGCTGCCGTACCCTATCTGGTAGTCGGATGCATCGAAAACCTCCATCAAAATCCGGATATTAAGCGACTCTTCCATGTCGTTGTCAAAGCTGAATGAGGCGCTGACCGTGCTACCGGAGATATATGGCTCCGAGACAAACAGATTGTTGAACGGAGCTCCCCAGTGGTAGGGAAAGTCCATCTCCATTTTCTCTCCCGCGAGGTCTATTGTGGTATGTATGTTCAATCTCTGGCTTCTGGTCAGGAGGTCGTTCATGGCGTCAGATGCTATTGTAAATGTTACCTCTCCGTTATCCCTCCGTCCGAGATTCACGGTCTCATAGTCTCTTGCGATCTCTTTTCCTGTACCATTGCTCAGCACGAGCTGAACCTCCGTGGTCCTTCCCGAGAGGAGCGATGATGTTTCCACGACATACGGAATCGTTACCACAAGCCCCGTTGCACTGCTCTGATATGTCGTGTTCTCCGTGTCCACACTGATCTCCCTGATAAGGGCCTCCCAAGGGTAGATATCCGTATATCTTGCGGAAAATCGGATCGTTTCGAAGGTATATAGGGCCACAACGCTGACCTTCACCTCCAGTTCTGCATCCGAGAACACGAGGTCCATTCCTCCGTTCTGCAGTATCTCATTCATGTCAAAAAGGAGGTGGATAGGTTCGGTTACTTCGCTCCCAGCTTTTACCGGCGGAATATCCACGGTCCGGTTGAGGATGACAGTGCCCCCCGCCTCGCCGATATCAATCCATATCTTTATGCCGTCTATGCTGTAGTAGGCGTGATTGATGATTTTTACGGTGGTATTCACTGAGATGTTGTGCCCGTAAACCTCCCATGAGAGGCTGTCCCCCTCCGGCAGTTCCACGCTCACCCCTCCGGTTATCGGTGGCAATATCGCGGTGAAGAAGAGCGTTGCGATCAATATGTTCACCATCGTTATTCCGACCTTCAGCATCAGGAGCGAGCTTCTGTTCATCGTGACACCTTCCAGTGGCCTTAAACGAGCTTATAGTACCTGTAGGCCTCTTCGCCGCTTGCAAAGCAGTAGTGAATCTTCGTGAAGTCCTTCTTCAGCTCCTTCACGTCCTCCTTTACCTTCAACGGGTCCTCTCCCTTCACCACTCTGGCTATGAGTTCGGCCACCTCCGCCATGTTCTTCTCCTTCATCCCCACTCTGGTGAGTTCCTGCGTTCCCAGCCTTATGCCGCTGGGGTGCTTCGGCGAGGTGTCTTCGGGCAGCAGATTCTTGTTCGTTATCATGTTGGCCTTTTCCATGTTGTTCGCCACCAGCTCCCCGCCGCCGAACGAGGAGACGTCCACGGCGATCGTGTGGGATGCGGTGAATCCTTTGTGCTCGCATAGAACCGGGATTCCTCGCTCGTAAAGTGCTTCTCCGAGGGCCTGTGCGTTCCTGATGGTCTGTTTTGCATACGCCTCTCCGAACTCCTTGTGCTCCGCCAGCGCGATACCGAGGGCGGCCATGGCGTGGAGGTGGTGATTGCTGGTCACTCCCGGAAATACGCCCCGCTTCAGCTTCCTCTCCATCTTGTCGTTCTTCGGGTTGGCGAGTATTATGCCGTGCTGGGGGCCAGGCAGGGTTTTGTGGGTGCTACCGCTTATGATGTGCGCGCCTTCTCTCAGGGGGTCCTGGAACTGTTTTCCCGCGATTAGGCCGAGCACATGGGCCGCATCGTACCACACCGTACACCCCACCTCTTCGAGAGTGGGTTGCAGCTCCTTCAGCGGCTCCGGAAAGAGGAATACGGATCTTCCGAAGAGGCAGAGTTTCGGCCTCTGTTCCAGAATCAATTTTTTCGCTCCGTCCACATCCGTTATCATCTCTTTTCGGTCGAATGGATAGTTTACTGTGGAAACCCCCCTGAATCCCACCGCCCCGAACTTCGCGGAGCTTATGTGCGCTCCGTCCGATAGTGCCGGGGTTATGATGGTATCTCCGGGCTTTGTGAAGCCGAATATTACCGCCATGTTGGCCACGGTCCCGGATATCGGCCTGACATCAGCGAATTTCGACCCGAAAAGCTCTCTGGCCATCTTCATTATCCTCTCTTCGAGCTCGTCCACATAGATGTTGCCGTTGTAGTACCGCTCATGGACCCAGCCCTCTGCATACCGGTCGTGAAGGTCGGATATGAGCATTTCCCTCGCAAGGGGGCTGGCCAGATTCTCCGACGCGATCATCGGCAGGGACTCCTCGAACCACTTCTGGTGCTTCATTACGGTCTCTCTTATGAACTCCGCATCCTCTGTAAGTTTCATTTCATTCACCGGAGGCCGATTGCGCTCATCCTATAAATATTTGCTCTTTGTGCGAATTCTCCGTTTTGCGGCGCTGCGTCCTGCGAAAAACTTTAATATGGCGTCCTGTTACGCCCTTAAGTCGAGAAGGTGCCACTGTGGCTTAGCGGTATAGCGACGCCTTGGTAAGGCGTAGGTCGAGGGTTCAATTCCCTCCAGTGGCTTTCTCTCCCAACCGATGAGGGCATTCGAAAACTATAAATAGGCACATTACATTACCACCCTCAAATAATTTGAACCGTAAGAGTTCAGAATAGCAAATCAGGAGGAGAATTTATGACGGAAAAAAGTGGAAAGAACAGAATAGGAACATCCGTGTGGGCCGCATTGCTGGTAACCATTATGGTTGCAGGCAGTTTCAGCGTACTTTTTACGCCTGTTAACGCGGCTCCCATGGGTGGCGAATACGGTGGAGAGGTAAATGTTGCGATAATCTCTTCATCTGCGCTGGACCTCAAGCCCACAACAACGGATGCCGAGGGACAGAAGGTCGTGGATCTGGTGTATGATTCCCTTGCAAGGGTTATGCCGGATACTTTGAATGTAGAACCGTGGATGGCAGATAGCTGGACGGTAAACGATACTGCCAAGACCATAACGGTGACACTGAAGGACGGAATTATGTGGCAGGACGGAACCGCTCTCGTGGCCTCGGACATTGTGGATGTCTACGAGAGTGCTCCGGGAGTCACCAGCGTTTCGGCCAGTGATGACAGCACTCTTGTCTTCCATCTGTCGACAATGGACGCATCCTTCTTCAGCAAGGTACTCACCATGCCTGTTTATAAGATGGATGGCGACAGCTATGTGGGTTCCGGCCCTTATACTATCGTGAGTTCCAACGATACAGAGGTTAAACTGGCGGCTTTTGACGATTACTTCAACGGGAGGGTCTATCTCGACGGAATTAATGTGTATCTGTACGACACTCTCGATGAGGCCGCAGATGCCTATGTGAACGGCACTGCCGACGGTTCCGCCCTTGAATACATCTGGACCAGCTTGGAATCCTATCAGGCAAGACAGGTGATACCTCTCGGTGTGGACCCGGAGACCAACGAGACCATCGAGACCACTCTTACGGATCAGGGAAAGCAGGTGATCACCAACGAGCTTGAGTACTACTACCTTGCCTTCAACATGAACAAGGCACCTTTCAACAATGTTGCGTTCAGGCAGGCTATCGCTCACTGCATAGACAAGGACCTTATCGTGAATAATGTCCTTGGAACATATGGCCTTCAGGGTGATTCCATAATCCATCCCTCCATGTCATTCTGGTATAACTCCAGCGTGGAGAGATATGACTACGATACGACCCTTGCATCTCAGATACTTTCTCAGGCAGGCTTTAACGACCCAGATGGAGATGGCTGGCTTAATATGCCCAACGGCGACTCGATAAGCGTAACTCTGTACGCTCCTGCGTCAAAAATTCCTGGCACTGAGATCCCCTATGAGCCAGAAAGGGACCAGATTGGGGCACAGATAACATCAAATCTTCAGAAGATAGGCATAAATGTTACACAGGTTTCCAATCTTACCGAAGATATAGAAAGCAAGGTTGAGGCCAATGAGTTTGATATGGCTCTCATGCCCCAGGCCATTTCCTTGGATCCTTCTTACATGTCCGGCATATATGATTCACTGCACAACAATGGCTATACAAACGCTACAGTGGCAAGCCTCATAGCCGATGCGAACGCCGAGATGGACGGCACTGCAAGGCAGACCCTCGTAAAGCACATACAGGGCCTCATCAGTGAAGAGGAGCCTCTGGATGTCATCTATTATCTCAAGAAGGTTCAGGTCTACAAGGATGATACCTTCAAGGGCTGGAACGCCATGCTCGGCGGTGTCGGAAACTTCTGGACATTCACCTCTCTGAAGGCGGATGTTCTCGGAGATCTTTCCATATCCATAACTCCCGCCACGGTGTCTCTCGATGCAGGTGACAGCACAACCCTTAACATAATGGTTTCCAATGCGGACGGAGCGTTCGAGGGTGCAACGGTCATTCTTTCCGCTTCCGCCGGAACCCTCAGCGAGACCGAGGTAGTTACCGGAGCGGACGGAACCGCTACCGTGACTCTCACGGCCCCGTCCACTGTTTCCGGAGCGATGGACATTTCCATACACGGAAAGGCGGTCGCGTTCCAGTACAACCCTGCAGAGGCGGACACGGCCATTACCGTACACGAGTCCATCCCGTCCCTTACCGTGGCCATGACCACCAGCAGTGCCCTTCTCAACTCCGGAGAGTCCGCTGATGTTACGGTTACCGTCACATCCGCTGGAGCACCTGTTGAGGGCGCTACCGTGTCCTTCACAGTATCTCCCTCTGCGGGAGGCTCGATAGCCGATGCGACCGGCACGACCGATGCCAGCGGAATGGTGACTACGACCTTCTCCGCCGATGTTACCGTTGATACCACATACACCATCACGGCGACCGCATCCATGGACGGCTATAACCCTGCCACATATTCCAGGCAGATAATCGTTCAGCCTCAGCAGCTTTCGGTCTCCATCTCCGCCGCTTCTCCTGTTCTGAATGTCGGCGATAGTACCGACCTCACAGTCTCCGTCACGGCGGCAGATGGAACGGGAATATCCGGTGCCAGCGTAATGATATATTACAAGGACGCATCCGGAACTCTCAAGACCGTGAACCTCACCACCGGTGCCGACGGCTCTGCGACCACGACCTTCCAGCCGGATGTGAGCAGCGGCAACGATGTGACATACACGATAGTGGCAGAGGCGAGCATGCCCGGATATGTGGGCGACAGCGACATGACTTCCGTCACCGTGAGAACACCGGTTTCACCGGGTCTCGGCTTCATCGGAATAATATCCGTTCTCGGTGTGGCCATGCTTCTCGTCGGTTACAGACGGATACACTAAAACCCCTTTTCTTTCTCTTTATTTTTCTGTTCTGCACTGTAAGTTTTAAATACTATGGCATTATCTCCTCTTTCTGCCTTCGTCACAGATTAGCTGGAGGTTTAAAAATGGCAAGGATGCATGCAAGAAGAAGAGGACAATCGGGTTCGAAGAAACCATACCTGACAGAGGCCCCCGAGTGGGTGCCGCTTCCGCCCAAGGATGTGGAAGAACTGGTGGTCAAGCTCTCCAAGGGGGGTATGTCCACGGCAATGATAGGAATAACTCTCAGAGATCAGTACGGTATTCCGGGGGTAAAACTGGTGACCGGTAAGAGCATAACAGCCATACTGAAGGAGAACGGAGTCAGGTTCAGGCTTCCGGAGGACCTTCAGAATCTGATGAAGAAGGCCATAGCACTTGACGACCATCTTACCAACAACCCCAAGGATCTGCACAACAGGCGCGGGCTTCAGCTCGTGGAGGCAAAGATTCGGCGTCTGGTAAGGTATTACAAGAGAACCGGAGTTCTTCCGCAGAACTGGAACTACTCTCTTAAGAACGCCAGACTGCTCATAGAGTAAGGTGGTTACCTTGCTCTCCCTTTCTCTCCCTCCAGAGATGCGACGCGAACTGGAGAGGGCGAAAGAGCTTGCGAGTTCCCATGAGTTCGTCAGAGTCATATCTCACTACGATGCGGACGGCATATCCGGCGGCTATGTCGCCACCCGAGCCCTGATGAGGGCAGGTCTGTCTCCGCATCTCACGACGACCCGTTCTCTGCCTGCGGACGACATTCAGGACTATCTGGATAATGGTACGCGGCTTCTTATTCTGGTGGACATAGGCGCTTCGCTGATAAAGGAGCTTGCCGAGATGGATCTGGATGTTATCGTGCTCGATCATCACCGGGTTATGGAGACCGATGATAGGGTGGTTTATATCAACCCTAACCTCTTCGGAATGGACGGGATGAAGGATCTATCAGGCTCCACCACGGCCTTCCTGTTTGCCCTCTCTCTGGATGAAAGCAACTGGGATCTCGCACCCTATGCGCTGATCGGAGCAATGGGCGACCGGCAGCATATAGGCGGGCTGTCCGGAACGAACAGGCTTATTGCGGACCGGAGTATCGAGCAGGGTCTTCTGGTGGTTAAGAAACAGATGAAACTGTCCGAAAAGACCGTGTATGACTCCATCCTCTACTCGGTTGACCCGTTTTTGAAGGGGATCACCGGAAGAGCGCAGCAGGTGGAGGAATTTCTCCGTGAGGTCCGAATAGACGGTTCCACCCTTACGGCGGACCTTACTGCCGACAGCAGTGCGGGGAGAATGGCCGAAATGAGCAACTACATAAACTCCATCGTCATCCTTCGCCTGATTGAGCAGGGCTGCACTCCGGAGACGCTTGAGAATCTCGTTTCCGATACATACTACATGTCCGCCGGGGAGAGAAGCCTTGAGAATATGGCGGCTCTCGTGGACGCCTGCGGCAGAATGGGGAAGAACGGCGTCGGGTTCGAGCTCCTGAACGGAACGAAGGGTGCCGAATCGGAGGCCTCCGCTCTGCGCGAGGAACACCGCTCCCGCATTCGCTCCCGCCTCATAGAACTGGAGGACGAGCCGCCGGAGAAGATGGAGGCCATACAGTACTTTTACAGTGAGGAGCCCACAATAAGCGGGGCTGTTGCCGGTATAGGCAGGGAATATCTCTTTGACCATGATATGCCTGCATTTGGTCTCTCCATCTCCGACGGTAAGGTGGAGATTTCCGCAAGGGGGAGTAACGAACTGGTGGAGCGGGGTCTAAATCTTGCCGAGGCATGCAGAAAGGCTGCGGAGTCGGTGGGCGGCAGAGGAGGCGGCCACCCCATAGCCAGCGGTGCCACCATACCGGAGGGGACGGATACGGAGTTTCTGAGGCTTGCGGATGAAATAGTGAAGGAGCAGCTGGGGCGCTAGTGCCTTCCTGCGAAAAACCGATATTTTTAAGTCATTCGTGTGTATAGCCGTGGCAGGTGCATACCATGTACGAAGCAAGATTTCACGGAAGAGGCGGACAGGGCGCGGTTACGGCCGCCAATATTCTGGCCTCTGCGGCTTACAGCGAGGGGAAGTACTCACAGGCCTTCCCTATTTTCGGTGTGGAGCGCAGAGGGGCCCCGGTCGCTGCGTTTCTGAGAGTGGACGAGAAGCCGATAGACATCAAGTTCCAGATATACGAGCCTGATGCCGTGATCATTCAGGACCCGAGCCTTCTGGCCGTTAAGGAGGCCAATGTGCGGAACGGGCTCAAGCCGGGCGGAACCGTTATAATAAACACGAAAAAAGACCCTTCCGAATTCGATTTCGGTGTTGCCCGTGTGTATACCATAGATGCCACCGGCGTCGCCCTGAACAACAGGCTGGGGACCGAGACGAACCCGATAGTGAACACGGCCATAATCGGGGCCTATGTGCGGGTGATAGGCAATATTTCCCTCGATGCGGCCATAAAGGCGGTTTATGAGCTCTCTCCTGCGAAACGGGACGCCAATGTCGCCGCTGTGAAAGAGGCCTACGATAAGGTAAAGGGGGTGTGAATATGAGTAAGATAGAGATAGGAGCGATTATAACGACACCGGGAAGTTCATTGAATTACAAGACCGGCTCATGGAGGACGATGAAACCGATCCTCACGCCGGAGAACTGCATATTCTGCAATGTCTGCTGGGAGTTCTGCCCGGACAGCGCCATAGAGAAGGCGGACCCGAAGGCGAAGAAGCCGATAGTTATAGATTACGACTACTGCAAGGGCTGCGGGATATGCGTTCAGGAATGTCTGGCCAATAAGAATGCGAATCTGGGCGATGCCCTGAAGATGGTACCGGAGGAGAAGTGATAGCATGGGCGACAAACAGGTTGTAAAGGGAAATTTCGCCACTGCGGTGGCTGCCAAACTCGCAAGGGTTGATGTGGTTCCTGCGTATCCGATCACCCCGTCCACACTGTTCCCCGAACAGATTTCTCAGTATGTCGCAAACGGAGAGATGGATGCGGAGCTTCTCCTGACCGAATCGGAACACTCTGCCATGAGCGCGGCGATAGGCGCAAGTGCGGCGGGTGCGAGGGTGGCCACTTCCACGGCTTCGCAGGGTCTGAAACTCATGAGCGAGATGCTCTTCATCGCATCGGCCATGAGGCTTCCTATCGTTGCGGCCATAGGTAACCGTGCTCTCAGCGGGCCGATAAACATCTGGGCCGATCATTCCGATACCATGGCGGAGAGGGATTCCGGCTGGATGCAGTTCTATGCGGAGAACAACCAGAACGCGCTTGACCTGATGCTCATGGCCTTCAAGGTCGCCGAGGACCACAGGGTCCTTCTGCCAGCGATGGTGGGCCTGGATGCCTTTGTACTCACTCATACGATGGAGGGTGTGGATGTGCCGCTTCAGGAGGAGGTTGATGATTTCCTCCCGCCGTACAGGCCAAAGTTTACCCTCGATGTGAACAACCCCATGACATTCGGAGCCTTCGGCACCCCCGCCCACTATCCCGAGTTCAAGTACCAGCAGTGGGATGCCATGTGGAACGCTACCGAGGTCATCAACGAGGTGTTCGAGGACTTTGAAAAGAGGTTCGGCAGGAAGTACGAGAAGGTTTCCGAATACATGACAGACGACGCCGATATAATCTTCATCACCATGGGTTCCATGAGCGGGACCGCAAGGGCCGCAGTGAACAGGCTCAGGGAGAAGGGCATAAAGGCCGGTGTGGCTAAGATAACCGTCTTCCGTCCGTTCCCCTTCGAGCACATAAAGAGAATCGCTTCCAAGGCGAAGGTTCTCGCTGTGTTCGACAGAGCGGTATCGCAGGGCTACGGCGGCCCGGTGTTTGCCGAGGTTTCCGGTGCCCTCATAAACGAGAAGGAGAGGCCGATGATCCTCAATTTCATAATCGGACTGGGAGGCAGGGACATAACCTTCTCCGATTTCGACCATGTGGCGGAGGAATCCATGAAGGCGCTGGAGAGTGGAGAGGCAGGATGGCCCGTGCACTGGGTGAATCTTAAAACCGATATTCTCGGAGGTGAGTAAATGGCGAGCGATGAACTTTTCGTATCAGGACACAGAGGATGTGCGGGCTGCGGTATGGCCACGGCCGTGAGGATGGTACTTCAGGAAGCCGGGCCCAACACGGTGGTCGCAAACGCCACCGGCTGCCTTGAGGTGATGACCACCGCCTATCCGGAGACCGCATGGAAGATACCGTGGATTCACGCGGCCTTCGAGAACGCCGCTGCGGTCGCGTCCGGCGTGGATGTCGCATTCAAGAAGCTCGGAAAGAGAGAGGGCGTGAACATCCTTGCCTTTGCCGGAGACGGCGGTACATTCGACATCGGATTTCAGGCCCTGAGTGGAATGCTGGAAAGGGGACACAACATAACCTATGTGGTGTTTGACAACGAGGCCTACATGAACACCGGCATACAGAGGTGTTCCTCCACACCTGCCTATGCGTCCACCACTACCTCACCAGCCGGCAAGGTTATACCGGGAAAGCAGGGGAGGAAGAAGCCGATAGCGAACATCGTTGCGGCCCATGACATCGCCTACACCGCCACTGCCACCATTGCGTTCCCAAGGGACCTGAGGAACAAGGTCAGAAAGGCGCTTGCGGCCGACGGTCCGTCCTTTATCCACATATTCTCTCCGTGCCCCACAGGATGGAGATATCCGAGCGAACTCACGGTGGAACTGTCCAGAATGGCGGTGGAGACCGGCATATTCGTCCCGTGGGAGCTGGAAGGCGGCGACATCAGCAAGATGAAGGTGACCTGCAAACCGAAGGAGAAGAGGAAGCCTGTTGAGGAGTACTTCAAACTGCAGGGCAGGTTCAGGCACCTTCTGAAGATGCCGGAGGTCCTGGCCCAGATACAGCAGGAAGTGGACGAGAAGTGCGCAAAGTATGAGATCGAATAATCTCATCAAAACCCTTATTTTTTGTTTTTTGATTCAGCTAAGCGGATTGAGCCTATTCGCTTAGAACCGAAAGGCGAAATCGTTAAGTACCATCTGTGACATAATGTGTCATGGAAGTGTCGGTTGATGGAGAGAAGCGGGCAGGTCATGAAAAAGGAAATATGAATGATGATGGGGGATGGCCCAATATGTATATCTATAAGGAGGAACAGCATGAATCTGCAAGAGGTTTTTGAGATATTTTTCATACTCGTCTTGCCGTTGTTAGCCATGTTGGGGACGGCATCCTATTTTCTTAGAGTTGCCGAGAACATAGAGGAGGAGAAAAGAACGAAATTAAAACTCTTAGCAATGACCCTATTCCTAGTGGCGTTAGTCTATCTTTCATTTATTATGTGGATAATGACCCGGGGGTATTCTTGTTGACAAAGCGATTATCGGATAGTGCCCTGCTGCTCCTTTCGGTTATCGGCCTCGTCTCTTTCGGCATTTACTGGTTGTTCCTTTTTCTGATCAATGCCTATTTTTTGGGGATATGGCCGGAAATGGGAGCCCTGCTTGAGTGGACGATAGTTATCCTCCTTCCGATAGTGGTTCCGATTGCTCTGGGAGCAATCTCTGCTATATTTTCCTTTGTGCCTGAGCGTTTCGCGGAAACGAATGTTAAGGCCCGGATAGCCTTGATAATAGGAATAGTTGACATTCTTCTTGGGGTATTGCAAATAACATGGATGATGATAGCGGGTTTGACTTGTTGAAGGGCGCCATGAGCGCAATCGTTAAGTACCATCTGTGACATAATCTATCATGGACATACCGGAGATGATGGAGAAAAATTGGCTGGCGATACTGCCTCTTGTGCTGCTCCTCATTCTCAATGCGCTTTTTTATTACGCCATAACTGGCCTTTCCTTTGTAGTCCCACTCCTGTTTCTATTTCTGGTTGTTGTGAGCTACATTGCTGGCAGGTATTCACTCATAAGGTATCACGATGAAGGGGATACTAGAGTGTTCTATCCATTCCTTCTCCTGTTCTTTTTCCTCCTTTCAATCCTTCATGTTGCTGGAATTTCGGTCATTATGCCTCTGGGCAAGGTCGGTTGTTTATGCATATGTGGTTGTGGCCCTCCGCCTCCAGCTGCAGAGGTAGCATGGATTGCGTTTATGGTAATGCTCATCACATTTCCGGCCTTTATTCTCTCCTCTTCTTATCCCTTGCTCCTTTTTCATCTTATAAAAGAGAAGAAGATGCTCAAAAACGCACTGAAGATAATGCTCATC
>CAZKII010000015.1:0-8635 GCA_964552865.1 uncultured Thermoplasmata archaeon | reverse complement strand
CCAAACCCTTAAATACCCTCCACTTTTCCAATCTTCGGTGTTTCAATGAACCTCAGGGACAGAAAGCGCTCCGATGAAATCGACCCCGAAACGGATACGGAAGTCACAGTGGCCGGATGGGTCCAGACCATTCGCAAGAAGGGAAAGATCGCCTTCATACTCATTCGAGATAGGGGCGGAGTGGTGCAGGTCACCGCACTGAAGAACGAGATGGGCGAGGACGAGTACAACCGGCTCACCAAGGTGCAGAGGGAGTCGGTCATAGCCGTGCGCGGGAAGGTGCAGAAGAGCGAGTATGTGAAGAGAGGCTTTGAAATACTCCCTGTGGAGTGGGCCGTTCTGAACGGGGCCGATGCTCCCCTGCCTATGGGTGTGATTGATAAGGTCAATGTGGAGCTGGACACCCGGCTTGACAACAGGTTCATGGACCTGAGACGGGAGGAGATAATCTCCGTTTTCGCATTGAAGTCCCTGATGCTCTCTGCCATACGGAAAAATCTGGAGACGAAGGGCTTTCTGGAGGTTCAGACCCCGAAGATACTGAAGGCCGGGGCCGAGGGTGGAGCGACGCTTTTCAAGTTGGATTATTTCGGAGAGGATGCGTATCTCGCACAGAGCCCGCAGCTGTTCAAGCAGATGCTCATGTCCACCGGACTGGAAAGGGTCTATGAGATCGCACCCGCTTTCAGGGCAGAGTTGTCGGACACCACGAGGCACCTGAGCGAGTTCACCTCCCTCGACTTCGAGATGTCTTTCATTGATTCGCAGGACGATGTGATGGATGCGGTGGAGGAGATGCTGGACGCTGCCATGAAGGCCGCGGTTGAGCGGGGCCAGTATCAGCTGAAGATTCTCGGCCTTGAGCTGGAGGTCCCGAAGCGCCCCTATCTCCGCATAAGGTTCGAAGATGCCAGGGCCATGCTTGAGGAGAGGGGGAAGAAGGTGGAGAGCGATCTGGATACAGAAGGTGAGAAAATACTTGGCGATATCATGGCCGAGAAGGGGTACGATGCCTATTTTGTGGTTGAATATCCCGAGGAGGAGAAACCGTTCTACATAATGGAAAAAGAGGGGACTCCGTGGTCATATTCCTTCGACCTCGAGTTCAAAGGGCAGGAGCTTGCGTCGGGAGGTCAGAGGGAACACAGGCCGGATGTCCTTGAGGGACGCATGAGGAAAAAAGGGCTTGATCCCGCTGACTTCGAATTTTACTTGAAGGCGTTCAGGTACGGCATGCCTCCGCACGGCGGCGTAGGAATCGGTGTGGAAAGGCTGGTGCAGAAGGCCCTCGGCCTTGAGAATGTGAGGGAGACAACCGTATTCCCGAGGGACAGGTTCAGACTTGTTCCGTGATATGAGAGCTGAAGAAAAACGAGGGAGAAAGGGTTTGCGCCTCAGGGTGTGGAACACTTAAGGGTTTTCAGGTTATCGACGGGTCGTCCGGCAGGTGCGGCATCATGTCCGCCGCTGTCACCTCGGCTGCCGTGGCCTTTCCGGCAAGGGGCTCGCCCCCTTTCACGGTGCTCTTCGGCTCCGGGAGTTTTTCCGGGGTGGGGAGTTTCTGAGTCTCTCTCCTGACTTCTGCGGCGATGGTCTCCATCATGGCCCTGCTCATCTCCATGCTCATGCTTTCGACTATCTTCAGAATCCCACCTGCGGTCATGTCCATGGCCTTCTTCAGGGTTATGTTCTTCTTTATGAACCGGTTGTTGTCCAGAACGATGGTGTTGCTCACCAGCTCCCTGAACCTCCGTATGTCCGCCTGGGCCCTGACTACCCTGTCCTTCTCCGCAGCGAACGGCGTCATTATGATGCCTGTGGCGACCATGTTGAGCTCCCGTGCCACTTCCGCAACGACAAGGCTCACACCTGCACCGGTGCCGCCCCCCGCTCCGTAGACTATCACGACGCTGTCATGCCCCTTGAGGCCTTCTCTGATCAGCTTCCGTGCCGCATCGCCAGCGTAGTAACCGACCTCCCAGAACCCGCCGGCTCCGGTTCCGTCGGTGACATCTCTGCCGACTATTATTTTCTTGTCTGCCGTGGCGACCTCCATGCTTTGCTGGTCCGTGTTTATTATCATGGTCGTCACATTGGTCGGCTTCTTGCCGTCGATTCTCGACACGATTCTGCTGCCCCATCCTCCGGCCCCGACAACCCCTATTCTGGGCTGGTAGTTCCCGCGGGATAACTGGGCGATTATCGCATCGTCGGAAATATTTTTCTTTTCCTTTTCGTTCTTCATCTGTTCACCTCTCTGCCGCACAGAAGAGAAAAAGCCGTTTCGGCATCCCATCCATCTTCAGCCTTCCCTGTGTAATCTCATTTCTTCACGATGCGAAGAGTGTCCATGCTGTCCTTCATCCGTTCCCGTACGAGCTCTCTGGTGTGTGCCTTTATGTCATATCGCTCCCTGAGGCATTCTGCGATTATCTCATCCACGCTGCTGTACATCCCGGACTCGAGTTCGGCGGCCAGCGACTCGCGCAGACCGTCGGGCAGTCTTATGCTCGTGTAGTCTCCGTCCCTCGCTCTGAGTTTTTCCTCTGCGGCCACCCTGAAAAAATGGCTGCGGTTTGCGATGTTAACATCCTCTTCCACAGCCATATCGACCCTCTCGAGGAGTCTCGAATCGATTCTCAGGGTTGTCCTCTCTTCGCTCATGTGCGTCCCTCTTCTCGTGTCGGCCTGTACCCTAAAGCGGTAGTCATATTTAAGCTTTACTTTCCATGACAATGTATGACGAGTACATTCATCCACCACCGGGAAACACCTATATCATAGCGTCTCTTTCCCTCTCCCATGAAGATCGTTCACATGGCGGACACGCACATCGGCCATTCCAGATACAACCGGATCGACCCGGAGACAGGGCTCAATGTGAGGGAGAAGGATGTTTACGATTCCTTCAACAGGGCCATAGACATGATCATCGGTATCTCGCCGGATGTGGTAGTGCACGCCGGAGACCTCTTCGACTCGGTCCGCCCGACGAACCGCGCCCTTTCCGTGGGAATCGGGGGGATTCTGAGGCTGGCCGATGCGGGCATAGAGGTCGTTGTCATATCGGGCAACCATTCCACTCCGAGGATGCGGGAGACCGGAAGCCCTTTCAAGCTGCTGGAGAAGGAGGTGATCCGCAGCGGAGCCGCCGATCGGGTGCACCCGGTGTTCAGAGGGGCCTATAAGAAGGTGGAAATAGAGGATGTGATATTCCACGCCATTCCTCACATGGATCCCTCTCCCTTTTCCGATGCGGCGAAGAACCTCAGGCCCCTGCGGGGCAGAAGGAATGTGGCGGTGCTGCATGCGGGCTACATGGGCCTCCTGCCCTTCAGGAACTCGGACGAGAACAACGAGATCCTTCTCCAGTCTTCCGATGTGGTGGGCAAGGGCTTCGATTACATCGCCCTCGGTCACTTCCACGACTTCACCAAGGTCGAGGAGAACATATACTATTCAGGCTCCACCGAGCGTTTCTCCTTTTCCGAGAAGGGGAGGAAGAAGGGCTTTCTTGAGGTGGACCTTGACAGCATGGATGTGGTCTTCCACGAGCTACCGACGCGGCCCATGTTCGAGCTTCCGCCCATAGATGCCAAGGACCTCGGAGCGAGCGAGCTCATCTCCGAAATAAGAAAGGTGGTGGAGGGGAGGGACATAGAGGGGGCCATCGTGCGCCTTCGCATGTCCGGTGTGGGACGCGAGGTTTGGAGCGCACTTGACCGCCGAGCTCTCGGACCCATCACATCTCCCGCGCTTCATTTCTCTCTGGAGCCGAGCTTCCTCGATTCGGCAGGCGGCACTTCCTCCCAGACCTCGCACTTCCGCGGGTTCATCCAGGAGTTCGAGGAGTTCTACGGCGGCGTTGCCATCGAGCGGCTCGACAGGGAGCGCCTGAGGGGTCTGGCCGAGAGGTATCTGAGGGAGGTGCTTGAGTGAAGCCGCGAACCCTTCGCATGAAGAACTACCGGAAGTTCGAGGACGCCATCCTTGAGTTCTCCGAGGGGATCACGGGGATCATCGGCTTCAACGGCGCGGGGAAGAGCACCATCGTCGAGGCGATGGAGTGGGCGCTCTACGGCTCATCCGGGAGTGCGGGCAGAGGCGACCGGAAGGAGAACATAAAGAGAGTGGGCGCAGGTGACAGGGACGATTGCCTCGTGGAGTTCGAGTTCTCCCTGGGCAAGGAGGAGTACACGGTGCGCAGATGGCTTAAGGGGAAGAACAACACGGCGGGGGCCGAGCTGCTCCATTCCTCGGGCACAACCCTTGCCGTAGGCACGAGAGAGGTCACATCGAAGATCGAGGAGCTCCTTGGCTTCGATTTCAAGTCGTTCGAGGTCTCCGTGTTCGCAAAGCAGAGCGAGCTGGCCGCCCTTTCAAGCACCAGACCGCACGAGAGGCGCGAGCTCATCCTCCGCCTCCTCGGAATAAAGAGGATAGACGATGCCGTGGATAGAATCAGCGCCGACAGAAGGGAACAGATCAAGGAGTATGAACGGCTGGAGAGTGCGCTCAAGGATAAGGAGACGGATGAGAGGCTGGTGGATGTGGAGAAGGCCCGGCTCGCCTCTCAGAAGGAGGAGGTCTCCCGCACGAAGGAGGAGTTGAAATCCCTTCTTTCGAGAAAGAAGGAGCTGGAGCGGAATCTGGCCGGGGTCCTTGAGAGAATGGAGGCCCTTGAAGAGAAACGCATAAGGTACGGCAACCTGAAGAGCGAGCTGGCCCGCATTGAGGAGAAGATGAGGAACGATGAGACGAACATGAAGCGCACCCTCTCTGAGATAGAGGAGCTTGAGGAGAAGGAGAGGCTGCTGCCCGCCCTCGAGGAGGCCCGGAAGCGGGAGGAATCCCTTCGCATGGAGCTGGAGGGAATGAAAGAGCAGTACGACCTGTACAGACAGCTCGATGAGATGAAACGGAAGAAGGCATCCCTTGAGGATACGCTCGCCCGGCTGGAAAAGGAGATCGCAAGGCTGGAAAAGGGGGCCGGTGCCCTTGAATCCCTCGAAGCGGAGCTTGCGGAGGCGGTTCGGAAGAGGGAAGAGGCGGAGATGGAGGTGGAGCGCCTGCAGGCCAGTAAGAGCGAACTGGAGGGCCAGCGGAGGCAGGCCGCCGTAGAGGCTGAGAAGCTGACTGGAGAGATGTCGAAGCTGGAGGAGCTCGGAGAGGAGAGCGAGTGCCCCACATGCCACAGGCCGCTGAAGGGACATTACAGAGTGCTTATAACGGATTTCGAAGGGCAGATCCAATCTCTGGAGAAACTGAGTGCGGGGCTGGATTCGAGGATCGCGGAAGTTACCCGGAGGCTTTCGTCTGAGAAGGAGAGGCTGAAGGCCCTCGGAAGGCGCGTGAGCTCCCTCGAGGCCAGCATCGAGTCTGCGAAAAGGGACGCTTCGGTTCTTGCGGAGCGGAATGGGGAGAGGGAGGCCATCGCTTCAGAGATTGAGGAGCTGACCGCCCGCATGGCAAAGATCGGTTCTGTCTCCTACGATGAGAGGAGGTTCAGAGAGCTGCAGGAGGAGCACGGGAAGCTTGAGGATTCTGTCAGGAAGTACTGGGCGATAAAGCAGGAGGCCGACCGCCTCCCGTCCCTCAGAGAGAGAGCGAAGGAGCTGGAGGCCGGGATGGAAGAGAGCGTGGCCAGGAAGGCTGAGCTGGAGGCGGAGATGAAGCAGCTGGGCTACAGCGAGGAGGAGCGCTTAGTTCTCGAGAAGGAAAGGAGCGCTATCAACAGGGAGCTGCAGGATGCGGGGCGGTCCATTGCCACGGCTGAGGAGCGCATCAGGAACGGGGAACTTCGGATGGCGGAGATCGAGAAGACCATCCGGTCGCTGGAGGAGAGGGAGAGGGAACTGGAGGAACTTCGGGAGGGGATGGAGTACATGGCCAAGGCTGAGGAGCTGATACGCAGGTTCAGGACCGACCTCATCCAGAGAATACGGCCAACGCTCTCCCAGGGCTCTTCAGCACTGCTGCAGCGGATCACAGAGGGGAAGTACACCCTAGTGGACTTCGATGAGGACTATAACATAAGGGTGATGGACGAGGGGGTTCTTTACCCCATTGACCGCTTTTCCGGCGGTGAAAAGGACCTGATAAACCTGTGCGTTCGCCTCGCCATATCACAGGCCGTGCTCTACTTCAGGGGGAAGGGAGGGGACGAGGATAGCAGGATAAACACAATCATACTGGACGAGGTGTTCAGCTCTCAGGACGAGGACCGAAAGCGGAACATACTGAACACCCTGAACGCCCTTAAGAAGAGTTTCAGCCACATAATCGTCATAAGCCACCTGCCGGATGTGAAGGAGTCCGTGAACCACCTTATAAGGGTTGAGGAGGATCCGGAGACGAGAACGAGCTTCCTCAGGATCGAGGGCTGACAGAAAGGCATAAATGCCACCTCACTATATGGTATGCCGGGGTGAATCGATGAGTGAAATTCCCAGAATCAGAACATACATAAGCGGTTTCGACGAGAAGATGGACGGAGGCATAGAGGTGGGGCATGTGATACTCCTTTCAGGGACTCCGGGGAGCATGAAATCCTCCATTGCACTCAACATGCTGTATAACAACTACAAGCACGAGGGGAAGAAGGGCCTCTACATCTCCATAGAGGAGAGCAAGGAGAGCCTGATGACCACCATGAAGAACATGGGTCTCGCGGATGTGGACGAGAACATGCTTTACATCGTGGACATCGGACGGTTGAGGCTGGACAACTACGGGGCCGAGGATGCCAAGGACTGGTTCAAGATCCTCAGGGAATACCTGTCGAGAAGGATAGAGGAGGACAAGATAGACATAGTGGTCATAGACTCACTGACGGCCATATACTCCCTCACCGACCTTATCAATCCGAGGCAGCAGCTGTTCCACTTCTTCGGATTCCTGAAGAACCTCAATGTCACATCCATACTCATATCCGAGATGGCCAGCAACGACGAGACATACGGCCCGTTCAGAGAGGACTTTCTGGCAGACGGCACGATACTGCTGAAGTTCCAGGATGTGGGAGAGGTGGAGCTGCAGCTCCGCATACGGCTGGTGAAGATGAGGCATTCCAACATCTACCACGGCTGGCAGGCCCTGCTGTATAGGAACGGGAAATTCATGGTGACCGCGCCGATATCGGAGTAGGGAGATTAGATGTCTTCATATGTATTATGGAGAGGTGAGAGAGAAGCCTTGAGGTATTGGAGACGCTACCTGAACCCTACTGTTTTTGCTATAGTTAATATAATTGGTATATTAGCCCTACTCTATTTCTTATCGAAAGGGGGGAGGATGCACGCTGATTTTACAGAAACATTTGCCCTTATTATGCTTGCAATTATGATGCTTTATATGGCGGCCCTTTTCAGAAGAGTACTATGGGCAAAAACTCGCCTGATTCTCAAGCTGAATTTTACCAATACAGAAGTGGTGATGTATTCAATAAAGAAGACACATCATCTCCCATATGCTTACTTTAGGGATGCACGGGTAAAACTTATTAAACTAAATAAATACGGCTCTTCTTCTCGCAATAAAAGGCCATATCTCACTGATCTTTTAGCTGATGATTTTGCAATGTATGACGCTATGATAATTGATTTCGGTGGGGAATGCGGGAGTGATTTTGTACATCTCTATCTCGGAAACATGTCCCCAGATAATCTCCAATACCTTGGAAAAGAATGGCTTGATAGATACGCTTGTTATATGAAAAACGAGAGGCCTCTTCAGAGAAAAGAAGAACTCAGCAGATTAAAAGAGGTGAGCCTATGAACCCTTGGATTTTGATTGCTTTACTCGGTCCTCTTGGGATGGTTCCCTTATTTCTTGAACTGATGGGGTATGTGGCGCAAGAGGGCTGGGTAGACTGGAGGAAAGATAGGCTTCAGATATACATTCGCATTTTCTATTTGATTTATGCGGGAATTGTCTCTTACTTCTCCACCATATTTTTCATTCATTTGTTCTTGGAGGTTTTAGCATGAAGGATTGGTACAGGAATCCGGTGAAAAAAATTTCAGAGCTGAAAAAGACGCTGTGGATTGTTGCAATCTTCTCCGTTTCTCTAATGGGATTTTTGACATATCTCACACATAGCATTTTCCCGGAATATTGGCTAGCCCTTCTTATCTCTGTCCTGTATTACATTATGGCGAGTTTCGGCTATTACTCGTTCTACAGGAAGGAGACAGGGCGTGCCCCCGAGAAGGTTTTAATCTCTGATGATTACTTTGCTTGGAGGGATGAAAAGGAGCAGATTATAAAAATAGATTATTCCAGAATTTCATCTGTTGAGAGATTTAACGAGAACCTTTATGTCCTTGAATATGCTCTGGAGAATGAGCCACATGACAAAAAAGGTATTCTGTATCTCTATTGGGCTATTGCTGAAGAGATTGAAGATAAAAAGAATTTTGGCTCCCCGAGCTGAAAGGCTCACATCGCGAGAGCTTTAATGGCCTTGGCTTTTTAGCATCTCCGACCCGTATGTGGTGTGGTCTGCCCTCTTATCCTTACCTTTCACGAGCCAGAAAATAAAGGTACGGCATAATTCAGAAAAAGTCCATGAGGAGGAAATTGTTTTCATAGATATTAGCTAGATTAAAACCATAAATGTGTGTCGGGAACGGGG
>CAZKII010000014.1:7317-22192 GCA_964552865.1 uncultured Thermoplasmata archaeon | reverse complement strand
CTTCATGCTATCACTGCGGGAGAGAAGGGAGGAAAATATAAATCAGTTGCGGGAGAGAGGAAAATTTATAAGCCTCAGAGGTATCACTCACAGGTGCAGAAAAAACAGAGTTTCTATGTAATGCAAAACAGAAACTAACTAAACCAGCGGAGGTAAAATAATGGAACTAAACGAGCTAAAGAGAAACCTACAAAGGGTAAAAGATATGTCTTGGGTAAAGTCAAAAAGAAGAGGGAACACAGGCATCGGCTACACTCTGGAAACTCTACTCGACATCAAGGAAAACAACCTAAAAACCCCCGATTTCGGCAATATAGAGCTGAAGTCTCAGCGTAAAAACGCAAGCAACAAAGTAACCATGTTCACCTTCAACAGAGCCGCATGGAAGATCCCACAGCGGGAGTTGATAGAAAAATACGGTTATGTGGACACAGAGGGAAGAAAAGCACTTTACTGCACAGTAAGCACCAAACCAAACGCACAGGGTCTTTATCTGAAAGTGGAGGATAAACTACTTCTCCTTTATCATGCAGATGGAACAAAAATAGCAGAATGGAGAGTTGAAAACCTCGTCGCTACATTCGAAGACAAGATGCCTGCGCTTGTCGTTGTTCTCGCTGACTCTCGCATAAACTCGGAAGAAAAAGAGGAATTTTGGTTTAATGAGGCCTATTTCCTTAAAGACCCGGAAATAGATAACTTTATTGATCTCATAAAGAAGGACATAATAATAGTCGATATCAGAATGCACTTGAAGAAGAACAACTCAGTGAGAAATCATGGAACTGCATTCAGAATAGATGAGAAGTTCCTGTACCTCTGCTTCTCAGAAAAGGAAAGATTGATATGAGCCGAAAATACAGAGATGAAAGTTGGGACTTTCAAGGAGCCAATACGAAGGAATACACGCACTGTTTCCATCCATACCCCGCAATGATGATACCGCAGGTAACAGGGAAGATTCTGGACAAATACGGTCAAGATGCTAAACTGCTCTTTGATCCATACTGCGGGAGTGGAACATCTCTGGTTGAGGCAAGCATAAGAGGAATCAACTCCATTGGAACAGACATAAATCCATTGGCACGGCTTCTCAGTAAAGCGAAGACTACGATTATTCCTATAGAAACACTGGATGAGGCATTGAAGGATTTTAATGACTTTGTTTTTTCCATTAGGTTAGGAGGAAAAAGGATTGAGGCGAACATACCACAGTTTAAAAACATAGATTATTGGTTTAAAAAGGAAACACAGGTTATGCTGGCAATCGTTAAAGAATACATTGAGAGTATCGAATCAAACGAGGTAAAGGACTTCTTCAAAGTGGCCTTTAGCGAAACAGTCAGAGAGGTATCACTGACACGAAACGGCGAATTTAAACTATACAGAATGACGGAAAAACAGATGTCGAAATTCAATCCCGATGTCTTGAGCGTAATGATCTCTAAACTGCTGAGGAACAGAGACGGGATGAAAGAATATGTAGAAATCCGAGACAAAAGAGCAGACTCTAAAATATACGATTTTAACACCGTGTTCGGCATTCCAGAGACGATTCTGGCACCCAACAGTGTGGATATAATAGTGACCTCCCCTCCATACGGAGACTCAAGAACCACCGTAGCATACGGCCAATTCTCTCGCCTTTCAAATCAATGGCTATTTGACGACTATCTAAACACAATTGACAAGATTTCCATGGGCGGCGAACCGGACAAAGAGATGAGAAAATTTGAGTTCCTACCGTTAGACAATGCAATAGAGAGAATCGCGGCCCAAGACAAGAAAAGAGTGTATGATGTAATTTCCTTTTACAGCGACTATGAGAAATCCATAAACCATGTTTCAAGGGTTGTAAAGGACGGAGGAACCGTGGCCTATGTGGTGGGAAACCGCAGGGTTAAGGGGATTGAAATACCAACGGACGAGGTAACAAGGGAATTCTTTGAAAGAAACGGTTTTGAACATATAGAAACAATTATGCGGGCCATTCCAAGCAAGAGGATGCCTAAGAGAAACAGCCCATCGAACATAACGGGCGTTACGGATACCACCATGAACTATGAATACATCGTAGTTTTGAGGAAAGAAACAGAATAATTTCATTCACTGCGTATCCGGTCGGCCAGCTTCTTGATCATGACCGGAATGACAATCCAGAGCAGAATGATGCCGAAAAGGAACTCCGTGTACTCCACCACCAGAACGGCCGTGAGCGTGAGGAATATCCCCAGAAGGAGGCCGAGGAGGAGGCCCTTTTTGCTGTATCTCTCCGGTAACAGACCCATGCACCCGTAATGCCACTCTCCATATATTACCCTTCCCACCCATTATTTTTAAATAGCAGATTGCTTCTTCCCATGTCCGAGCGGTTGTCCGACACCGTTTCAGCATGCCCCGCAATCTCCATAACAGAGAACGAGGGGGGCACCTGAACAGAGAGAAGCCCCGTATTGCGACGAACCTGACGCAGGAAGGTTCTGAGCAAAAGAGGCACAAGAGAGATGCAAAATAGCCCCGTATCACGAGCGAGCAACGCGAGCGAGTGAGAGGGGCTATCTGGATAAACCGCAAAGAGATAGCCCCGTAGTGTAGCGGTCAATCATGCGAGACTCTGGATCTTGCGACGGCAGTTCGAATCTGCCCGGGGCTACTTTTCCACTCTTCTGTTTTCTAGTATACTACTTCACACTGCCATCCTTTTTCTAAATTAAAACAATGCTCCTTTTTCTATGAGAATACCAACCTCAGATAACGACCAAATCAACTCCTCATAAGCCTCTATAAACTCTATGAAAGACTTGAAGTCATAAAGCACAATTGGTTTATCATTATTATTGCTCTCCTCTTTTACAGCATTTTTAGAGTGCATAACTGTGTTTCTCAAATCATTAATTTTGCCTTGGGGATCAAGCGAACCTATTTTATCAAGCTTATTCTCATTGATAAAAGAAATGAGCTCTTTAAGATAAAACCATTGAAACTCTGAAACGGCATCCATTTTTTCCTTCATATCGTCTTTAATTTCTTCTGTTTTTTTATCTATGAATCTTCCATATGCCCTTTCATAGAATTTTCTCTCATCTTTATCAGTTACCTCTTTCAATTTCTTTCCAAAAAACTCTATGATATCCTCATTCTTCTTACCAGAGAGTTCCAGAAGTTTCCTCAACTTGTTTTCGAAATTAAACAGTAAGGAGTAGAGATAAACAAACGCTGGCTCACTGTTATAATCAGAAAAATGCATAATGCCTACAAGTTCCGAGTGGTCGTAAACAAAGAGTGTCTTAACATCATCTCCACCTTTAAGCCCTTTAAACTGCTCGAAGATTTCTTCTGAAAAGATCTTTTTATCGGGAGAGGTTCGCCTCCTCTTTATTTTTTCATCATCCTCATTCAACTTCTTAAATCTCGGGTTTTTATCATCTGGTATGAACTGATAGAAATTCTTTCCTTCCCGATCTGGCAAATAGGTTATATCTAGTCTCTCGCAAATCTTTTTCAGCCTATCCTTGTAATCCTCATTATACCGTATAATGTCAGTGGTCATTATGTCTTCCACTGTCGGAGCCTTTGCATATACCATCAGTCATCACTCCCCCATGCCCGATATACAGTGATTCTTGTTTTCTCTTCCTTCTCTCCAAGTATCAGATGAAAGCCGTATTTATAGCCGTAAGTGCGGGTTAACTCTTTAAGGTTGTTTTCATCCTTCTTTCTGTCCTCTTTTCTGTAATTGTTCCATTTCTTAACCTCAATGCAGAACAAATTATCGGCGCCTCTATTGTGGACAATAATATCAATAAATCGCTTAGTCTCTCTTCCTCCATTCTGAATGGGCTTTCCCTGCCTTCGTGCCCCAAGGTTTCCATCTGGATCAACATATACAGAACTGTTATAATCGCAGTCCACGATGTAGCCGGGAATTTTTTTATCTATCTCATTCTGCAGGTAGTGGGCAAACCGGAATACAAGTGCTCTTTCGCAAATTCCTCGCCCATCGTTTAAACTAAACAGAAGCTCATCCTTTTCATAAAGCGTCTTAAGACAAGTATCTATGACAGATTCGATTTCTTCTAAACCTACCGCTTCGTTCATCCCCCACCCCCCGTTTTCACCAGCATCTCAGCGGCCCCCATCTCCATCTTCGAGAACGAGCCATTATACCTCCAGAAGGGAATCGCCGCATCGCTCATTTTTCGCCCCCCGTTTCTTCCTTCTCCATCTCTTTCAAAAGCCCTCTCCCCTTATCTGTTGTCACATATCTCTGGTTCGGACTGGTCGGTTTATCGGGTTCTGTCATTTCGAGCAAACCCTCATCCAATAACGGGCCGATGAATTTGTCTCTGAATTTCGTTCTATTTTTCCGATCGAACTTTTCCATAAGGTACTGAATGCTTACTTCCGTTAAACATGAATCTAGAAGGGTGTAGACCTGGTCCCGGCTTAGTCCCAGCTTGGTCCCAACTTGGTCCCAGCTTGGTCCCAGCTTGGTGCCCTCTCTGCCCCAAGATTGTCCCAAGCCTGTCTCAGGCTCCTTGAACTCGGGCTGAATGAAAAATGTTGTCTTGAAATAACTTCTTTCCTCATCCGTTTCAAAAACAGGCTCCGGGGACCCGTTCCTTTTGATCTCCTTCAATATCGTCGGAATCCCTGTCTGCCTTCCCTCCGTGAGGTGCAGTTCCTTCAGAAATTCTCCGATTCTCCTGTTCCTGTACTTTCTCACATCGAACAGGTAGTTTTTCAGCCGCTCCCTGTCGAGGGGAGGCAGAGGGCCGGGAAAACTTATGATGTCGATGCGCTCAGGATATATCCTCACCTCTATCGGAGAATCGTTATCGTATCCCCTGTGATACACCGCATTGCAGAGTGCCTCTTCCAGAGCCAGATAAGGATAATTGAAAAATCTGTCCGCTTCCGCCCTTCCCTCCCGTTTTATGACCTTTTCCTTCACAACCTGATTTTTAAGAAAGCTCAATGCGTTTATGGTCTGCTCAAACAGATTGCCGTCAAATATCTTCTCCTCGAACTCTATGCCCTCGTTATCCCTGAAGACGACCATCTCTATTCTGGCGGACGGGAATATCTTCTGAACATCCTTGGCAAAAAACAGCAGCCCCACATTTTTAGGCAGTAAATTCTCATCCGCACCTTCGGCTATATTCATCTTCCTTGAAATCTCTTCAATCGAGAGATGAGAAATATCCCTTTCAAGCTCACTTCCAATCCTGTTTAAAAAGGTCTTTATCGCTCCTAAATCAAACTCATTAAGGGAGTACCTGTGGTTCACCCTGTCATCGAAGGGAATCTGGTTTGACATCCCGATAAGCTCTTTTTCCTCTTCTGCAGTGGGTTTCACCGTGGAAGAGAACCGCCGGATATAGTAGAAATACCCTTTATTTCCTTTTCCAAGGCTCTCCGGGCATTTATAGGGGCGGACACTGCCGCCGGGGCACCACAGAATTAAGATCTTTCTGCCCTGAAAATCCACGGGTTCGGCGATAGGAAAGTAATTCGGAATGATCCTTCTGCAGAGGTTATTAAGCTCCTTTTGTATCGAATCGATGCTGCCTATATCAAGGCCGGAAGGGGGCAGAACGGGCCTGCCATCCTCTTCTTCAACACCGAGGATTATGTATCCTCCGCCCCAATTATTGAAATCATTTGCGAAGGCTGTAATTGTTCTCAGCGTCCGTTCGGGATTCCATCCTTTACGAAATTCTATCCTCTCCCATTCAACGGTTTTACCACCGATCAATTCTTCGATATTAACAGGCAAGGCCATTTATTCCCCACCTCCCTGATTATTCAACTGGTCACAATATGTGACCGCTCCCTTTCCGCATCCCATCTTTGACATCACATTCTGTGATTTCAAGCCGCCTTCGGTTTCTATGGTCACGAACTGTGAGCTTAAACGGTTGTATTCCCCGGCGTAGTTCTCCTGATTTTTCACCTTGTATCTCCTCCTTTCTCCACCTTCACTCTCTCCAGATTCTCCAGAATCTCCCTGTTCAGCCTCTCTTCCTCCTTCAACTGCTCCATGAACTCGGCCTTGAGCTGTGTGAACCTCTCCGCGAAATCGAAATCGTCCTCTTCCTCGGGCAGGCCAACATACCGCCCCGGCGTCAGCACATGGTCCAGCTCCCGCACCTCGTCCAGAGCGGCCGATTTGCAGAAGCCCTTTATGTCCTCGTAATCGCCTTCCGGGTCCTCCCAGTTATGGTATGTGTCCGCTATCTTCCTTATGTCCTCCTCCGTGAGCTCCCTTGTCCTCCGGTTGATGAGCGTTCCCATGTTCCGGGCGTCGATGAACAGTATCTCCCCCTTTCTGTGCGTTTTGTTCCTCTTCAAAAACCATAGGGAAGCGGGAATCTGAGTGTTCAGAAACAGCTTCGGCGGCAGGTTCACTATGCAGTCCACCAGGTCGGCCTCGATGATGTTCTTCCGTATATCGTACTCTCCGCTGGTCTTTGAGGTCAGTGCCCCCTTGGCCAGCACGAAACCGGCCTTTCCGTGCGGGTTCAGATGGTAGATGAAGTGCTGTATCCACGCGTAGTTTGCGTTTCCCGCAGGGGGCACACCGTACTTCCATCTGCCGTCCTTTCTAAGTAGTTCCCCGCTCCAGTCGCTGTCGTTGAACGGCGGGTTTGCAATGACGAAGTCGGATTTCAGGTCCTTGTGTGCGTCGTTCAGAAACGAGCCCTCGTTGTTCCACTTCACCTGAGAGCTGTCTATTCCGCGGATTGCGAGGTTCATCTTGCAGAGCCGCCATGTGGTCTGGTTGCTCTCCTGCCCGTAGATGGAGATGTCGTTCACCCTCCCCTGATGTTCCTTCACGAATTTATCGGACTGGACGAACATTCCCCCGGAGCCGCAGCACGGGTCGAAAACGCGGCCTTTGTAAGGCTCCAGCATCTCAACAAGCAGCTGAACGACGCTCCTCGGCGTGTAGAACTGCCCTCCCTTCTTCCCCTCGGCCAGCGCGAACTCTCCGAGGAAATACTCGAAAACATGGCCCAGAACATCTGCGCTCCTCTCCTTCGCCTCTCCCAGAGCTATGTTCCCTATCAGGTCTATGAGTCCTCCGAGGCTGGCCGGGTCGAGGTTTCCACGGGCATACACCTTCGGCAGAACCCCTTTCAGCGATGGGTTCTCCCTCTCTATCACATCCATTGCGTTGTCGATGATCTTCCCGATCTCAGGGTCTTTTGCCTTGGAAAGCAGGAAGGACCATCTGGCCTCGGGAGGCACGAAAAAGACATTTTCAGCCCTGTATTCGTCCCTGTCCTCAGGGTCGGCCCCTGTTTCCTGTTCCTCCCTGAGTCTGGCATACAGCTCCTCAAAGGCATCCGAGATGTATTTCAGAAATATCAATCCCAGTACAACATGCTTGTACTCCGCCGCATCTATGTTCTTCCTCAGCTTGTCCGCTGCCTTCCACAGCTGCTTCTCCAGCGGCTCCTCGCTATCGTTCTTCCCTCTCCTTGCCATGCTATCAGTCCTTTGGCCTCTCGACAGTGCATATATTCCTGAAATATAAAGATGTCCCCTCGGCAACCCTTATATACCCCATCCCCCAATCTCCCCTCATGGCAGAAGTACCACAGCACGCACACTGCATAACCTGCGGCCGCGCTATCCCCCTCGGTGAGAAGTTCTGTTCCGACGAGTGCGAAAGGGCCCATACCGAGACCATCAGGAAGAAGAAGAACCAGCTGCTGATCCTCTATGTGGCCGCGATAATGATAATGATCCTCGCCCTCTTTTCGGGGATGTTCTGAGGGATACCATGCCGTTGGTAGCGGTCGCCGGAACATTTGACATACTCCATGCAGGCCACAAGCGGCTTCTGGAGGCGGCCTTTTCCCGCGCAGAGGACGGAAAGGTTCTCGTGGGGCTCACCTCCGACGAGTTCGCGAACTCCGGGAGAGATAGAGCGGTTCGCCCCTACGCCGAGAGAGAGAAGGAGCTCGAGGAATTCCTGAGCCGCTTTTCCGCTCCGTACGATATTATCAAAATTGAGAACAGGTTCGGTTTCGCCATCGACGGGGAGATAGACATTCTGGTACTCTCCGAGGCCACCAGAGCGACAGGGGAGGAGATAAACGCACTCCGCAGGGAACAGGGGCGCAGAGAGATGGAAATAGTGGAGGTTCCCCATGTTCTCGCACAGGACAGCCTTCCCATAAGCTCCACGCGGATAGCGACGGGAGAGACGGACGAGAACGGACGGATGAAAGCCCTCAGGGTTGCCGTTGGCTCGAAGAACCCCGTGAAGGTCTCGGCGGTCCGCGATGTGTTTGAGAAGGCGTTTTCAGGGACGAAAATCGAAATCATCGAAAGAAAGGTGGAATCCGGGGTATCCGAGCAGCCCTTCGAAGATGAAACGGAACGGGGGGCCATCAACAGGGCCGAAAGCGCGATAAATGGAACGGACGCGCACTACGGGGTCGGCGTTGAGGCGGGCCTCTTCCTCGACAGGCTCTCCGGCAAATACCTCGATGTCCAGTACTGCGCAATCGTGGACAGGGGCAAGGGGATTACGATAGGGCACGGGGCCGGTTTCTCCTATCCCGACGAGGTCATGTCCGTCGTTCTTGAAGGGGGTGCGACCATCGGTGACGCAATGAAAATGGTATACGGAAAGGAGGATATCGGCAAAAAGGAGGGGGCGGTGGGATTCCTGAGCAGAGGCCTGCTGAACAGAAAGGAGCTCACCGAACACGCCGTAATAGCGGCGCTCATACCGAGAATAGACAGGATGGCATAAGGGAATCAATCGGAACGCCCCAGTTCCAGCATCAGTTCCAGCGGCTTCTTCGCCTTCTCCGCAATATCTTCCGGCACCTTCACCACAGGCTCCAGCGTTTCGAGGGCCCTGAGAACATCCTCCAGATGTATTCTCTTCATGTTGTGGCATACGGACTGCTCCACCGGGTAGAATGTCTTATCGGGGTAAAGCGTCTTCAGGCGGTAGGCCATCCCTTCCTCGGTGCCCACGATGAACTCCTTCGCCTCCGATTCCCCGGCATATCTCACCATTCCGCCGGTTGAGAAGACATGGTCCGCAAGGGCTATTGTTTCCATCGGGCACTCCGGGTGTATCATCACCTCAGCCCCGGGATGCTCCTTCTTCAGGTTATCTATTATCTCCGGGGTTATCTCCTCGTGGGCGTAGCAGTAGCCCGGCCAGAGAATGACTTTTTTATCCGGGACCTGAGACTGCACATACTCGCCGAGATGCCTGTCCGGTATGAAAATTACCTCGTCGGCGTCTATCCTCTCCACGATTCTGACGGCGTTGGCAGAGGTGCAGCAGACATCGCTCTCCGCCTTGGTCTCCGCGGTTGTATTGACATAGGCCACTACCTTGGCTGCCGGATGCTCCTTCTTCATCTCCCGCAGCCTTTCAAGGTCCACCATTCCCGCCATGGGGCACCTCGAATCGCCGTTGGCATGGACCACCGTCTTGTCGGGATTGAGTATCGCCGCCGCTTCCGCCATGAAATCCACGCCGCAGAACACGATGACATCGGCATCGGTCTCTATGGCCTTCCGGGCAAGAGCGAACGAATCCCCGAGAAAATCGGCGATGTCCTGAACCTCCGGTCTCTGGTAGTTATGGGCCATGATGATGGCGTTCTTCTCGGCCTTCAGCCTCAGAATCTCGTCCCTTATGGACATAGTGGCGGCCATAAGAGGGCAAGTTATAAACTTTTCGGGCTAAAAACGGTCATTCCGGCCGCTGCAAAACCACGAAGTTCCGCGTAAGGGAGCGGTGCACCCTCAGGGGGTAGGATTCCCTCATCACGAGCCGGGCCGGAAGGGGGGCCAGCATGGACAGGTTCGGGACCACGATGGAGACATAACCGCCCGGCCTCACGGTCTCCGCGAATACCACCAGCATTCTGGAGTAAAGGCTCTCTATCCCCTCTTTGTTCGTGGAGGAGGCGCGGCCGTACGGCGGGTCCGTGGCTATGGCATCCACCTCTCCGAACTCGTCTTTTACGGAAGAAACATCGCACACCTTCAGCTCCGCCGATACTCCCTCGTATTTCAGGTTTCTGGCAGTGCCCTCCACCATCTCCTGTGAAATGTCCGAACCGACTGGGGAAAGGCCCATCTTCCCCGCCTCAATGAGTATCCCTCCAGTGCCGCAGAAGGGGTCGAGGATGCGGCCCTTTTCCGGTGTGCGTGCGAGATTGATCAGGACTCTGGCGAACTTCGGGTGTATGGATATGGGGGAGAAGAACGGGCGGTTCTGCACCTTCCTCTGCTCCAGCGGTGAGCGGTCTATTTCCGCAACAACAGGGCCGAAGAACGCTTCATCTCCATACACGAATATGCGGAATGCGGTATCCGGCCGTGTCAGGTCGACCTTCAGCCCGGTCATTTCGGCGATGATTTTCCCCGCCTCTCTCTGAAGCGCTACGGGGTCGGCTGTTCCCTTCGCCTTCGCCCTGACCGCGAATGTGCCGGAGAACTCCGTCCCCCTGATACTTTCCCTTATTCCATCCGTCAGATTCTGCAGAGGGCCGCTGTAAAAGATGTCCGTCACGCGCCATAGCAGTCCGCACCGGTTTGCGAACAGAGCGGGGTCGGCATCGGTGTCGGCCAGAAGATATCCTTCTCCAGCCTCAATCTCCTTCAGAAAAAAGCCTTCCGCTTCGGCACAGCCCCTTATCTCGGCCCTTGAAAGCTCCTCCTGTTCGCCGGACAGCTCGAAAAGAAAGGACATGCTCAGTCCTCCATCATCATGCCCTCCATCTCAATCTCCATCTGAATCACATCGTAGGAGAGGAGAATCTCCTTCACCGCGTAGCTCGCACCTATCAGAAGGGAGACAAGGGCACCCGCGAAGACCGAGAAAATGAGGGGGTTGAACAGCGTGCCGGCAATTACCTGCACGGATATGAATATGGATGTGAGGGCCGCGAGGAAGATGGCCACCATGACGCATGTAAGGGAGTTCCTGAGATAACGCCCGCGCCTCAGGAGGGCCGAGGTCTGCTCCTTTATGCTCTTCTTCCGCGTCTCCTTCATATCCTGATGGCAATTCGGGATGCACTCCCGTATCTCCGCATCGAAGAACCGTATCCTGTCTATTATCCTCCCGTACCTGTTCTGAAGCGTGAGGGCCAGCAGGCCGCCTGCGGATATGAGCAGGAGCGGGGCGAGTGAGGCCTGTATTAGTTCTATTATGTCCGCGGCCATGAACGGGGATTGGCAGGGTGTATAATACCTTTTCTGCAATACACAGCGAGATTACGGAGATAGCTACCTGCTGTTAATGGTTAATAATAAACTCAACCAGCTCAAAAATATGGGTTAATGGATTTGCTTCTTCCTCATAGACATCACGATTCTGCATCTCATGGAATTTTAGCAACTTTTTAGCATTTTCCAACGCAATATCTCTTCTGTCCCTGATTTTTGATGGAATCTCTGGATCTGTTTTCTTATAGTGGGGGAGGTGATGCTTTAATCTTTTCTCCACTGTTCTGCTATCCATACTCGTTGTTAGATACTCATAATGCAAAAGATACCATAACTCTACTGAGGGAATCGATAATGCTACATTATATTTGTACTTTTTCGCCTCCCGAACGGCTTTTCTAACCCTTCTAGGCTCATCCATATCAAAAACCAACCATATTTGATCACCGTGTGTTATGGAATAACCATTCTCACTTGAGAGTTTCTGCGCATATTTTACCAAGTTAAGTGGATCTCTCTCCTTTGTCTGTGGGATTTCTATATTCAAAGATGCAACCCACCTTACCTCCGGCCTGAGCCTCTCAAAGTAAAGTTTTTCTGTCTCCCCCTCACACACAATGAGGAGGACAAGTCTCTTCGCTCTACTCCCCCGTTTCCGCCTATGAGAATATGAATTGCTCATTTAGTCACATCCTCAAATTGAATAAAGGGTGTAGCACCATACCTCCCAAGCAGATACCCCTTCTCCAAGTTTTCCTCTTTTCTTACCCCCTTAATATCGTACAATGAATAGAGATCGGTGCTTTGCTGTTTGGTCTTTTCCGTAAACCATATTTGATCTCTCCTGAACAAAGATTGCTTGAGGAGATATGTGTTATGGGTGGTAAAAACGAGTTGTGCCCCCTTTTTGTTGTATTTTCTACTGTTAAATATAGTGATTATAAATTCTACCAAATAGGGGTGTAATCTTACAGATAATTCATCCACAAAAAGTATCCTGCCCTCTTCGAGAACCGTATATAAAAGTCCAGACAGTTCAAATAGCTTTTTTGTTCCATCCGATTCCTCATCAAAATCAAAAATAACCTGTTTTTTTTCATCACCATCCATATAATGAACGGCCTGAGGAGTAAGTGCCTCAATTTTTCCATTTCTGAGATATTCCTCCTCAATTGCTTTCTTCAATATGTCAGAGAACAGAGGAGACGTTTTAATATCAACAATATCCAATTTTTTCTTCTTTATCTTTATTCCTTCCACCCCGATATCGGCCATTTTAAGAAAGAGCTCTACATACCTCTTTGCTTTTTTATTCTTGAGTACAAGGTCAGAAGTGTACCCACCCAAATCAAAACTTGGATTTATAATGCTTATCTTTTTAAACCAGTCAAATACATTAGATGTTTTTTCATAATTCCACTGAGTTGATGTGGAAAGATACAGAGAGTTTTTAAGTGTCCTTTTAGAAAGCTCAGTTTGCTCTCTCTTATCAACCGTAAATTTATATCCTTTGCTAATGTCTCTTTCAAATATGATTGACTTTCTGCCCTGCGGATAATAATATAGGTACTCAGTATGGATTGCACTTGAATCTGCAGAGAACCCATACACATACCGTATAGAATTTTGTATAAAAACAATTTCAAATGATGTTGGTAGATTCCGATATGTAGAATCTAACAGAAATGGTGTCAAAGGTAATTCCTCATCTTTCTGTACCTTGTTTGAATTCATAATAATCCCTATCGCAGTAAACATTGCCCTTATCACATTAGACTTTCCTGAAGCATTCGGCCCATATATTACCGCACTTTTCAAAAGAGTAAGGTCCTTAAAACCCGTGTCTATGAGATTATCCTCTAAATTCTCTTTCTTGGATCCTGCAACCATACTCAGAGTTACCCTATCCTTTATCGACCTAAAGTTTTCCACTGAGAATTCTATTAACATGCTTAACACCTCATATCTTTCTGTTTACGCTTCATATTTGCAGTTTTCTTTCAAATCCGGCCATTTGATTGCCTCACAAAGGCATATAACTATGTCTTATACTTAAAGCTTTCTACCATATCTGCTCTCCTTAAGATACAGGCTTTGCCTAAAACTAAACTCTCTTTCTCCACCGAAACTGTTTTTTATCCCGCTCCGATACTGTCCCGATGAACATAATCGCCCCTTCCATACTTTCCGCCGACTTCGGCGACCTCCGGCAGCAGATGAGGATGATAGAGAGAGCGGGAGCGCAGTGGGCCCACATAGATGTGATGGACGGCCATTTCGTCCCGAACATAACCATAGGGCCAGCGGTGATAAGATCGGTGAGGGAAGGGAGCGGACTTCTGTTCGACACGCACCTGATGATTCAGAGGCCTGAGAGGTACATAAAGGCCTTCTCCGATGCGGGGGCCGACCTCATCTCCGTTCATCTGGAGGCGGAGACGGATGTGGATAAGGACATTGAGCTGATACTGGCGGAGGGGAAGAAAGCCGCCATCGCCATAAACCCGGACACGCCATTCGAGAGAGCAAGGGAGTACATGGACAGGCACGGAGACGATATTTCGCTCCTTCTGATCATGTCGGTCTTTCCCGGGTTCGGGGGCCAGAAGTTCATACCCGATGTGCTGCCGAAGATACGGGAGGCCAGAGGGCACATAGACAGCGCAGGCCTCAAAACACTCATAGAGGTGGACGGCGGCATAAACACGGAGAACATCGGCACGGTTCTGGACGCTGGTGTGGATGTGGTTGTGGCCGGCTCGGCCATATTCGGGAGCAATGACCCGGAGGAGACCATCGGGAGGATGCTCACAGCCAATAAGTTTAAATCATAGAGGCGTATTGGGTCGAATGCCCACCATAGCGGGGTGGGGTAGCTAGGACATCCCGTCGGGCTCATAACCCGGAGATCAGTGGTTCAAATCCACTCCCCGCTACTTTTCCTTTCAAAATCTCTTGTACTGTAGTATATCGAAGCGCTCCTCCTTCTCCACGGGAATCTTCGCTCTTTTTCGCCGCCAAAGCTGAGCCTCATAGCCCCAGCCCAGAAATCTCGGCAATATGAGAATCATAAAAAAATAATCAAGATAGGTCACGGCACCGATGATGGCCCTATCATAACTAGAAGGGGGAGGGAGAAAAAGAAAAACCACGAACACCGCAAGAATTCCCAGCAGTGGAAGAACATATCTCCTGAACCACAGTCTTGATGTTGAACTAATAGGGCGCTCCCTTAGCTGAGGATACTGGCGATATATCTCCTCCCTTTCCTTCTCAAGCTCCCCTGCCTCTTGTTCCATCCTCCTCTTCGCGCTGGTCAGGCGCATATCCGTTTCCTCTCTGGAAGCCCACTGGGCGACGGACAATACAAGGAAGCCGATAACAAGGGCGGTCAAACACAGCGTGTCGGGATAGTATGCTCCACTATTCAAATAGGAAAATCCAACAAAATACAGATAGAGCATGACGGAAAACAGGGCGGATGTCAGGACAACCACCTTCGGGTTATTTGTCCACTTAATCCTCTTTTCAATCCATCTTTGTTCATTTTCGATATAGGCCAGCTTCCACTCTATACGTTTCAAGCGCCTGAATGCCTTATCTTCTTCGCTTCGATTCATTCCCACAGGCATGTATAATACATTGTGATTAATAA
>CAZKII010000014.1:0-7217 GCA_964552865.1 uncultured Thermoplasmata archaeon | reverse complement strand
TCTTCTTCGCTTCGATTCATTCCCACAGGCATGTATAATACATTGTGATTAATAAACTTTTTCGTACCTTACTTTTGGACAACGCACATCGGATTCGGCCCTCTTCAAAATCTCTTGTACTCCGGTATGTCGAAGCGCTCCTCCCTTTGAGGCTGAACGAGGGGGTCAACCGGCTCGGTTTCACTACCCCTGAAAACAGGCTCCGAAAGATACTGTCGCTCCCGGAGGTATTCCAGAAAGAAGTAGACAAAAATAGGAGTTTGGGCTATAATTGAATAGGGGCTTCCCGGGGACTTCAGAAGCAGATAATATTCTATCGCAAAGATGAGGAAGACAATGGCCTCGCCCACTCTGAAGATATCGTAAGGAAAACGCACCTTAATCTCTCTTTCTCTGAGATCCGGGTATTTTTGATATATCTCTTCCCTCCGTCTCTCCAGCCGGCGCGTGAGATTCTCCATGCCAGTTTTCAACCTTAAAAGTTTTTCCAGCGTTTCTTTCCGTACCGCCCATGAGAATACCAGCATGAAGATAACGAATCCTAACAACCCTGTCATGCAGAAGGCGGCGAGGTTCGGCATCCCGTTCTCATCGGGAGCAGGGACACCGCTGATGACTACCAGAAATGCGGACATGATGATAACGAAAGCGGCCAGAACCATGAGAGAACGGAAGATGTATCTTCTCGGGTCAGCCGTCCGCCTTATCGACTTTTCAAGATGCCTCTTCTCCCTTTCGATATATGCGAGCCTCCACTCAATCCGTTTTAAACGCCTGAAGGCCCTGTCCTCCGCACTTCTGCTCATACTCTCGAAAACTATAATACATTCTACTTAATAAAGTTTTGCTCTCCTTACTTTTAAATATTCTCTCCCGATTACACCCTCATGAACTCACATATCCTCCCACTTGTAGAAAAACATGAGAAATGGCGAACGGATGAGACCATAAACCTTCAGCCGTCGGAGAACATCCTCAGCCCTGCGGTTAAGGAAGCACTGGGCTCCGACCTTGCTGGCCGCTACTCCCTGCCCATAAACGGCGAGATACACGGTTCTTTCGTTGGGAACGCCTATGGGGGAACCCGCTATTCCGCGGAGATTGAGGAGAGGACGGAGAGGCTGGCACAGGAGGTTTTCGGTGCGAAATACTCGGATGTGCGGCCCCTGTCCGGCCACATCGCCGCCATGACCGTTCTCGCGGTCCTTCTGAAGAAAGGGGACGGAATAATGGCCATAGATGCGGAGCAGGGGGGTTACGACGGCTACCTGCAGGAATACATGTCCGGAATGCTCGGCCTCGAATACTCCCCGATACCCTTCGACGAGGAGAGGATGAGGGTGAGGACCGAGGAGTTTCTGGAGGACATAAGGAAGAAGCGGCCCGCCGCCGTTGTGCTGGGAAGCAGTTACATCCCGTTCCCCTACGACCTCAAAGCGGTAAGGGACGAGTGCTCCGACTGCCTGCTGTTCTACGACGCGTCCCATGTGCTGGGCCTCATTGCAGGGGGAAGATTCCAGCCGGACGCCCTGAAACACTGCGATGTTGTTTACGGCTCAACGCACAAGACATTCTTCGGCCCCCAGGGCGGCCTCATCCTCAGCAACAGGGAGGACCTCATGGAGCATATACGCAAAAGGAGCATCTGGCTCACATACGACAACACCCACATGCACAGGATCGCCGGCCTTGGTATCGCTCTGGAGGAGATGAAGCTCTGGGGGAGGGATTACGCGGATTCGGTTGTCGAAAACTCAAAGGCCCTTGCGAAGGCTCTCGATGAGAGAGGGATACCGGTGCGTCTCGGCCCCGAATACAGCGAAAGCCATCAGATTCTTCTGGACACGGAAAAACTGCGGGAGATGGGGATAGATACCGCCTTCTTCTCTTCACGGCTTGAGGAGCAGAACATAATCACGGATGCGGTGGGGAGGCTGGGAACGCAGGAGGTCGCCCGTATAGGGATGCGCGAAGAAGACATGGAAACCATAGCGGAGCTCCTGAGCAGGGCCGCACTGAACGGTGAGAATGTTAAAGGAGATGTTATCCGGATAAGAAGGCGGTTTGGTCTGAAGTATATTTTATATTGATATATTTTTCCATATTTTCGAAGGGAGAAAACGCTCCCCCTCAATGCGCGAAAAAACCGTGCCAGATGGTGCCATATGGCACAATGGTTTTGCGGGCATTTGCCATAACCACAAACGCCAAATATAAATAGTAGAAGCCATTGCGTAACACCAAACTATTCCCTGAAAAAGAAACAGGTGAAACACATGTGGTTAGAAGGAGCATCGGAATTCGAAGCGTATGCGCTTTGGGTCACGCTACTCGTGGCCATCTCCGGACTTCTGTACGCCTTTTATCTGATAAAGTTCGTCATGAACAAGGATAAAGGGACGGAGGAGATGCAGAAGGTATCTCTTGCGATACAGACCGGAGCGGAGGCATACCTGAAGAAGCAGTTGAAGACAGTATTTATGGTGAGCACAGTGGTTGCTATCGCCCTGTTCTTCACTGCCTACCTTGCAGGAGAAAATATGATTATCAGCGTGGGAAGAATGCTTGCATTCGTGATGGGTGCAACATTCTCGGCCAGCGTAGGATATGTGGGCATGAGCATGGCGGTTCGCGCCAATGTGCGCGTGGCTCAGGCCGCAAGGAGCAGTTTCTCCGAGGCCCTGAAGATCGGCTACCGGACAGGAACGGTTACCGGCATGCTCACCGACGGCCTCGGCCTTCTCGGCGGGACCCTCATCTTCATGATCTACGATGTACAGGCCCCGATGGTTCTGCTCGGCTTCGGCTTCGGCGGGACCCTCATCGCTCTCTTCATGAGGGTTGGCGGCGGCATTTACACCAAGGCCGCGGATGTGGGGGCCGACCTCGTGGGCAAAGTGGAGAAGGGCATCCCCGAGGACGACCCGAGGAACGCAGCCGTCATCGCCGACCTTGTGGGGGACAATGTGGGAGACTGTGCTGGAATGGCCGCCGACATATTCGAGTCCTACGAGGTCACAATGGTGGCCGCAATGATTCTCGGCCTCACCGCCTTCGACCTTCTGGGCCAATCTTTCGGTGCGACTCCCGAGCAGATACGCTCATGGCAGTATCTTGCTGTCGTTTATCCTCTGCTCGTAAGGGCCATAGGCGTGGTGAGTTCCATGATCGGAACATACTCCGTCAAGACCAAGAAAGGGGACGACGACGCTATGAAGGGGATAACAAAAGGTTACATGACATCAACAGTAATATCCTTCCTCGGCTTCCTTCTCCTCGCATTCCTGTGGGTTGATACATACCATATCACCGATGCCGCAGGAGTGGTGCACACATACGGCCTGAAGTTCTTCCTTGCCACCCTCTCCGGTATAATCCTCGCCCTTGCCATAAACCATCTTACGGAATACTTCACATCGGACAAGTACAGGCCGGTGCAGCAGATCGGCGAGGCCACGGAGACCGGAGCCGCAACCGTCATCCTTTCCGGGATGGCTAGCGGGCTGGAGAGCAGTGTCTGGTCCATCGTCGCCATTGCAGGGGCCATGATCTCCTCCACAGTCATATTCTGGGGAGAGTCGCCCTTCATGATAGGATACGGAGTCGCACTCACCGGCATAGGGATGCTCACCCTCACAGGGAACACGGTTTCCATGGACTCCTTCGGGCCCATAGTGGACAACGCCAACGGTGTGGGAGAGATTGCAGGGTTGGAGCCTCAGGCAAGGCAGTACCTCGCCGACCTTGACGCTGTGGGCAACACCACCAAGGCCATAACCAAGGGGATCGCAATAGGTTCTGCGGTCATAGCGGCCACATCCCTCTTCGTAGCGTTCGTGGCTGACTCCTTCAATCAGGGGAGCACCGTTCTGACAATAGATACGGCAACAGGCCATGTCATAAGCGGCATAGAGATAAGCAACCCCCTGATATTCTCCGCACTCCTCATAGGCGCGGCCATACCGTTCCTGTTCAGCTCCATAGCCATAAGAGCGGTGAGCAGGGCGGCGGAGCTCATCGTCATAGAGGTGAGGCGGCAGTTCAAGGAGATAAAGGGGCTGTGGGAAGGAGAAGCGGAGCCAGACTACGAAACGCCCGTGAGGATCTGCACAACTGCGGCACAGAAGGAGCTGGTGGGACTCGCCACCATATCCATTGTCAGCCCGATACTCATCGGCATGCTCTTCGGAGAGGTGGCCCTCGGTGCGTTCATGGGCGGTTCCATCGTTGCGGCCCAGCTGCTGGCGGTCTACATGTCCAATGCCGGCGGTGCGTGGGATAACGCAAAGAAGCATGTGGAGGACGGTTACCACGGCGGAAAGGGCTCAGATGCGCACAAGGCCTCCGTGGTGGGGGATACCGTGGGAGACCCGCTAAAGGACACCGCAGGCCCCGCTCTCAACCCGATGGTGAAGGTCATAAACCTGATGTCCGTCATAATGGGGCCCATAGTGGTGAAATACAGCCTTCTGCAGGGGGCTAACCCCGCCAACATCATCGGCATAATCGTCATGGTTGCGCTGATGGCCTGGGCCGTGTGGTACGGAAAGAAGGAGATTGGCCGCGTGGTGGGCGAAGAGAAGGCGTAAGACCCTCAAAAACCCCTTTATTCTCTCTTTTATTCCTATAAAAAGTAAAGCGAAAGGTTTTGCTGCGTTCACTGGCGCTTGGGCACTGACTCCCAGTCCTTCAGGAACCGCTCTATGCCTATGTCGGTCAGAGGGTGCTTGAACATCTGGTCCAGTATTTTGTACGGTACCGTTGCGATGTCCGCTCCCGCGAGAGCCGCATCTATCACATGCACCGGATTCCTCACGCTGGCCACGATTATCTCCGTCTCGTAGCCGTAGGTCCCGTAGATGTCCGCAATCGCCCTCACGAGGTCCATTCCGAGGTGGCTTATGTCGTCGAGGCGGCCGACGAAGGGGCTGACGAAGGATGCGCCGGCTTTCGCCGCAAGGAGCGCCTGCGCAGGGGAGAACACAAGGGTTACATTGGTCCTTATCCCCTCGGAGCTCAACACCCTGACCGCTTTCATGCCCTCCTTGGTCATGGGTATCTTTATCACCACATTCTCGTGGATCTTCGCCAGCTCTCTGGCCTCCTTCACCATTCCGTCCGCTTCGAGGCTGATGACCTCGGCGCTTATGGGGCCGTCCACGATCTCGCATATCTCCCTGACCACATCCTCGAAGACCCTTCCTTCCTTCGCTATCAGGCTGGGATTGGTGGTCACTCCATCCACGACACCCCACGATGCCGCTTCCCGTATCTGGTCAACATTGGCCGTGTCCAGAAATATTTTCATCTTCTTTTCCTCCTTTATTATCTTTAGTTCGAGCATTCCATCCATTAGTCTCATCTCTTCATCCTCAACACCTCTTCCGCCGCGCCCCTTATGTGCCCGGCAGTGAGGCCGTACTTGCCCAGCAGTTCGTCGGGAGAGCCGGACTCCCCGAATGTGTCCTCTATGCCAACCATCTTCAGGGGCACTGGATACTCCTCCGAAAGGACTGAGGCGACGGCATAACCGAGGCCTCCGATGACATTGTGCTCCTCGGCGGTCACCACCGCACCGGCCCTCTTCGCCTCGGCCACTATGAGCTCCCGGTCCATGGGCTTTATCGTGCTGATGTTGATTACAGAGGCGGAGATTCCCTTACCCTTCAGTTCCTCCGTGGCCTCCACCGCTCTGGAGACCATGATTCCGGTTGCGATGATGCTGACATCGTCCCCTTCCCTCATGACCTGCCCCTTTCCGATTTCAAACGGCGAGGACTCGTCGGTGACCACGGGCATGGAGGACCTGCTGAGCCTCATATAGGCGGGGCCGTCCATCTCCGCAATGGCCCTCACGGCCTTCTCGGTCTCGTGAATGTCCACAGGGGAAATAACCGTCATACCGGGCAGTGCGGTCATGAGCGCAAGGTCCTCGATAATCTGGTGGGACGCACCGTCACCTCCAACCGTTATGCCAGCATGTGTGGCGACGACCTTCACATTCAGGCGCGGATAGGCTACGGACTGGCGTATCTGGTCGTAGGCCCTGCCTGTGGCAAAGACGGCGAAAGTGGACGCGAACACCGTCTTTCCGGTGGTGGCCAGACCTGCGGCGATGCCTATCATGTTCTGCTCGGCGATGCCGGCGTTGAAGAACCTGTCGGGGAACTCCTTTCCGAAGCGGGCCGTTCTTGTGGAGGACGACAGGTCGGCATCGAGAACGACTATGTCCTTTCCCTCCTTTGCAAGGGATATGAGGGCCTTCGCATAGTGGTCCCGGGGTGCTGCCATCTCCCACTTCATTCGACCACCCCTATTTCGCCGAGGCCTATCTCGGCAATGGCCTGCCTGTACTGTTCGTCGTTGGGAGCCTTGCCGTGGAAGCCCACCACATTCTCCATGAATGAAACGCCCTTCCCCTTGACGGTGTGGGCAATGATCATGACCGGCTTTTCTTTGATATCTTTCGCCTCTTCGACTGCGTCGAGTATCTGCGGTATATCGTGGCCGTCTATTTCGATGACATGCCAGCCGAAGGCCCTCCACTTATCGGCCAGAGGCTCGGAGGAAATGACGGACTCGGTGGGGCCGTCTATCTGAAGGCCGTTCTTATCGAGGAATGCAATCAGGTTATCCACCCTGTAATGAGCGGCGAACATGGCGGCCTCCCAGATCTGGCCTTCCTCTATCTCGCCGTCCCCGAGCATTGCATAAACCGTGTAATCCTTCCCGTCAATCCTGCCGGCAAGGGCCATACCTATGGCGGCGGAGAGGCCCTGACCCAGCGAACCGGTGGACATATCCACCCCCGGCGTGGTCTTCATTGACGGGTGGCCCTGAAGCATGTGCCCTATCTTTCTGAGATTGAGCAGTTCATCAACCGGAAAATAGCCGGACTCGGCCAGAGCGGCGTAGAGCGCGGGGGCAGCATGGCCCTTGCTGAGAACGAAGCGGTCCCTGTCGGGCCAGTCCGGTTCCTGCGGCCTGTGCCTCATAACATGGAAGTAGAGGGAGGCGATTATGTCCGCTGCGGACAGTGAGCCCCCGGGATGGCCGGACCCTGCGGTGTATATCATCTGAACTATGTCTCTCCTCATTATTCTGGCCTTTTCGGCAATCATGCGAACCGTTTCATCGGTGTAACCGTTCATGGAATCTCCCCTTCTCAGAGTGGTTGACGGAGGGAATAGGGAGGGGTGTTATAAGAGTTTTGCACC
>CAZKII010000013.1:0-22302 GCA_964552865.1 uncultured Thermoplasmata archaeon | reverse complement strand
GGCCGGGACTCCCATAATGGGGACATGTGCAGGCGCGGTCCTGCTGGCCAGCAGGGGCGACGAGGAGGTGGAAAAAACGGGAACGAAACTCCTTGAACTGATGCCCTATGCGGTTATGAGGAACTCATTCGGCCGCCAGAAGGATTCCTTCGAGGCGGACCTCGACATTGCGGGATTCGATTCGCCGTTTCACGCCGTTTTCATAAGGGCCCCTCTCATCACGGATGTTTGGGGAGATGCTGAAGTGCTCGCCAAACTCAACGGTGACATCGTCATGGTAAAAAGCGAAAACCGCCTTGCGCTATCGTTCCATCCCGAGCTAACCGACGATACGCGAATTCACGAGATGTTCCTGAGGATGTGCCTCAATCGCTCTTCACGGCCCTGATAATGTCCGCCAGTATGTTCAGGTCTTCCGCCTGTTCCACAATCGTACCGGTTATGACTATGTCCGCTCCTGCCTTTGCCGCAATCCCCGCGGCCTCGGGTGTCCTTATCCCTCCGCCGATAATAAGGGGAATGTCTATTTCGGTTCTTACGGCAGTTATCATCTCCGGTGGCACCGGTTCAGGCGCTCCGCTCCCCGCCTCCAGATAGACGAGTTTCATCCCGAAATACTGGGCCGCAAGAGCGTAGGCCACCGCCTTATCCGGCCTGTCTCTCGGCACGGGCTCCGCCTTTCCAACTTCCCCCACCTTCATCCCCGGTTCGACGATGATGTAGCCCATACCTATCTTCTCGACATTCTCCATTTTTTTAAGGACCACCGCTCCTTTCACCTGTTCTCCCACCAGCATCTTCGGGTCGGTGGAGTTGAGAAGGCTCATGAAGTATATGGCGTCGCAGTAGGGGCTTATGGCCCGTGCGGTTCCGGGGAAGTAGATGACCGGAAGGTGTGTGGCATCTTTTATCGCCAGAACGGTCTTATCGAGGTTGTCCTGTGTTACTCCGGTGGAGCCACCCACCATTATGGCATCGGTTCCCAGTTCCTCCGCTCTTTTTGCGGTGCTGCCCGCTACCTCGGGGGTCTGTTTGTCAGGATCGATCAGGGTCATGTGCATCCTCTTTCCCTGTTCTCTTCTCTCCTCGATAAGTTCCAGAACGCTCATCATATCACTCCGATTACGAATGCTACGAGGGCCACCAGCATCCCGACCTTGCACATCTTCTGGCCCGCATGTTCGTTTCGTCTCAGGATTACGGCGGCGTATATAAAGATTGCATCGGCGGCCAGCACCGCGGGGATGAACAGTACCCCCACCTGCGAAAGGAGATACGGGAGAGGGCTGAGAGCAACGCCGCCGATTATGAAGGCCGAAGCGAGAATACCCGCTTTTTTCCTTCCGATTTTCATGGGGAGCGTTTCCCTTCCCTCATCTCCTTCCATGTCCTCGATGTCCTTGGCCACTTCACGGCCCACCGAAACGAGGAAGGCCAGCATGGAGAAGATTATCGTGTTCGTCATGTCTCCGGTTGCGGCGCCCCCATAGAGGAACAGTGCGGAGGTGAGGAACGCGATGGTGAGGTTTCCGGGCAGCCCCCTGTTTTTCAGGGATAGTTCGTAGGAGACCATGAAGAATGTGGCCAGCAGTTCCACCGCAACGGCGTATATGTTTATCGGGACGGCCAGAGCCGCAGCCAGAATGAAAAGGAGTACGGAGAAATTTAGGGCCGACCTTCTGCTGATTTTCCCCGCCGGAATCGGCCGTTCCGGGTGGTTCTTTGCATCCACATCCGCATCGAGATAGTCGTTCAACGAGTTGCCGGCTCCCATGAAGAAGAAGACGCTGAGCATCGCCAGAAGCACGGGGGCCATCCCTCCGGCGGTCAGTATGGCCGTGCCTCCCGCCACAAGCGCGCCCACGAAGACGCCCAGCGTGGCCATCACCGAGTTGAGGGGCCGCATCATCTTCAGGTATGAAAGCATCAATACGGGATTGGGGGCTGTATAAATAAGATTTGCTCTCTGCGTCGTTATCAATTTTGATAACAGGACAAAGCCATTTATAAAAGGGAAACATATAGTGGAGGTCATGGTGGAGGAGCTACGATGGCAAAGATAAAAGCAGAAAAGACCGCCCCGACAGCCAGTACCTCGTCGCCGGCCCTTTCGGACGATGTGAAGAAGGCCTATGACCTTATAGACCAGCATATAATGATAATCAACAGGGACTTTGTCATCGAGTTCTGCAATCTCAAGGTGCTGGAGGATATGGGGGATGTGACGGGCAGATACTGCTACGAGGCATTCTGCAGGTCCGGAGCCCCGCCGGAGGACTGCCCTCTGAAACGGGTCCTGAACACAGGCTCCCCTAATTCGAGGGTGATAAACCATAGAGGGCTCTCCGTTTATGCCACGGTCCGCCCGTTCTCTGTGGATAAAAGGGGTGTTTCTCTCTTTCTCCACATCACCAGAAACATTACGCCGCTGATGATGGTGAAGAATGATAGAAAGGAGTCCCGTGAGGTGTTTGAGGAGCTGTTCAACTCCATAAGCGAGCCCATAACCATTCATGCTCCGGATTACACCATTCTGGACGCGAACATAGCGGCATTGACCCTTCTAGGTCTCAAAAAAGAGGATGTAATAGGAAGGAAGTGCTATGAGATCTTCCATCATACGGATTCCCCCATCTCGGCATGTCCGTTGAGACAGACCCTTCTCAAAGGGGATATGGAGTCCGCTCTGGTGGGCCCGCCATATCTGAAAGGGCATTACATGGTAAATACCGCCCCCATATTCGGCAAGGACGGTGAAATAGTAAGAGTACTCCATCTCTTGAAGGATGTTACGGAGCTGAAGGAGATGGAGAGAAAGCTCACCCGGGACAACGAGCGGTTGATGATGTTCAGCGACCTTATAACCCACGACATGGGGAATTACAGTCAGGGTGCTCTTCTGGCCATAGACATGCTCCTTGCCGACGATACCCTCTCTCCTCGTCAGAGGCGGTATCTGGAGATGGCTAGAGCACAGATGCAGTCGGCCAGCCAGCTTCTGGAGAACGCCAGAAAACTCTCTCGTCTGTACGAAAGGAGGGTAAAGCCGGTCCCTGTGGATGCGGGCATAATCCTTATGAAAGCGATTTCCCAGCTTAAAAAGACATATGCCAGACGGGAGATCCGGGTGAATACCGAGGTGAAGATGGGGACCCACACCGTTCTCGCCGATGATCTCCTTTTCGATGTCTTCCTGAATATCATGGGGAACTCGGTCAAGTACACCATTTCCGACCCCGTGGTCGTCGATGTGGTCGCTGATGTGTGGGATGAGGATCCGTCGTTTTACAGGTTCGAGATTATCGATCGGGCGGGAGGTATTCCGGACGAGTATAAGGAGGGAATATTCAACCGCTTCGAGAGGTTCAGCAAAAGGGCTTCCGGGAGCGGATTGGGCCTTACGCTGGTGAAGAAGATAGTTATGAATTACGGGGGCAATCTCTGGGTGGAGGATTTTAAAGTGGACGGCGAGGTGGTAGGGAGCGTTTTCGTCGTCCTTCTGAAAAGGGGGTGATGTTGTAGGAAAGGCAATGATAGTGGAGGATGATGAGATCCTGAGGGAGCTTTATCTGGAGACGATTTCCCTTGCCGGTATGGAAGTGATTGCTTCTCTCGATAACGGTGCCTCAGCCGTGGAAATGATAAAATCCGGGAGCGCAGTGGACTTGATAATAATGGACCACCGAATGCCCGGAATGAGCGGTCTTCAGGCCATAAAGGAGATACGGAGGATCAGACCGGATATCTCCGTGATTTTTGCAACGGCCGATGATGTGGAGGACAGCGTGCTGACCGGCCGTAATGTGGTGGTATTGCTCAAACCCTTTGGAATGGAACAGCTTATCAATGCGGTAAAAAGACTGAGAAAGTGATCTGTTTTCTTCATAGTCACCGAAGAGAATCAAAGAAGATACTCATGGCTGGTAATGGCCTAGAGAGGTATATTAACGCTCCGCCGGATTCGGAGGTATAAAGGACGGTGAAAATGTGGTAAAAATAAGCGCTCCCGAAAAGGAAGAGAGGCCGATGGTAAAGAACGGCTGGGTACTGGTACACGATGTCCCTCTGAGCATAAATCTGAAGGATTATGTCATCGCAAGGCGGATCGATGAGCTTATGGACGACAATGCCTCGGATTATCCGTGAGGTTTCTGCGGAACGGGGGATTCATACAGGGAAGAGATTATCAGATGAGATAATCATTTCGAGACTCTTATAAGTCAGGACGCGAATTGAGAGGCGGTGAAAACATGCGTGTGATGGTGGTGGATGACTCTCCGATGTTCCGGGCGGTTATGCGGGACATTCTGGTGAGGGTGGGTGTGACGGACCTTATCGAGGCGGGAAATTATGAAGAGGCCGTGAGGCTCTACAGAAAGAAGGGAGCGGACATAGTCTTCATGGATATGGTTCTCCCGGGAAAGAGCGGCATAGAGGTTGTTCGCGCCCTCAAAAGGGAGGACGGCGATGTTAAGATAATAGCGATGAGCTCCATGGTGAACAAGAAGATGATCCTTGATGCGATAGATTCGGGGGCGGTGGACTTTATCATAAAGCCGACCAACGAGATCGTCGTGAGCAATATCATTCAGGTGTGGGGTACGGCATGACTGGCTGGAGGATTCTGCCCGTGGGTCTTGCGCGGACCGGGGCGGTCATGAGGATTTCTCGCCAGCAGGAAGAAAAACTTCCCATACGGCCCAAATACACCCTTCGGAACGGAGGAGTCTATGTGGTCTTCGAGAAGGGTCACGACATCGGTTTCGACATACTGTTCAATGTTTTGAAGTCAAGCCCGGAATTCGATTACGGCCTCTGCTTCACAAGAGAGAACCCCGAGCGGATTAGGCGGAAGTACGATCTGAAGAATACGAGCTTTGTGTGGCTCACCAGACGGAGGGGGGACAACAACATCCCGCCCGAGTCTTTGAACAGAATCGCAGGCCTCGTTTCCGAATTCGTGGGTGAAAGGTCCATGGTTTACATCGACGGCATTGAGTACCTCATTGCAAGCAACGATTTCGATGCGGTCCGAACGCTTCTCGACCACCTCTCCGATGTCATCACCACTTCCGGTGGAGTTCTGGTATATTCCGTGGACCCCGATATACTCGATGACAGGGAAAGAGCGATTCTGGAGCGTTTTGCAGAGGTCATAGCCCCGTAATTGTATTATCACTTTTGATAATCGGCTGGAAGCCTTTATTATCTCGGTAACGATAGTTTGATTGATACTATGAGGAGCGTACTGATAGCGGAAGATTCGGAGTTCATATCCGACATACTGCAGGACATATTCCGGGAGAAGGGCTTCGAGATAGCAGGCGTGGTCACCAGCGGAGAAGAGGTGATACGGATGTACGAACGGCTGAAGCCCGACCTTATAAGCATGGACATCCTAATGCCCGGAATGGACGGTCTCACGGCGATGGAGAAGATAAGGGAGATGGATGAAAAGGTCCCGATCATTGTGATCAGCGCTCTTCTCCAGAACAGATTGAAGGCCAGGGCGAAGGAGCTCGGAGCGGTCGATTTCATAGAAAAACCGTTCGACATAGCGGATGTGGAGAAGGCCATTGAAAAAACCGGCCTCGTGTAGCTCTCGTCCTGTGAGGAATAGAGGGTGGTATCTGTGATCCGAAAGAAAGGTATGGGTCTTCGCAGTAAGGCGATAGCCCTGTCGCTGATCCTCTCCTTTCTTCCGCTCATTCTGATGAGCTATGTTTCTTATATCTCCATTGACACCCAGTATTCGAAGATGGCCACGGGACTCGGGGACTTTCACGAGGATTTTCAGAACATGACTCGGGAGAACATCACGGCCCTCGTGGATTCGTACATGTATGACCTTGGGGTTTCTTATGCGACCCCCATTGAGAGCCGTATTCAGAGGTGCGCCGAGCTGATAGACATTCAGGCGGATTACATCGAGTACATGATAGAGAGGAACATAAGCCTTTCCGGAGTCGAGAGTTACACCCAGGATTCTCCTCCGTCCGACCGTTTCTACAGCGATTTTTACGGTCAGAATATTTCTCTTGACTCTTCCGTGTATCATCTGGCACCGCACACGGACCCGTATAACACCAGTTCTCCTCCGGTGACTCCCTCTCTCGCTGCCCGCGATATAAATCTCACCGCGCTGATGGATCCCCTCTGGATTTCCATGTACAACCGCGTGGGGGTTCCGCTTCTGTGGTTTTACATCTCCACCGAAAGCGGTGTCCACCGCTCTTATCCGTGGCATAGCGGTTATGCGAGCGATTATGATGCGAGAACGAGGGACTGGTATCTGAATTCCACGGCCAATGTCTCCTTCTCCGATGTGTATTACGGCGTCTCCGGGGGCGGCCTTCAGGTCTCCATCAATCGTGCCATCTATGTTAACGGGGAGAAATACGGGGTTGTGGCGATGGATGTTCCCGTTTCCAGCCTATCTCTCGTAACCCCCTCTCCGTCAACCCTTCCCGTGCGGGAGACATTCATAATAGATGAAAAGGGGCATCTGATAAGCCACCCCTCTCTTGTGCCGTTTCTGGAATCGCTCATGGAGGAAAAGAATCTTACATGGGAGGATGAGATTCCCGCGGTCAATATCGCAGAACTGGAGCCCACCAGCGATGCCTTTAACAGGACCCTCGAGAACATAACCGCCGGAGGGTGCGGTCAGGAGTACTGCCCCTGTCCCGATGGGGGCCTTTACATCACATATATCCCTATAAACGGGACCGACTGGATGCTCGTTATAACCGTGGATGCGGAGCAGGTGCACGCTATGGAGGATGCTTTCATGTCCGCGGTGGATTCGTTCGGGAACTATACCGACTCGCAGATAGAGAGATCCAGAACAGGACTCCTTCTTACAATCTTTCCGTTTGCCGTTTTCATAGGGATCGTGGCAGTTTCCTTATCGCTCGTATTCGCCGATTCCATCGTGTATCCAATTATCTCCCTGAAGAATGAGGTGGATAAGGTTTCCATGGATCTGGACCATCCAGTGGAGGTGGAAGGAAGCTCTGAAGTGGCCGATCTTGCCCGCTCTTTCGAACTCATGCGCCTTCAATTGAAGGCCGATATGGACGAACTCCGGGAGCAGAACAGGATTTCCGCCTCTCTCAACGCCCATCTGACCCGACTTCAGAACGATATTACGGAGAAGTCGGAGAGGATCCGCCATCTCTATTACGAAGCCCTGAGAGCGGGAGAGGCTAGGGAGGCGATGCTCCATATGCTGGCTCACGAACTGCGCACCCCTCTGACCACCATTCACGGGAACCAGCAGATTCTCGAGCGGCAACTCCTCAAAGATGGGGCGGACGAGAAGCTCAAGGAGAGGCTTGCGGCCATGCGAAAGGCTACGGAGCGCCTGACCTCTCTGGTGAATGACAGCCTTCTTCTCCTCAGCCTCGAAAAGAAGGGCTATGATATTACGATGGAAACATTCCCGGTTGAGGAGTGGGTGGACGAAGCCGTTGAGAAGGTCCCTTCCATAAAGGAACAGTCTCAAACGGTCAGGAAGAAACTCAGGGCTAGAACGGTGAAGGGCGACCGTCTTCTCCTTACGAGGGCTCTGCGTGAGTTGCTCGAAAATGCGTCCCACTATTCCCCGCCCGGTTCGGAGATTGAGGTTATTGCCGAGATTGAGAACGGAGGCCTGCATTTGGTGGTTCGGGACCACGGGCCCGGAATCCCGCGCAGCGAGTGGAAGTCCATATTCCAGCCGTTTTATGCAAGAAAGGAGTTCCGGGAACACGAGCCGGGAAGGAGAGCCATGGGGCTAGCTATAGTCAGACTCATCGTGGAAAGACATGACGGAAGTATCTGGGTCGAGAGCGGCAAAGATGGTACGGCCATGCATATCTGGCTTGTCCAGTCATATTCGGACGAAGAAAGGGAGGAGATACCATGAGGTTCCTGAAGAAACTGAAGAAACCGGCTTTCAAGGCGATACCTGCAAGGCCCTATGCGCGATTGGGCGAGGTCACGAGCTCCGGGGATAAGATGTCCCTGAACATACCGTGGGGATATATCTATCTCAGTCTGGAGCCGAGGGGAGAGACCGCTTTCCGCATATTCGCCGACCTCGTTCGAAAGAGGTGCTATGATTGCGACAGGGACGACAGTTTTGTGTGCGAGAGCATTTCCTGCTCCTCCTGTACGCTGCCCTGTCCGTGCAGAACCTGTGAGAAGGGAAGGCCGGGAGGCCTTGTCATATGCAGGAAGAACCCGGCGGCCGTGCGGAAGGAGTTCAATCTTCAGACCACTCCGGTAATCTGGCTCAGCTCCATTCACGGTAGTTACACCATAAACCCTGAGAAGCTAAGGGTGATAGAGCAGACTGTCTCCGATTTCATTGCTGGCATAAAGCGAAGCGTCGTAATCCTCGAGGGGATCGAGTATTTGATAAACATAAACGGTTTTTTCCCGGTTCTGAGAATGATTGAAGATATAAACGACATGGCCATGAGTCACGATTCTATCGTTCTCGTACCGGTTGACGAAAGAACCCTCAGCAAAAAGGAGCTCGCCTATCTCCAGCGAAACACCCATTCGCTTCAGAAGCTCATAAAAGAGGAGGAGAATTAGGTTTTATTCCCCGGACCGACAGCGACTTACGGGCGCGGGTGGAGTTTTACGGTGAGCCACTCCCGCTCCTCTTTCTCCGTTTTGAACTGAAGTTTGATCCTGAACTCCCCTTTTTCGAATGTGAGGTGAGCCTCTTTGATGTTTGCCCGGTAGAGCTTTATCGCCTTCCCTCTCGGAGATTTTATCTCGCCAACGCACTTTATGAGGTCGGCGTCTTCCAGATCGTGTATCTTTCTGTAGCACGCTGCTATAGGAATGTCGTAGGTTCTCGTGAGTTCCTGTACGCTTTTCGGGGAGTGGTATGTGGCCGACAGAATTATCTCCGCATATGCGTCTGCGAGCAGCCTCGGAATCTCTTTTACTTTATCCTTCACCATATCTCTCGATTTAAAAGGACAGTGTTCTTTTATAAAGATAGCCCTGCTCCTATCACTTATGATATTTATCGGGGAAAATCACTCCCGATATCCGTATGACAGGTTAAATAAGGGAGGAGGGCCCATAGCTTATATGGTGAAGAACATGAAAACCCTGATAAGAAGAATAATGCTGGGATACGCGGTCATTACCATATGCGTACTCATGAGTTACAGCCCGATATATTCTGTGTCGGTACTGGCTGCGACCTCTCTCGGAACAGGTGTTTTCATGGTGTTCGGCACCGCTTACACTCTGATAGTGGATAAGCCCATAGGGAAGATAATGGCTCCCCTGTTGTATCCTCAGAAGAACAGTGCGCTCTCCGCTTCCGCCAGAGAAGTCGCTGCGGGACTCGGATTGTAATCCTCACACATCAAGATAAACCTCCTCCCCTTTTTTTCTCTCCCCGTTGTCGGGTTTTTCATATTCTGCGGTATATCCTGTTTATCGGGTCTATTATCTCGAAGTATTCCCGCTCTTTCGGAACGATCGCCTCCGATCTGCCCAGGATGACATAGGCCCCCGGAGCGGTTATGTCCCGGATGTTTTTCCATATCTCTTCGATCATGCCTCTGGACAGATATATCATCACATTCCTGCACAGTATAAGGTCCATCTCCTCTGAAACTTCCGTCCTGCTGAGGTCGTCCGCCTGAAACCTGACCATTCTTCTTATTTCCTCTTTTACCTGATACCAGCCCGGCTCTTTCTCCGTAAAGAAGTATCGCCGGTCCGGAGGGGAGATGTTTCGTATGCGAATCTTCGGATATATCCCGTTTTTCGCCTCTATGAGATTATTTCTGTCGATGTCCGTTCCCAGAACGCTTATTCGCCGGAGCGATAACGGATTCGGTGCACGACCTGTCTTCCTCAGGGCCTTGACCGAGGAGATCGCCAGAGAATATGCTTCTTCCCCGCTTGCGGTTCCGGCGCTCCATATACTTATTCTCCCGCTCTTCCTCAGGAATTCTTCTATTATCTCCTGCGTTGCGGCCCAGACAGGAGGGTCTCTGAAGAATTCGCTGACATTGATTGAAAGCTCCCGCTTGAGTGCTCTCGCCTCCACCGGAGATGTGCGAAGCAGGTGTATGTAGTCAGACACGCTTTTGATCCCTGTTTTTCTGAATCTGTTCGCAATCCTCCGCCTCAAAAACCCCTCTCTGTAAGCGCTCAGCGATTCGCCGTGCTGTCTCATTATGTGAATTATCCGTCTGAGGTCTGTTTCGCCGACGAAATCGCCCATGCCTATCCATCCTTTAGCTATTCTATATACCCCTGCTGTGAAAAAATCAAAATTGATAACCATGCAAAAAGAATAAATACTTCCTGCGACCATAGAGTAACGGGAGAGAAAATGAATGTCCTTGTAGTAGATGATACGCCCTTCATGAGGAAGGTACTTGGCGATATTCTCGCATCTGACGGCCACAGGGTTGTCGGGGAGGCGGGGAACGGCTTGGAAGCCGTGGATATGTATAAAGAGCTGAACCCGGATGTGGTCACAATGGATGTCGTGATGCCCCAGATGGATGGCATAACGGCCATGAGCCGCATATTCGACGAGGACCCGTCCGCGGTCATAATCGTCTGTTCCGCCCTCAATCAGAAGAATCTGATAAAGAAGGCCCTGAAAATGGGAGCCTGGGACTATATAGTCAAACCGTTCACGGAGGACAGGGTCCTCGAGGTGTTCCACTCCCTTGAGATTCTCAAAAGGCATGTTGACAGTCGTGGCAGGGGGTTCAACATCTTGAGAGAGGATCCTGAGAACGATCGGCGCGTCTTTCTGGGAGTATGAGTTCGGAAAAAGTCTTTTGGGCCGTTTGCTGTTTCAGGGGTGTCAGCGGATCTTGTTGTAGTTCAGTATCTTCGCCCGCCCCTCTTCGAGATGGAGCTGGAATCTGCTGCTTGCTCTCATCGGGGTGAACCTTATTTTGTCTATGTACAGGTAGGTCTCCATCTTCTGCCCCTCCATGGTGGATACGAGCCTGAGGATGACATCTGCGTGGTGCGCCGCCGCTTTGAAGTATTCGTCCTTGATCCCTGCCGGATAGTTGTACAGAATGTTCATGTCGTATTGAGAGAGGTTATTGCTCACCATCCTCCAGAACCTGAGGAATTCGATCATGTCGAGTCCTGCCAGTATCTCGGGCGTGCTGTCCACCACCATGCGTATGTTGGTCAGGTCGCCGAGCGTCCCGAGCCCTGCGTTAATCGCCATCATCACCATTTCCGGGCTGTCTATATTGTGTATGCTCACGATGTTCTCCTCCACGGTGGGAAGCGCCTCCTCCTCGAATGCGAAGTCAACCTTCGAGCAGAGGTCGACGAATATCAGCCTTCTGCTTTTCGCGTATCTGTCCACATCCATCCCTTGGAGCCTCATGCTCTCCATCACCACCTCGGGAGGTCTTGATATGGATATGTAAAGGGCCGGGGAGCCGTCTATCAACGCCTGATATATGAATTGCTGCAGGACCAGTTCCGTGTAGTTACTGGCCTCCGAGAGCATAATAATGGTGGAATTTACGGGGAATCCCCCGCCGATCTGATTGTCGAGGCCGGGTATTCCTGTGGGTATTCTTCTCATCTGCATTTTTATCGGTTTCCAATCCGCCTTTTCCTTTAAAAACCGGTGCCAGAGGTTATCATGCATGATAATCAATGGGTCATGTTCATATATGCCGAGGGGACTGTTTACCTATCACGAGGTGATAATTTGAAAATGGATCTGCGAAAAAAACTCAGGTTGATGGTGCTTGGCGGCTCTGCCGCTGTGCTTCTGATCTACATAGGTGTAGCCATGATATTTAATAGTATACTGGGGATGTCATCGTCCGGCCTCGGAACGCTGGATATTGCGGCGGTGCTCCTGCTTTTACTTCCGCCGATGGCTGCCGTGCTCATGCTCTATGCCTGTTATTCCAGTATGGTCAAGGAGGTCCTCGTACCTCTAGAGGATTTGTCCGCTGCCATAAAGCTTGCGAGTGCCGGCTCTTTTTCCAAGGCGAAGGTCATGCGGATTAGCCCGGGTGAACTTGCGCCCGTAATGAGGAACTTCAATCATCTTGTGCATATTACGGAGATGAATTATCGGTCCCTTCAAGGGCTAGCGGACCGCCTTCGCTCCTATGCCGAGGAGATGGCCTCTTCCATGGAAGAAGCGACCTCTGGAGCCGAGGAGATCACCTCGAAGACGCAGTCCATAAGCACGAACATACAGAAGGATGTCAACCTGCTGGAGCACATTAGCTCTCTGGCCGCGGGAGCCCGTGACGAGCTCGACCCGATGATTGAGAACACCTCGGAGCTTCTTGACGCCATTGATCACACTCACTCCACGGCTACCGAACTCGGTGACCTCGGTTCGCAGACCCGCCACACCCTAGATGCGATTGCGCAGGGTCTGGAGGACCTTCGTGGCTCCATGGATGTGATAGTGCAGAGTCAGGATCGTATAGGCATAACCGTGGATGTTATAAACAGCATAGCCGATCAGACCAATATGCTCGCCCTGAATGCGGCGATAGAGGCTGCCAGAGCCGGGGAGGCCGGAAGGGGGTTCTCGGTGGTGGCTGGGGAGATCAGAAAGCTTGCGGAGGAATCGAAATCGGCTGCGGCGGATATAGTCTCGATCAATGAGGAGAACAGGGAGAACTTCAGAAGGGCCACACAGACCATGGAAGAGACGATACAGGTCATTGAGGCAGGGAATGTCAACATGAAGACCGTTCTTGACAGGATTCGCACTGTTCAGGACCTGATGGTAGAGGTAAAGGAGAGGACCACACTGGCAGGAGATGCGATTCGGCAGTTCGGTTCCATAGCATCGGAGATAATATCCCTTATACCCGAAGCGGATGAGATGACCAAGAAGATAAAGATAGCCGCACAGGAGATAACGGAGACCAACAGGGATCAGGCCACTGCTCTGGAGGAGATAACCGCTCTCTCCGAGGAGCTCGTAAGCGCGGGCGATGAGCTGCACGCCTATCTTGAGAGCCTGAAACGGGTGGATGCCGAGAGCGATTCGACGAAGGGCGTTGCTCCCTCCACAGAAACGGACCCTATCGCCGTGGGCAATCCCTTCGTGGCGGGAATCTGATGGAGGTGATTCCGTGACGGGAGCGACTGCCTCGAGAAAAGGCCTCATGTTTCGGATGGGAAGTGAGAGGTATGTGATGGACCTGAGCGAGGTGGAAGGGATCATCGAGAACAAGAGACCTGTTCCGGTCCCCGGATCTCCGGATTATGTGATGGGTATCCTGAACATACGGGGGACGCTCACGGTCCTGATTGACCTGCGGAAACTTTTGAAGATAGAGGGGAGCAGGAAGACCGACATAATACTGATGAACATAGAGGGGAAGAGCATAGGGCTCGTGGTGGATAAGGTGGAGGACATAGTGGATTACAGCGAAGAGGAACTCTCCCCCGTCCCGGTGGGGAATGGAACCGATATTCGTATGTTCTCCGGAATACTCCGTAAAGAGGAGGACACATTGATACTGCTGGACGAGGAGGGGATTCTGAAGGCACTGGAGGCCAGAGTATGACCAAGGTGATGATTGTGGACGACACTCCGTTCATGCGTGCTGTCCTGAGAAATATAGTGGAAGAGGCAGGTTACAGTGTGGTCGAAGCCTCCAACGGCACAGAAGCCGTTTCCCTTTATTCTCGGGAGAAACCTGATGTCGTTACCATGGACATAGTCATGCCGGAGCTGGACGGGATAGAGGCGGCCAGGATAATCCTCGAGTCCGATCCATCTGCAAAGATAATAATGGTTACCGCAATGGACAGCAGGGATTCCCTGAAGGAGGCCATAAAGATCGGTGTGTGCGACTTCATAGTGAAGCCGTTCAAGGCCGAAGAGGTTGTGGATTCGATTAGCAGGGCAGTGAGCGGGGTGTAATCAGATGAGCGACATGTCCGGCTACAGGGCCCTTTTCATATCCGAAATGCGGAGCAGCCTGGAGGCGCTTGAAGATGCGCTTTCTTCACTTAAGGAGAATCCGGAGGACCCCGAGAGCATAAACGAGGTTTTCAGGATAACGCACACCATAAAGGGGATGGCTGCCACCATGGGCTACAATATCACCGCAGACCTTGCGCATAAAATGGAGGATTTGATGTCCAGGATAAGGGACGGCCAGCGGAAGGAGGGTGATCTCAAGCTTTTAATGGAAGGGAGCGACCTCCTGAACGAACTGCTTGAGAGCATCATCGGCAGCGGGCGGGACATATCCGTGGATGTGAAGCCGCTCATGGAAAAATACGAGGCCAGACTCGTTCCCAGATATCCTCCCTCGGCTGCGCCGCTGGCTCGCCTGGCTCTTGAGAATACACCTGCATCCTCCGCCTCTCTCTCCGACACGGATGCTAGCGCCCCGTCATCCCCCGTCGAGTCCGACACCGATGTGCAGCCTGCTGAGGTGGATGTGAGGAGATATTCGCTGAAAATAAAGATATCGGAGAAATCCCTCATGAAGGATGCCAGAGCGGTCATCGTAATAGAAAGGCTGAGGAAGTGCGGTGATATAAAGGAGGTGATTCCCTCTGCGGATGGAATGGAATCGGAGAATTTCGATGGGAATCTTTCCGTCATACTGGAAAGCCGCCTTTCACCGGAGCAGTTGAAAAAGGAGGTTCTTGCCATACGCGAAATAGACGATGTGAGCATAGAATCCGGGGACGAAACGCGCTCGCCTGCGGGCGCGAGCTCTTTGAAGAAGAAGCAGAACAGCGATTTCCAGAGCGTGCGGGTCTCCATATCCCATCTCGACGAACTTCAGAGCCTGATAGAAGAACTGGTGGTTCAGAAGGGCAGATTGAATACCATCGCATCTTCTCTGCATTCACCCAACCTGAGCGATATAGCGAGCAACATAGAGTCCATCGTCTCCCGGCTCACCGGTGTGGCCATGGAGCTTCGGCTTGTCCCTGCCAAGTACATGTTTCGGCGGTTTCAGAGGATCGTGCGGAGCATTGCGAGGGAACAGGGGAAAGAGGTGGAGTTCGTCGTCGAGGGGGACAACATCGAGATGGACCGCCCGGTTCTCGAGATTGTGGGAGAGGCCATAATCCACCTCATAAAGAATTCGATTGATCACGGAATTGAGCCGCCTGAAGTAAGGAAGCAGCAGGGGAAGGACCCCGTGGGTCACATATCCCTGAGGGCGGTGAGGGAGCGGGGCTATTCGGTATTTGTGGTCGAGGACGACGGGCGTGGCATCGATGCCGATGCGGTGGCGGAGGTCGCCGTTAAGAAAGGGTTGATAAGTCGCGAGGAGGCCGACAGCATGTCGAAAGAGGAGAAGATAAACCTCATATTCCGCCCCGGTTTTTCCACGGCGGAGCAGGTTACCAGTGTTTCCGGCAGGGGTGTGGGCATGGATGTGGTGATGCACATACTGGAAAGAATCGGCGGGACTCTGGAGATAGAAACCGGACCTAACGCGGGAACTCGCATCACGCTGAAGCTTCCGTTCACCACCGCAATCATCGAAGCTCTTGTGGTCAGAATCGGCCGCAACAGATATGTTGTCCCTCTCCAGGCCATTGTCAGTATACTATCAGTTCATGATGTGAGACGGAGCGGCCTCCTCACCACGGTGGCCGGAAGGCATGTGGTGGTTTATAAAGGCAGTTTTTACCCCGTAATAGATGCCGTTGAATACCTCTCGCCCGACCTGCATGACAGGGAGCTCCTGCCGGAAAACGGCTTTCTGCTCCTTTTGCGCCACGGGCGCAGCCTTTTCTCTCTTCCCGTGGACAACATTCTCTCGAAGGACGACATGGTGGTTAAGCCCGTGGAATCGCTTTCCGATTCCTTCAGAACTTTCAGCACCGCCACGGTTATGGTGGATGGCTCCGTCGCCTTCGTAATGGACCTTTCGCTTTTGATGAAGTGGGGTGGTATCAGTGCATGAAGGACAGACAGAGGTTGCATCGGAGATATCTTTCCTTTTCAGAGAGGCTTTCAGGGATGCGTCTACGGCGATCTCGCGATTCACAGGGGACAATCTTTCCATATCTGTGGAGGGAGTAGAGTCCCTGGATATCTTCCGTCTTCAGTCGATCCTTTCCCTCAAGGAGGCACCGTTTGTGGCGATACGAGTGGAGCTGTACGCGGACCTCCGGGGAAGCCTCCTCCTCCTTCTGGATATAAGCACCGCCGAGAGGATAGCCGGGTGCCTTCTGAACAGGTTCGGCATTGAGCCCGGTGAAGAGTGTGGCCCCGACGACATAAGTGAGACCGAGAGGTCCGTTCTGATAGAAACTACGAACATAATCGCCAGCAAGGTCTCCTCCCGCCTTTCCGATTACCTTCACCTTAATGTGGCGCTCACGCCTCCTGCCATGATTATAGATATGCCATGGTCTGCCATGCAGGAAGCGTTTGTTTCGGCCCTCGAGGATACTCCGTCCCTGTTTCTCGTGAGAACCAGAATAGTCTCTGCCGACGGCGACGGACTTCTTCTCTTCGTGCCCGATTCCGAAAGCTATCATAGAATACGGGACGGCCTGATTGAAGGAGGTGGGGCGGTTTCCCATGATTAAGCACTTTGTCGGGATAGCTCAGGCCTATGTGGACAGCGGCGAGGCCGTATTTACCGCCCGTGCTCTCGGTTCCTGCGTTGCCGTGGCCATTTACTCTCCGTTTACGAAGATCGGAGGGATGGCCCATGTTCTCCTTCCTGGTAGCACGGAGGAGAGCGAAATGGATTCCGGTCGGACCTCCTCGCGGGAACTGCTGGGTACGGGAGGCGCTCAGGTAGCAAGGAGGGCGGATGGGGCGGTTTCCTATCTGGTTCAGGAGATCAAGCGAAGGAATAGGATGTCTTACGGTGCCCGTCCCTTTGTTCTCCGCGCGAAGCTTGCGGGAGGGGCCGAATTATTCCCGAGGGCTAGAGGCTCGGACCATCTCCCCGTGGGTCCGAAAAATGTACGGAGCGTGAGGGAGGCCCTGAAGCTTCAGAACATAACCGTGAAAGGCGAGGATGTGGGCGGCAACTGGGGGAGAAATGTTTTTTTCTATCTGGATACAGGCAAGATGGTGGTGAGGAAGATTAACGGCGAAACCCTTGAGATATAGTTTCTGGCCTTATCTCCTCTGATATTCACAATCGATTTTTTACTGCCTCCTTTTAATTAGGAGGAAGGTCATTATTCATCTGATGACACCCCTGATACACTATCTCTTCGCCGTCCTTGCCATATACGCCACGGGCTATCATGTGAAGAAGCACAGGTTCATCTCCTATGTCCTCATAGCGGTAGCTGTGGATATGGTCTTTGAGGCGGATCATCTCTTCCCCATCTATACATCGGAGCACATAAAACTCTTTCATAACTTCCTCTTTGCCCTCTTCGTCCCTCTGGCTCTCTTTCTCGTCGCCGCCGCTGCGGAGGGCCGCTATTCCGCCGTGACCGGTGTGAAGGATAGCAGGTATCAGCGCTTTTTCCTCGTTTTTATTCTTGTAAGCGTTTCCCATATTACCCTTGACCTGATAGACGGCGGAGAGGAATACCTTCTTTATCCTTTCGTGAAGACACCGGTTGTGCTCAACCCTTCTCTCACCATATCCTACCCGCCTTTTATGGAGATCCCCCCGTGGTTTCTCCTCCTTATCCTTTACGGGACCGTGGTCCTTCTGGTCCGGCTCATGGAAAATACCATATATGACTCGGTGGAAGGTGGGGGGGAGTTTTCTCGCTTGCGCTTGCCTTCTCCTTCTCTCCATATCCCGCGGTACATTTCCGCTGCCGCCGAAAGACTCTCGCTCAGTGTTTTCCTCTCCCGCCCGCCCTCGTCGCGGCAGGTTGTTTGAGAGATCAGGTTTGATAAGCGATGCGAAAGACTTTTAAACCAGACGGCGAATGGACCCCCGATAGAATGTCGCTGAAAGGAGAGTTGCCGGAAGAATTGATTGAATTTCTCAGAATGGACGGAGGACACTCTCTTATAATCCGCGGAGAGGCCGGGACAGGCAAGACCACGCTGGCCCTCCAGTTGATAGAGGCTCTGGAGGGGGAACAGAACACCCTCTATATCTCCACAAGGGTTTCGGACATGTCTCTTTATCTGCAGTTCCCGTGGCTCAGAGATAGGGTATATAGAAACCGCCTTTTGATGGACGCCCGTCTGTTCCTCCGCTCTATTTCGGAGCGCACTGAACCCGGGGGTGTCGTGGTGGCGGCCCGCTCTCTTCTGCAGACGCTTTATTCCAGAGATTCCTATGAGATGCCCGATACGGTGAGCAGGAGCGAACTGAAAAAGCTCGAGGGGGATATAGAGGGGATTGAGGAGGAGTCCGAGGTGTACGATGAGGCATCACTCATATTCGATCTTGGCTCGGACATGCCCGAAATTGACCTTGCTTACGATTCAGTGGAAGGGGCCCTCCCTCGCCGCAGCCTCGTCATATTCGACAGCATTGATGCGTTGAGCGAGAAATACGGGGTTCCGGCCAACCGGTTGATCATGACCATTCAGAGGGATCTCGTGGAGAACTCCGCAACCAATGTGGTTTATGTTCTGGAGTCTGCGAGTAGTAGCCATCTCGATTATCTGGGGGATGGGGTTGTCTATATGAAATCCAGCGAGGTGAGGGGCAGAAGGTATCGCGAAATAATAATCTCCAAACTCAGAGGGTACGAGATAAAGCATCACCGCCACATAATCAGCCTCTCCGGTGGGCGAATATGCGATGTGACTCTAAGGGAAAGCCCCTCCGTCAGCCCGGGAAAATGGAAACTGTCCGGGGAGTTTGTCAGGGATGGCAGGTACTCCACCGGCACACCCGACCTTGATTCCGTGCTCGGCGGCGGTCTCTCTCCGTCCGAGGTATTTCTGCTGGAAGTCTCTTCCGAGGCTGCAAGAGCCTATGTGGACGAGATAATATTTCGCATGGTGGAAGCGTTTGCATCCCAGAATCACGGGGTTTCATGGCTTCCCTCCAGAAGAATGGGCAGGGACGAACTCGCTAAGAGGATGGATCGGGACATTCCTTTCGACAGAATCTCCGACAGCATAAAGCTCTTCGAGCACGGGAGAAGCGAATCGTTGAACAGGTACCTCGGCACTCGGCTGGAGGGGAAGGATGTCCAGACCGATCTCGACTGGGAAGGCGTCGAGTACTCTTTGAAGGGGAAGAAGGTACCGTTCCTATCCGTCATAGGGATGGACACTCTTCAGGCCATCTACGGGAAGGACGCTCCGTTGCAGATCTTCGAGCACATCGGTGCGGTCAAGAGGTCGGACGGAATTTTTGTCATGGTGGTGAGCAGTGACGACGAGCACCTTTCCCGCCTCTCTGCCATTGCGGAGCATCATCTCGTCGTGGATATGATCCACAGTGCCCCGGTTATTTACGGGATAAAGCCGTTCACCCATCTTTATGGCCTTCTGTCCACGGTCAAGGACGAGGGAATAGTGCTTGAATTGATCCCGATCTCATAATCGCTTTTTCTCCGCACCTTTCCTCTCTCATCGGATTGAAAAAAAAGGTGGGGCGGCATCCCGCCCCCGGTTCCAAAACAGAAAGAGGAGCGCTTATGCATCTGTTATGCATCTGATATCACTCTATATATACCTCGTCATTTCGTTATCGTTTTTGATAAAGACCTGTTTTACCGCATAGCCCACTCTGGCCTGACAGTCCTGCTTAGATCCCATCGCATGCCCGGGCTTACTTTTTCAGAATTTCGCTCTCGTCCCAGCCAGAGAACTCCTTGGTCGCTCCGTTTGTAAGCTGTATCTTCACCCGAATCTTTCCGGCTTCAAAGAAGATGTATGCGTTTTTGAGGCGGGAGATATAGAGGCTGACCCTTTTTCCCTTCTGGTTCAGCCGTCTTTCCGTGCACTCCAGAAGCCCGCTATCCTCCAACTGTTTGATTCTCCTGTAGCATGCGGCTATGGGGATCCCATATTTCGCAGATATTTCCTGTGCGCTCCTCGGCTGATACATGGTCGCAGCCAGTATTCTGGCCGAGTAGTTGTCGGTTAGCAGTTTTGACGCTTCCATCGAGTCCATTCTTTTACCTCCACCTTCAAAGAAGGGAATGGAGTATCCGTATTTATACTTTTCACTCCTGATTATCATCGATGATTTTTGTACCTCAATCAAGTATATTGGAGAAAAAAGAGGGGGGCCGAAGCCCCCCGGGGCCGTAGGAGGGAGGAGAAGTCAATCCGATCTCAGAGGATGTCGAGCACCTTCCAGTCACCGCCGAAGTTTTCGGTAGCACCGGATGCGAACTCGAACCTCACCCTTATCTTTCCGTTTTCGAAGAAGATATAGGCGTTTTTCAGCAGCGACTGGTACACGCTTATCCTCTTACCTTTCTGTGTCAGGCGCCGCTCGATGCATTTCACCAGTTTCAGAGACTCGAGCTCTTTCAGCCTTCTGTAACATGCGGCTATTGGGATGTTCAGATCCCTGCTGAGTTCGATGGCCGTCATCGGCTTCTGGTATGTGGCCACCAGTATCTTTGCAGCGTATTCGTCCGTTATTATTTTCGATGCTTCTATAGGATCCATTTTCTCACCATCCCGTTCTTCTTTTCGTAATGCGATTCTTTTGAGTACTATATATAGTCACCCCGCTCATTGTCTCCGATGATTTTGTCTTTTGATAATACATTCGCTCCATTCTAATCCCCCGCAAGGCGCGATACAGTGGCTTTATACCTGTTTCTGAAGGCCCGTGCCATTCCCGCGGCCACCTCGAACCTCACCTTGAGCCGGCCGTTGTCGAAGAAAACATAGGCATCCTCCAGGTTGGAACGATATAGGGACTTTTGCCGACCGCCTCTGGTTATTATGCTCTTCTCTTTTTCGATGAGGCCCATTTTTTCCAGCTCTCTTATCTTCTTATATACCTCCACCAGCGGTATGCCGGTGCTGTCGCTTATCTGCTTTGCCGTTCTTGGTCTTTTATAGGCATTGAGAAGGATCTTCTCTGCCGTTCCGTCTTCCAATATCTGTGTCGCATCTATCATATCTATCACCTCTTTAACTTATCGTCGCTATACCTGCGAGCAGGTTATCCCCGAAGCTATCCTCACCGCTCTTCGTTTTTTTCTCTCTCGTTCCGTAGATGGTGACCACCCCCTCTTCCGCTTCGAAGTGGATCCCTTTCACGCGTGTGTCCTCAGGAAGGATTGAGTTCCCGTATTCGTCAAGGTCCGGGAGGAGAATCCCTTCCATACCTGACTTCAGATTTGAGAAAGAGATGCCGCACGATGGGCACCTGTTCAATCCCGCAGCAACGGTTTCTCCGCATAGGGGGCATTCGAACTCACTTCTGTCCCGGTCGAGAGCAACTATCATTCCCTCTTTGCCGTTGAACAGCAGGAAGCTTAGTCTGGAGGCCTTTAGCAGCGGGCGCCTCGAAGCGTATCCATCTTTGTCGGTTCCCCCGTTCCACTTTATGTCTGGGTCTGCCTCGTTTTCTTCCGGTACAGTTACTTCCTCCTTCGAAATCGCGCCCGGTTGCTGTAGCACTTCCGCCTCGATTTTTTCGGTGGGAGCGGGATTCTCGGTGACTTCCTCTTCACGCCTTCGTGCTTCGCTGTCCGGTTCGGGCGGGGCCTCGATTCTGCGGTTCAGCCATATGCCGATATGTTCCCCCTTCCCCGTTTCATTCCACGGTGAAATGTGATGACTTATGGTTCCGGAACCGATAAGGGCGCTCACCAGTCCTATTACTGCACCTTTCGCTCCGAAAGTTGCTGCCACGAACGATGCGGCGTAGATTCCCGCGCCCGCGAAGACCTTCCACCTCCCTGCTTTACCATTTTCCGCCAACGCCTCCGTTAACATGCGCATGACTTCCCGCAGGGTGTCGGTCCGGTTCCTGTTCGCATACATCCCGTTCTCACCGTTCATTCATCCCCTCCCCCCTTCATATAAGATACTAATCAAAAATCGGCGGTGATTTCCATAAATGATTATCAAAATAAAAAATGGAAAGGGTTTGCGGAATCAGAGCGTTGCTTCCTTCTTTCTGTTCTCGTATCTCCGGTACTGGTAGGCGTGATACACCAGCATCCCAACCAGGGCTGCGGATGAGGCCAGCGCTATAGCCATCACGGCCGCATCGGACATGGCCGGGCTGACCCCTGCCTCCGTCCCGCCGATTCCGTCGGTAGCCTGCGGCGTTATGACCGCGTAGATCTCCGTACTGCTCGTTTCGCTTCCGTCGCTCGCCGTCACTCTGAATGCGAATGTTCCGTCCGCCTCCGCCGGTGCGGTGATGGAGAGTATGTGACTGCTCTGATCCACGCTGA
>CAZKII010000012.1:0-23474 GCA_964552865.1 uncultured Thermoplasmata archaeon | reverse complement strand
ATGACAACCTATATATCCCTCCCGTCCGTTATCCCCTCATGGACGATATGATTGAGGTTCTGTACGAGGCGGCCCTGCAGGTCGAGAATGCGCTGAAGGAGCTGAAAGAGCCCTTCGGCATGAAGGTGGCAGACGGGGCCGACGGCACGCCCACGGCCATCATAGACCGGGTGGCCGAGGAGGCCATTATAAAGGTCATGGAGAAGCACTGCCTCTCCTTCAGGATGCTCAGCGAGGAGACCGGCTTTACCGATGTCGGCCGCGAGGAGACCGACCACTGGCTCGTTGTGGACCCGGTTGACGGCTCCTTCAATGCGATTCACGGCTTCCCCTACTTCTCCGTTTCTCTGGCCGTTGCCGAGAAGGACCTGAACGGTGTCAGCCACGCCCTTGTCAGGAATCTGGTGAACGGCGAGGTCTATTACGCTGTGAAGGGGAAGGGTGCGTATTTCGTCCCTGCCGGCAAGAGCTTCGATTCCGAGGTTCCCGCGCGGGTCCGCTCCTTCGATCCATCCCTCTCGCTCTTCTTCGCCTATCTCGGCAGCCATGCATCCCGCAGAAGTTTCGACATCGCCCGGATACCGAGGAGGATCCGCTCCTTCGGCTCCGCATCCCTTGAAATGTGCGAGGTGGCAGTGGGCCGCGCAGACGCCTACATGCTGGAGTGCGACCTCCCGTCTTCGAGGATAAGGGTGGTGGACATTGCGGCGAGCCAGCTCATTCTCAAGGAGGCCGGCGGCGAGGTGTATGATCTCGAGACCCTGGAACCGCTCAACCTTCCGCTCAACCTAGATGTCCGAAAGAATGTCATGGCCGTGGGGGACAGAAAGGTGATGGAATGGGTGCGCGAGAAGGTTCTGGAGGTGGGAAAATGAAGCACAGGTACGGTATAGTGGCGAATCCGGAGATACCCCATACGCTGGAGATCTCCAGAAAGGTGGTGGAGTTCTTCGGCGGCGACATCGTGGTGGAATCCGCACTCTTCGAGGCCATGAGGAAGGAGGATCCGTCCATTTCTCTGGACACGGTGGTTCTCCATGAGATGGAGGCCGAGACCATAATAACCGTGGGGGGCGACGGCACCATTCTTAAGACCGTTCAAAACACCAGAGGCAGAATTCTCGGAATAAACACGGGGAATCTCGGCTTCATGGCGGAGGTTCGGCCCGAGCAGGTTGAGGATGCGCTCCGCAGGCTTGAAAGCGGGGACTACACGCTCGAAAAGCGCATGAGGCTCAGAGCCGAGCTGAACGGAAAGCGGCTTCCCGACTCAGTGAACGAGGCGGTGATGCACACCGACAGGGTGGCCAAGATACGGAACTTCCGGGTGGAGATAGACGGGGTCTTCGTGGAGGAGATGCGGGCGGACGGCCTGATAATATCCACTCCCACAGGCTCCACCTGCTATTCCATGAGCGTCGGCGGCCCTATTGTCGATCCCCGGGTCTCCGCATTCGTTCTCGTGTCCATAGCCGCATTCACAAGGCATATCCGCCGCCCTCTGGTGGTACCGGCCGCAAGCAGGATAAAGGTCACATTCCCGCACCACAAATCCATCCTTCTCGTTCTCGACGGGCAGGAGGAGTTCAACCTCAAAGGGGATGAGGTACTTGAGTTCACGGAGGCGGAGCGCCCTGCCGAGTTCATCCGCATGTACTCCGACTTCTACAGCAACCTGAGGAAGAAGATACAGGGCTAGGTGTTCTCTTGCAGGAGATAAAGGGGATTCGCAGGGAAACCATTGAGATGGTCATGGCCGCGTCCAGGGACACATATCCCAACGAGTTCGCTGCTGCGCTCAGGGTCAACAGGAGGGGGATAATAACGGAGCTCATAATGGTTCCCGGAACGATCTCGGGCGGAAGAAAGGCACTCATGCACCTCTACAACCTCCCCATAGATTTCAGCATAGTCGGTTCGGTCCACTCCCATCCCTCCGGAAATTACCATCCCTCAGAAGCAGATCTGAAATTTTTTTCATCCTTCGGCAGGGTTCACATAATAGTCGGTTATCCCTACGACCTGAAAATGGGGACATGGGCCGCCTATGACCGCGGAGGGAATCCCGTCGAGCTCCCTGTTCTGGAATGAGAGCTCACATTATCTTCGTTCCGGAGGATATGTGGCCGTACGCCTTGGCCCCGGGGCCTATGAACGAATCGCTCCCTATGACCGTGCCCACATCTATGACGCTGTTAACGCCGGTCTTCACATTGTCCCCCATTATGACCCCCAGTTTTCTTCGGCCGGTGTCTATCCTCTTTCCATCGATGATGACCGGTATGTGGGAGTCGTCCAGCCTCAGGTTCGCCACCTTGGTTCCAGAGCCGAGGTTGCATCCCTCTCCTATCACGCTGTCGCCCACATAGTTGTGGTGCGGGATCTTGCTCCCGTTCATGATCACCGAGTTCTTCACCTCTGCCGCCGCTCCGACCTTGCATCCGTTCCCGAGGGAGGTGGTCCCGCGTATGTACGCGTTGGGGCCTATATCGCAGTTCTCACCGATTACGACATCGCCTTCGATGTATGTGCCGCTCTTGATGACGCTCCCCTTCCCGAGCCTCACCCTCCCCTTTATGTGAACATTGTCCTCGACCTTTCCCTCACGACTCCAGAACTCCTCGCCCAGTTCCTCCGAAAGCCTCTGGACCGCCATTTTATTCGCTTCCAGAAGGTCCCACGGGTAGCCGATGTCCATCCAGCCCTCTTCGATTTCGTATATCTGGAAGTCCTCTTTCCCGACGCCTTCGCCCCTTATAAGGAGGCCGATCGAGTCCGTTATCTCTATCTCCCCCCTTTCGGATAGCCCTGTCTTCGATATGGCGTCGAACACCGCGGGCGGGAACACATATATCCCTGCGTTTATGAGGTCCGATGGCGGATTATCCGGTTTCTCGATTATCCCTGCCAGAATGCGTCTCTTCCTCTTCTCCTTTATTTCGAGGACACCGTACCTCTCCGGATGCTCGCTCCTGACCGCAGATATGGTAGCCACCCCTTTCTTCGCCCGTTCCGCCATCTCCGCTGCGGTCCTCCTCCCTATCAGCACATCCCCATTGAGCGCTATGAAGTGCTCTGTCATCAGTCTTCTGGCCAGATATACGGCGCCTCCGGTGCCGTTCCTCCTGTCCTGCGTGATATACCGTATTTTGACTCCGAATCTGGCGCCGCGGCCGAAGTGCTTCCTTATCTTCTCGCCTCTCCAGCCCGTCAGGATTACGACCTCTTCCACGCCGGCATCAGCCAGTGCCTCTATTGTATGCTGAAGGAGCGGCTTTCCCGCCACCTGAAGCATCGGCTTCGGTCTCTTCTCTGTGAGCGGCCGCATCCTCTTCCCTTCACCCGCAGCCAGTATGAACGCTTTGACCATCACAGCCCCCTCCTTACGATGTCCTCCACCACGGCGAACAGCTCGTCCGCCCGCTCCTCAGTCCTCGCCTCCGAGGCTATCCTTATCACCGGTTCCGTTCCGGAAAGGCGGACCTGCATCCATCCGTCGTCGAATTCTATGCGATAGCCGTCAACCGAGTTGATAAGAGCGTCTTTTATCCCCTCGACCTCTCTCTTCAGGTGGGCCACTATCCCCTCCCTCTTTTCCGGCTCGAAATGGAAGTTCTTCCTCCTTATGGGGTATGAAGGAATGGAGTCCAGCATCTCCGAAAGCGGCTTTTTCTCCGCCATCCTTGCCAGTTTCGCAGCTGCGAAGACCCCGTCCGGGCAGTAGCTTTCATCCGCGAATATCCAGACCCCCGTGGGCTCTCCGCCGAAGTCGTAGCCGAGCCTCCTCATCTCCTCTGCAACATAGACATCTCCTACTCTCACTCTTTTCACGGGAACGCTCAGGCTATCCTCCAGCACCATGGATGCGCTTACCGTGGTTACCGCCCCCTTCTTTGCGGATTCCATGGCGAACAGCGTGAGGAGGGCGTCTCCACCTGCGTATCTCCCTCTGTCATCCACCGCTACCATCCGGTCTCCGTCCCCGTCATGGGCGATGCCGAGGTCCGCACCAAGCTCGCGCACCGTGTTTATGAGGGATTGGATGTTCTTCTCCAGAGGTTCCGGGTCCCTTCCGGGGAACCTTCCGTCCGGCTGGGAGTTCAGTGTGGTGACCTTCGCCCCCATCTCCCTTAGAAGGTAGGGTGTCGTCAGGGAAGCGGCTCCGCACCCCGTGTCCACCACTATGTGCATCCCCCTTTCCAGCCTCCCGACTCTGGATATTATGTGCTTTATGTGCCTGTCAACCGCATTCCTGTCGGTCCGAAGGCTGCCTATTTCGTTCCATGGGGCCTTTCTGAACTTCTCTCCGAATATGAGGTCCTCTATCTCCAGCATCTGCTCCGTGTCGAAGGCCATGCCGTCGGGGTTCCAGAGCTTGACGCCGTTGTAAGGCGCAGGGTTGTGGGATGCCGTGACCATGATCCCAGCATCGTAGTCCGCCGCCGTGTGGGCCAGCGTCGGTGTGGCCACCATGCCGATATCGGTAACATCGGCGCCTGCGGAGAGCAGCCCGGCGATGAGGGCCTTGGTCACCATTATCCTGCTGACTCTGGTGTCGTGGCCGATGACCACCCTCCCGTACCTTGTCCCCACCGCACTTCCAATCTTTATGGCCAGTTCCGTTGTGAAGTCCTTGTTGACCACTCCTCTTATTCCAGAGGAGCCGAAAAGCCTCAACTTTCTGTTCTCCGACCCTTTTTCCGTCATGTTATCCCTCTTCAGATCTGGCAGTACTATCTCCTTCACCACCTGCAGGAGCGTCTCCCCTTCGTGTATCAGGTGTGTTTTGCAGCCGGCCCTTCTGCCTGCCTCCATGTCGCTTTCGCTGTCCCCCAGCATCCACGAGCCGTTCAGCTCCAGTCCCATCTCCTTGGCCGCCCTCAGGAGCATCCCCTCTTTCGGCTTCCTGCACTCGCTCTGCTGGGCGGGTGTGTCAGGGCAGTAGTATACGGCGTCCACATGGGCTCCCTTCTCCGCAAGCAGTTCCTTCATGTATTCGTGGATGTCCAGAAGCTGTTCCTCGGTTATTATCCCCCTGCCGACGCAGGACTGGTTCGTCACCACGATCACCGGGATTCCTGCGTCATTCAGCAGTTTAATCGCCTCCGCCGCCCCCGGGATGAGCACGAACTCCTCGCGGGACTTGACGTAGTCCGCCCGGTTGTGGTTTATCACTCCGTCCCTATCGAGAAATACGGCCCTCATGTTCACACCCTTTTCATGTCCCTTTCCCTGATGGCCGATGTCAGCATGTGCTCCAGAAGCATGTGCACATCCTCCGCCTTCTGCATGTAGTGTATGTCGGCCAGAATGTATATGTCCACCATCTCCTTCAGCTTTCCGCCGCTGTAACCCACGAAGCCTATGGTCGTGGCCCCGTGCTCCTTCGCGTACTCCACCGCTTTCAGCACATTCTTCGAGTTCCCGCTCCCGCTTATGCCGATCACCACATCGCCCGGCCGGAGAAGGTTCTTCAGCTGCTCCACGAATATGTCCGAGTAGTCCGAGTCGTTGGACCAGGCGGTTATGATTGGGATGTTGTCGGTGAGGGCGATGGTCCTGAACCTCTTCTCTCCTTCCACTATGGTCCCTTTCGCAAGGTCGCTGACGAAGTGGGATGAGGTGGCCGCACTCCCCCCGTTCCCCATTATGAAGACCGTTCTGTCCTCTTCTCTCGCCTCTCGAAGCGTCTTTATCACCTTCAGGAGCGAGTCCATCTGCCCCTTCCTCAACCGGTCGAGGACATCCATTATGCTGTCTATGTATCCGTTTATGAACTCTCTTTCGAACGCGTAATCATCCACATTATCACCTATCCGCTTATTATGTGTGTCCCTTTCATGTCGAACTTGAAGAATATCCTCTGCATGCCCATCTCCTCAAGCCCCTTCTGCACCTCTTTCTGGTACTTCTTCTCGCAGTAGAGCATCAGATAGCCGCCGCCGCCTGCCCCGGTCAGCTTTCCGCCCAGAGCGCCGTTCTTTCTGGCCAGCTCGTAGGCGGCATCTATCCTCTCGTTGGATATGCCGTGGGCCAGCCTCTTCTTGTTCTCCCAGCTCTCGTGCAGCAGCTCTCCGAACCTTTTCAGGTCCCCGTCTTCAAGGGCCTTCTTCACCTCGAAGGCTATGCTCTTGATGTTGTGCAGCGAGTCTATGACCCTTCCTTCGTCCTCCTTGCAGGAGCTGTCCTGCGATTTGAGGATCTTGGAGGATTGCCTGGTCCTGCCGGTGAAGAAGAGCATGATGTCCTCCTCCAGCCTCAGTCTGGCCTCGTCGTTTATCCTCAGGGGCTCCACGGTGACGCCGTCCTTTTCGAACCTCATGAAGTTCAGGCCGCCGAACGCCGCAGCGTACTCGTCCTGCTTCCCTATGGGCATGTTTAGCTGGTCGTGCTCGATGTGATAGGCCAGTTCCGCTATCTCCTGCTTCGTCATGTTCAGGTGTTCCAGATGGTTTATGACATTTATGATGTTCACCGTCACCGCGCCGGAGGAGCCGAGCCCGGTCCCCGGAGGGATCTCGGAGGCCATGAACATGTTCATCCCCCTCTCGACCCCGAAGTGCTTGATCACCGCCACAGGTATGTCCAGCCCTTCTCCGAACTTCAGGTCGTAGAAATCCCTCACGCTCAGGTTTATCTGCAGGTCTGAGGATATCAATTGTATCCTCTCGTCCTCCCTCAGCTCCAGTATCGTGTAGAAGTACTTGTTTATGGCGGCGCTCACCACCACTCCTCCGTACTTCTCGTAGTAGGAGGCGAGGTCCGTCCCGCCCCCGCCGAAGCTGATCCGTACCGGGGCCCTACTGATTATCGTCATTCAGCATCTCTCCTATTATTTTAAGCCGCTCCGGGGTGCCGATGTCGTAGAATCTCTCGTCGGTCAGGAAGGCGGCCAGTTCGCTGTCCTGTATGAGCCGGGGGAATATATACTCTTCGAATGAGAACTTCTCCTGATCCAGCATGGACAGCACTGATGGATTGAACACGCTCACCCCCGCCTCTATGCCGTTCATCCCCGGGTGGACCTCCCGTTTGCAGTAGTCCCTCACCATTATTACGCCGTTGTCCTCCTCTGTCCTGACATTTGGGGGGGCGTCCAGTTCGTTTCCGGTATAGACCGTTATCAGCCCCTTTTTTCCACTTTCAAGGAAGGCGCGGTATATCTCGGAGATGGGATACGGGGTATAGTCGTCTCCGTACATAAGTATGAAGGGGCCGTCTATCTTCTCTCTTGCCAGCCTCACCGCGCCGCCGGTCCCCATGGGCTCCGGCTCCACTGAGTACTCTATGTGCATACCTATCCCTTCGCCGGTGCCGAAGTACTCCTCTATCTGATGGGACAGGTGGCCCACCAGGAGAAGCACCTCGGTTATTCCGTTCTTTTTCAGGTGGAGCAGAAGGTGGTGGAGGAACGGCCTCCCGTTCACCGGCACCATGGGCTTCGGAATCCTGTCCTCCGTCACCTCTCTAAGCCTCGTGCCGAGGCCCCCTGCCAGAATGACCGCCTTGGGCATTTCCACGCTCACGGCATCACCCGTATATGTACTGGTTCTCCAGAAGCCACCTCACCGTTCTTCTTATCCCTTCTTCGATGGATATCTGTGGCTTCCAGCCGAGCTTCTTCATCCTCTCTATGGACAGAAAGACCATGGGGGCATCCCCCACCCATCCTCTGTCCCCGCCGGTGAACCTGTATTTCACATCGCTCAGCCCCATCTCGTCGGTCACTATGTCGGCCACATCCTTCACCGTGGTGTACTCCTCGTTCCCGAGGTTGAATATGTTCACCCTGTCGCCTGCATGCTCGTATGCGTACATTATGCCATCTACCAGGTCGTCAACATGGAGGAACGATTTCCTCTGGGTTCCGTCCCCCAGTATCTCCAGCTCTTTCGGGTTGTCCAGCAGTTTCCTGACGAAGTCGAATGTCACCCCGTGAGGGTGCCGTTCCCCCACTATGGAAACATACCTGAAGATCCATGTCTTTATACCGTATCCCTCGGAGAAAGCCTCTATGAACGCCTCTCCCGCGAGTTTCGAGGCCCCGTAGAACGAGTTCTGAATGGGAAAATAATCCTCGGGGGTGGGTATCACCTTCGCCTCGCCGTATATCGCCGAGGAAGAGGAGAAGACGACCTCCTTTATATCGTTCAGTCTGGCCGCCTCCATCACATTGTAGGTGGTGAGCAGGTTCCGGTCGAGGTCCCTGTATGTGTCCTCCAGTCCGCGCCTTATGTCCGCGTTAGCCGCCAGATGAAAGACGATGTCCCTCCCCTCGAACACCTCTCTTATCCCGCGGAAGTTGTGCAGGTCCATCCTTACGAATGTGAAGTTCCTGTCGTCCAGATGGTGGCGTATGAACTCCGGATGTCCCGTGAGCATGTTGTCTATAACCGTTACCTCGTGGCCCCGCTCCATCAGGTAGTCCACGATATGGCTCCCGATAAAGCCGGCTCCTCCTGTTACTACGGCCCTCATGTTATCGCCTCTTTTCATAGAATATATAAGGGGAAAACCCGGTTCCTATTAAAGATTGTGGCATCATCTGGAGCTCATGTTCGATTTCCTGAGCCTTTCCTTCTGCTCCTTGCTCGCCTTTCCCGTGAATTTGCAGAACATATAGCCGAAGAAGGCGATTCCCAGCCGGATTATCTTCCAGATGGACTCCTCCTCGCTCACCTTCAGCATCTGGATCGGGTCGTAGGTGCTCCACAGCTTTCCGTGCCTGAGCGTCAGCTCCTTCCTGCCGTATCCGTACCAGAACGCCTGCTTCACGAATGCCGCTATGGTTTCCCTTACCCTGTGATAGACAATGGCCTTCTCGCAGTAAACGAGCTTGTATCCCGCATCCACCGCCCTGAAGTTCAGGTCCACCTCCTCGGCTTCCTTGAACCAGGAGTCGAAACCGCCGATGGCCTCGAACACCTCCTTTCTGTAAGCGAGGTTCACGCTGGGGTATGTCACATCTGTTCCGTTGTAGAGCATCCCCACGCGCTTGAGTTTGGTGAAACCGGAGTACCCCAGGCGTATCTCCCTGCCTGCCACCACATCCGCGTTCTCCCTTTCAAAGCAGTTCAGCATCTCCTCGGCCCAGAAGGCATTGACTATGACATCGGCGTCCACGAAGGCCACGATATCCCCGGTGGCAACCTTTACCCCGTAGTTCCTGCTCTCTCCTCTGGTGCCGTCCCAGTTGTAGAGTTTTATGAACGGATACTTCTCAGCGTGTTTCTTCACTATGTCAGGGGTTCGATCCGTGCTGCTGGAGTCCACCACGATGACCTCGTCCGGCTGTCTGGACTGGAAGATAAGGCTGTCCAGTGCGTCCTTTATGTAAACCTCGGCGTCTCTGGTTATGATGACCACGCTGAACCGCATGTATGAAGGTAATGGAAGGCTATATAATAGTTTTGCCCGTAATCATACTTCCGTGGTGAATGATACGGTGACCTCTCCGTTCTCCCTTTTCTCACTGTCTCTCCCTTTCTGAAGCTCCCTCAGTCTTATCACCTCTATGTCCCGCCCCCCGAGGATTCTGACGATTCCCGAGACATGGGCGTCCCCCACTATTACGAGGACATTCCTGTAAAACTTCGTCATCTCCCGTATCTTCATGGCCATGTAGGTGTTCCTGTCGTCCACAAGGGCCTTCTTCATGCTGGGGTACTCCTCTCCAAGCAGTTCCATGTATTCCTCCTCGTGGTCCTGAAAGTTCTCCAGCTCACGCTCCACCGTCTTTTTACTGGTGAATATGGTGGCAAAACCGGAGAATAGAAGTTTGACCTTCTCACGGAACGGCATGGAGTGCCTGAGGTTGCTCCAGAGCGACATGGCGTCCATGTCTATGAATTCCGCCCGGGCCCCTATCTCGTCCGCCACTTCTATGGCCGTGAGCATCTCGCTCCCCGGCTCGTTCTGGTACTCTCCCGCCATCCTGTTCTGGAAGTTGGCCAGCAGCCGGTATGTCAGCGGCACCTTCCCCTTTTCGGAGCCGTGCTTCATCGCCCTATATCTCCCCTCGTCCAGTTCCACGCAGACGACATCCGGTCTCCGCTCTGTTATGACCTCTCGAATCCTCTGCTTGAGATCGAAGACATGGCCGACGCCCACGATGGTTATCATCGTAACATAAAGGCAACTCTTTATATATGAAACTTTGCTATGCGGCCATATGGTCTATTCGCTGGGTATATTCGACATGGACGGCGTTCTGATAGAGGAGATAAGTTCCTGGGTCATAATACACGACCACTTCGGTGTGAGCAACGAGCGCTCGGTCAGGGATTATATAGAGGGCAGGATAGACGACTTCGAGTTCATGAGGCGGGATATCGCCCTCTGGAAAGCGCGTGTTCCGAACCTGCACATAGATCGGATGAAGGAGATCGTTTCCCGTGCCACCTTCATGCCCGGGGCGGATGAGACCTTTCGCAGGCTGAGGGAAAGCGGAATCAGGACCGCCATAGTGAGCGGAGGCCTTCTCTGCATTGCGGAACCGCTTGCCCGCAGGCTCGGAATAGACATCGTTCTTGCCAACGGCCTAGAGACCAACGAGGAGGGCTATCTTACCGGAGAGGGAATACTGAATGTCCCTCTTAACGACAAGGGGAGCGTGGTCAGGAATCTGCTCGATGAGCTGGGTGTGGAGAAAGAGCGGGCCTTCGCCGTGGGGAACAGCTACATCGATGTCTCGATGTTCAGGGAGGTCGGCCTCGGAATCGCGTTCAACCCGGACGACGATGTGGTGAGGAGAGAAGCGGACGCCGTGGTGGAGGAGAAGGACCTTCGCAGGGTCATCGATCATGTGCTCCGGTAGTCGAACCCCCATCTCCCTCTCATCGGCACGAACCTGCAGTATCCGTGGCGCTCCGTTATCAACCTTCCCCCCTGTTTTATGCCCAGAATCAGGGTCTGAACCTCCGTGTCGCCCACTGGCGCAACGATTCTTCCGCCCTCTTTCAGCTGATTCATAAGAGGCTCCGGTATGGCGGGAGCCGCACAGGCCATGAATATTCTGTCGAAGGGGGCTTTTTCCGGCAGCCCTTCGCCTCCGTCCCCGATCCGTACCTCCGCATTATCGCAACCGCATTTTTCAAGGCGTCTCGCCGCCTCTTTTGCGAGCTCGGGGATGATTTCCACGCTGTAAACCTTCCCGTTTCGCGCTATTCTGGATGCCACCGCAGCATGGTAGCCGAGGCCTCCGCCTATCTCGAGAATTATGTCATTTTCTCCGATGTCGAGGAGTTCCAGCATCATGGCCACCATATGCGGTGCCGATATTGTCTGCCCGTGCCCTATGTTCAGAGGCGTGTCCATATACGCGTAGTCCCTGTACGCCTCCGGGACGAACATCTCCCTGGGGACCTCGAGCATGGCCTTCTTCACCGCCTCGCTCTTCAAATATCCCTCCCTTTCGAGCCTCTTCACCATGACTTTTCTGAGATCTTCCGCTCTCTTATCCATCTTATCCGCCTCACAGTTCCAGCCATGCGTCCACGAACCTATCTACCACGCTGTCGAGGAATGACTGCCTGTATGTTATGAGGACTCTGGCCACCCTCTCCTCGTCCTTCACGGAATAGATGTTCTGCCTCCCCTCTTTCTCCACCACGAGCATATCGTTCTCTGTCATCTTTTTCAGGTGGAACGACAGGGTGGATTTGGAGATCTGCATCTCCTTCTGTATCTCCTGAAACGACGCCCTTCTGTTGAGCATTATGTAAATGATTATCTCCCTCGGAGTCTTCTGACGGAGGATGGATATGACAGCCTTGTCCAGATACTGCACCTCCTCCTTTACGAAGTACCTCTTCCGGTAGCCGTCGTCCTCCGTGGAAAGGATACCGTGCTTTTCCATATACTGAAGGTGGTATTCCAGCAGGCCCATCTGAAACCCTGTGGCCTTCTCTATGGCCCTCAGGTATGTGCCGGGATACTTCGCGATGTACTCGTATATGGTTCGTCTGGTTTCCAGTTCCAGGGCGTCCTCTTTCATTCTCATCTCTCCGAAACACTACCGCTTTGCCACCGACATGTAGAGCATTGCCAGAACAGCAAAGTCGAGCAGCAGGGCACTCTCCGTCTCGCCCAGTATGTCCTCGTACTGCCAGAGGAATATGGAAATGGTGAGCAGGAGCCCCTTTACCAGAAAGAAACCGAAGGCGAGCGTGATAAACAGCAGCCTGATGTTCCTTACCCGGTAGTATGCAAGGGCCGAGGTCGCCACCAGCAGCAGCGAGAAACCGGCGAGACAGACTCTCAGGAAAATCTCTATTCTGTCCATGTTATCGGGCGGTAAATGTAGGCCCATTGATAAAAGGTTTGTGCCTTTCAATCCATTACCCTTAAATACTGCATCCCGTTAATCATCATGTCAGGCTAGGCCGGGAGATTTGGCGTCTCCTTATACACCAAAACCGTCAATAGTGGGGGCGACAGGCGGAGGCGGCGTAATCAGGCTTCTGACGGCCCACGGTGCCGCTGTGAGACCCTGTCCTGTGGGGTCGGAGGTGGTGGCCGATTGCAGCCGGAGGGCGGCAATCCCACCTCTGCCATGGGAACCGGGTCAGGCCCTGACGGGAGCAGCCTTACCATGGACTGCCGCCGCTCACGGGGTTGCGGGGTCGAGCTAAGCCGTGGATAAACCGTCAGCGGTTCTGAGCGTCCACTCCGCCGTGCCTGACACCTCATAAGAAGGGATGAAAATGAGCGTAGCCTCAGTGGTTACTCTGGCCAGCGGCAGTTCCGGGAACTCTCTGCTTGTTTCCTACGAGGGGACGAACATCCTCTTTGATGCGGGCATTTCGGCGAAGCAGATACGGGAGAGGCTCGCCTCCGTCGGTTACGACATCTCCGAGATCTCTGCGGCCGTAATCTCTCACGAGCATATAGACCACATCAGGGGGGCGGGGGTGCTCTCCAGAAGGAGCGGCCTGAAGATTATGGCCACACGGAGGACCTGCCAGCGAATCATTTCCGAGAATCGGGTGGGCGACATACCTGTTCGCGGGACCTTTGTACAGAACGAGCCGTTTTTCGTGGACGGTGTGGAGATTACAGCGCTTCCGACGCCTCACCATGCGGTGGAGCCATCCGCTTTCGTCATCCGTTTCCCCGGCGGGAAAAGACTCTCGGTCGCCACGGACCTCGGCCACATGCCCCTTCCTCTGAGGAACGCCATGAAGGGCTCTGACATGATTGTTCTGGAGAGCAACTACGATGAGGAGATGCTCAGGCACGGCCCGTATCCGAGGAGCGTTAAAGAGGAGATCATGGGCCCTGTGGGACACCTGTCGAACTGCGTTTCCGCCATGACGCTGCGCGAGCTCGTGACGAGAGAGACGAGGTATGTCCTTCTCGCCCATCTTAGTGAGAACAATAATACGCCGGAGATCGCCATGAGCGCCATCCGAAGCTATGCGAAGCTCGACGGACAGGGGACTCCGATGGTCAGCGTCGCCGAAAGAAACGCTCCGGGAGATTTCTACAAATTATAGGCTATGAGCTCCACCTTCCCCCCTTTGAGAAGGACTCTGGCCATGATGTCCGGAAGCACCACGATATCCTCCAGTTTGAGCCGGTAATCTATCCCTGCACCGGCAATGTCCGGCAGGTCGTAGAGGACCCGCACGAGGGCGGTCTTCTCCGGCAGTTCCTCGCTGTACTCCCCCTTTTCGGTCATCGGTAGCTCCAGGATGTCGCTGGTCTTTCTTTCCTCCTCTGTCTTCTTTTCCCGGCGGTCCGGAGAGCTGGGTGCGGAATCTTCCTCCGTTTCTTCCTGAGGTCCGATTTTTTCCCTATCTTCCGGAGAGGGCGTTCCTTCTTCCGCACTTCTCTCCCTTTCCTCCCGCCTCTCTCTCACTTCCTCCGCGGCCATGCTCTCCTTTATCTCACGGACGATCTCCTTTTCATCCCTGCTGAAGTTCGCAAGGTAGGAATAGCGGTCGAGAATCCTCAGGAAGCCTTCAAGCATCTCTATCTCTTCAACGGCCAGCCCTTTTTTCCTTATCCCTCCCCCGCTGCTGTTGTGGGCGAGCCGGAATATCTTCCTTACCCTGAACCTGTAGAACTTTTCCGAGTGCTTTCTGATGTTGTCGAGCATGTCCTGAAGTCTGGCGGCCCTCTTGTTCAGCCCCCGATCCCGCTCCTGATTGAGCATGGCTTCCAGATCGTTCACCAGCTCCCGGAGGTCCGTGTAAAAGTCCCTCGGTACCTCTACAAGTTCGCCGCCGGGTTTCTCGCTGGCCAGAATACTGCTCAGTTCCGCGTATTTTTCGCTGATCTCCGCACTCTTCCTATCAGGCATCGCTCCACCAACTGCAACCCCATATATTATCTTTATGCCCTTTCTTCCCCGCCCCTCTTCCGGCTCATTATTGGGGAGAATATGTATCGCTGCGGCCTCCTCGGCAGATTCCCCGTGCGGTAGGAGCAGGACGGGCATGCGTATCCTATGACGGTGGTCTTTCCGTCGAGGGTTCTGTTCCTGACCTCGCTCATCATGGTGCCGCAGACGGGACAGTGTATGTCCAGCTCGGTGTTCTCGGCCTCCCTTGTCTCCACGGTCACCTTCGCCACCCGGTGTTTCAGCGCTATCAGCCTTACTCTCGTACCGCTCACCCTGTAATCGGTCCCGGTGCTTCCGAGGACTCTGGTCACCATTCGGGCCAGGCGTTCCTGAGACCTCACGGTGCCGTATCTGGATAGAACATATGAGATGGCCCTGGCCACATCGTCCTCCCCCGGGATGCGGTACATGATAGTCGTATGTCCTTTCTATGATAAGTACTTTTCCTCTCGCGTGCCCGATGGTACATATATAACCACTTTGCGAAAACTATATATACTACTTGTGCCCTATGTAACACAAAGATTAAATAGGGGGACCGGAAATGAAGACCCTAGGAGTGGTTCAGGATATTACCCGCACAGGCGAAATTCTCGTTAAAGCCGATAGGCTCACTGCCCGGCGGGGAACGGTCTTCGATGGCAGAAAAAGGCGGATCGGCCGCATAAAACGCGTGTTCGGGCCGGTGGATTCTCCTTATGTTCTCGTCATCCCGGAGAGCGGTCTTAACCTGAACTCCGTGTTGAATCAGAAGGTCTTCGTCGGCTGACCTTTTAATCAGGGGGAGATTATGCAGAAAAGAAAGAAACCAACGGTGGAAACCATAGAGGTGTGCCCCGAGTGCGGCAGTAAGAACCTCCGCATGGACTACGATCGGGGCGAGCTCATATGCGAGGATTGCGGCCTCGTTATAGACGACACATTCATCGATGAGGGGCCGGAATGGCGCTCCTTTGACAGCACGCAGGCGGAGAAGAGGGCCAGAACCGGTGCGCCCATGAACTACGCCATCCACGACAAGGGCCTTTCCACTGAGATTTCCTGGAAGAACACGGACAGTTACGGGAACGCCATACCCAGCAAGAACCGTGCGCAGATGTATCGCCTTCGGAGGTGGCAGAAGAGGATACGCATCTCCAATGCCGCCGAGAGGAACCTCGCCTATGCACTCGGAGAGCTGGAAAGGATAGCGTCCAGCATGGGGCTTCCCAGAAATGTGAGGGAGAACGCGGCGATGCTTTACCGCAAGGCCGTGGAGGAGAACCTTATCCGGGGTAGGAGCATAGAGGCCGTGGTGGCCGCCGCGCTCTACGCCTCGTGCAGGCAGCTGAATGTTCCGAGGACGCTGGATGAGGTTGCGTCTGCCACCCGGGTGAGCAAGAAGGACATCGGCAGGACATACCGTTTCATATCCTCCGCCCTTCAGCTGAAGCTGATGCCTACCCGGCCGCAGGACTATGTTTCGCGGTTCTGCAGCGAGCTCAAGCTCTCGGGCAGGGTCCAGATGGAGGCCATGAGGATTCTGGAGGAAGCGGCTCAGAAGGAACTCACCTCCGGGAGGGGGCCCACTGGGGTTGCGGCTGCGGCCATTTACATCGCTTCCATAACCATGAACGAGCGGAGGACCCAGAGGGAGGTCGCAGAGGTCGCCGGAGTGACCGAGGTGACCATAAGGAATCGCTACAAGGAGCTCATAACGAATCTCGGCATAAGCATTGACTACTGATCGGGCCATACGCCATTATTGTTAAATACAACCTCTCTTATCCCCAGCAAGTCCCAACGGGCCCATAGCTTAGCTAGGTTGGAGCGCCCGGCTGATAACCGGGAGGTCAAGAGTTCAAATCTCTTTGGGCCCACATAAAACATCATTCTAGGAGTGGACAGCATGGTAGCCAGTGTGATAGACGGAAAGGCCATAAGCCAGCAGATAAAGGACGAGGTACGGGAGGAGGTAAAAGAGCTGTCGGCTCGCGGCATAGTGCCCAAGCTGGCTACGGTGATAGTCGGTGACAACCCGGCGTCCAAGGTTTATGTGAGGAACAAGATAAAGGCGTGTGCGGAAACGGGAATGGAGTCCGAACACATCTCCCTGCCGGAAGACACGCCGGAGGAGGAACTTCTCTCCCTTATAGACAGGCTTAACGCCGATGACGGGATCACCGGTATCCTCGTTCAGCTCCCGCTCCCGCCCCATATCTCGGAGGAAAAGGTCATTCGCGCCATATCTCCCGAAAAGGATGTCGACGGCTTCCATCCGATAAATCTCGGCCTCATGTTCTCAGGCGAGCTGGAGAAGGCGATGATCTCGTGCACTCCCGCCGGCATAATCGAGCTTCTTCTCCGCAGCGGTGTGAAGCCTGCCGGAAAGCACGCTGTTGTGGTGGGGAGGAGCAATATCGTGGGGAAGCCAGTGGCGGCGCTTCTCATGCAGAAGTGGGATGGGGGCAATGCCACGGTTACGGTGGCCCATTCCAGAACGCAGGATCTGGCTCATATCACCTCTCAGGCGGACATACTCATAGCGGCTATAGGCCGACCGGAGTTCATTACGGCGGATATGGTGAAAAGCGGGGCGGTTGTGATAGATGTGGGGATCAATCGGGTCCCCATTCCCGAGTCGGAAAGACCGGAGGGCTCAAAGAAGAGGCACAGGCTCGTAGGTGATGTTGCTTTCGCAGAGGTGAGTGAGGTCGCTTCCCTTATCACTCCCGTACCGGGCGGTGTGGGTCCCATGACCATCGCCATGCTTATGAAAAATACGGTAAAAGCGGCCAGAATTCAGCACGGCCTGGTTTTCTGAGTAGCCTCAGAGAAGGCTCGTCAGCTGCTCCTTCATCCGCTCCAGGTACTCCTTTCTCTCCTCCAGCGCCTTCTCTTTCCGGGCTATCTGCTCCTCTTTCTTCTTCATCTCGGCCTTCGTGCTCTCAAGCTCTTTCCTGAGGGCTTCCAGCTCCTTTTCCTTCCCGGCGATCTCCTTTTCCCTCTCTTTCAGGGCCTTTTCCGCGGCCTTCATTTCTCCGGCCTCTTTCTTCATCCTCTTCTCCAGAAGATCCAGTTCCTTTCGTTTCTCTGCCAGCATCTCATCGACGCGCCGGTCCGCCTCTTTCTGTATCTCCTCCACCGCCTGCGTCTGCCGCTCTATCTCCTTCCATATGTCGGCAATCTGCGCCTTTTCACCCATGAGCTTTTCCATCTCCGCTCTCAGCCGCTCCTCCGCCTTTTCCAGTTCTTTCTCCCTGCGGAGTGTCGCTTCTTCTCTCTTTTTGATCTCCTTTTCCAGAGAATTCAGCCGCTTCTCCTTCTGTCCGAGCTCCTCTTCCAGGGCCTTCTTCTGCTCCTCAAGGCGCCTGTTCTCCTCCTGTATCTTCTCCAGAAGCTCTCTGTTCCTTCTCTGTTCCACGCTCTTGGAGTATCTCATCAGCGCAAGGGCGCTCTGTTTGATCTCCTCCAGCTCTTCCTCCTTCTGCCGGAGCATCTCCTCCTCTTCCTTCCTCCTTTCCATTTCATCGTCCAGCATCTTCTGGAGGCGGGCCACATCGTTCTCCCTCTCCCTTAACAGCCTCTCTTTCTCCTCCAGCGCCGCCAGCCTCTGGGGGATGTCCTCCTTGAGCCTCTTCATCTCCTCGGCCTCCTTTCGGAGCGCCGCCTCCTTCTCGGCGAGCCTTTGCGCCCTCTCTTCAAGCTCGCTCTCCATCTGCCTGAGTTCGTTCTCTCTTTCCAGCAGAAGGTCGGTCCTTATCTGGATCTCCTCCATGTCGCCGCTCAGTTTCTCGAGCCCTCTGTCGAGCTCCTCGTCCTTGGCCTTGAGGTTGAAGCGTATATCGTCGATCTCCTTACGCCGGGCGTCCAGTTCCTTCTTCTGTTCCTCCAGCTCCTCGGCCAGCGCATTGAGGTGGTTCTCCCTGTCATCCATCTCTTTCTGAAGGACCTCCAGCCTGCTGGCCTCCCTTCCCAGTTTCTTCCACCCGTCGTCCAGTTTCTCCTTTTCTTCCATGAGGGAGCGCCTTTCCGACGACAGGTTCTTCTCCTTGGCGGCCACCTGCTTCTCGCGCCGCGTAATGGCGCTGAGCATCTGTTCCACGCGCCCCTCACGGGCTTTCAGGTCGCGCTCTTTCTCTCCTATCTCCTCTTCCTGCTTCCTGACCGCCTCCGCTCTCTCCGAGATTCCGGCCCTCTCCTTTTCGAGGGCCTCTCTCTCCTCCTTCAGCCGCTCCTCCTCTTTCGATATCTCCTCTTCTCTGGCGCCCAGTTCTCCTTCCTTTCTGGATAATTCGACCCTGATGCTGTCCAGCTCTCTCTCCCTCTCGTTCAGTTCGCTCTCGGTCTCCTCCAGTGCGATTCTCAGCTCCTTGAGCTCAGCTTCGGTCTCCTCCTTCTCCTTTCTGAACCTTTCGACCTCTGTCTTGAGCGATTTTCTGCGCTTCTCCATCTCGGCTTTCTCGCGTTCGATCAGCTCCTGCGTGTCGGACGCCTCTCTCTCCCGTTTCCTGACCTCCTCGGCCAGAGCAGCGATCTCCTTCTCCCTGTCCGAGAGTTTCTTCTCCCTCTTATCGAGCCTTTCTTTGAGGGATTCCAGCCTCTTCTCTTTCAGGGCCAGCTCTTTCTTCTCCCGGGCCAGCTCCTTTTCCGAGGCCTCAATCTCTTTCTGAAGTGCCTTCAACTCCTTCTCTCTGGCTTCGATCTCTTCCTTTCGTGCGGCCAGTTCCTCCCGTTCCGCCGCCGCTTCCTCGTCGAACTTCTTTCTGTCGCCCGCAAGTCTGTTTTCCAGTTTTCGGAGCCTTTTCTCGTCCTCTTCCACTGCCGCCTGCCTCTTTTCCAGCTCTTTCCGCTGCCCCTCCAGCTCCTCGTTCAGTTCCTTCAACCTCTCCCTCTCGACCTCCAGCTCTCCTTCCGTGTTCTTGAGCTGTTTTGCCAGTTTCTTGAGCTCTTTCTCCCGTTCCGAGATCTCCTTCTCCTTCTCTTTCAGCTTCTCATCCCGTGTGTCGGCGCTTTTAACCCTCTTCTCCAGGGATTTCTCCTGCTTGGCAATCTCCTTTTCCCGGCTCTCGAGTTCCTTTTGCTTCTTATCCAGCTCTTCTTCCATCTCCATGAGCTGTTTTTCCTTCTCGCTTATCTCGCTCTCGTTCAGCTGTATTCCCGCCTTTATCCGCTCCAACTCCTTCTCCTTTCTGGCCAGTTCTTCCGCCCGTTTCTCTATCTCCTCTTCCCTCTGTTCAATGCTCTCGGTGAGGGCCTTTCCCCGTTCCTCCAGCTCTTTCTCCCTTGCGGCTATTCCCTCTTTCAGTTCCCTGCTCTCCTTCTCGAGCCTCTTCTTCTCCTCTTCCAGTTCCTTCTCTCTGGCCGCCAGGTCCTCCTCAGCCTTCTTCTGTCGCTCTTCCAGCTCTTTGGTGCGCTTTTCGTGCTCCCGGGTCAGTTTATCTTCAAGGGCTCCGAGCTCCTTCTCCTTCTTTGCGGCCTCCTCTTCCTTCTTCCTGAGTTCTTTCTCTCTCTTCTCGAAGTCCGCCAGCACCTTCGACCTTATCTCCTTCTCAGAGGCATCGAGCTCCTTTTCCCTCTCCTTTATCCTCTTCTCTCTCTCTTCGAACTCCTTCTCGATGCTGCTTCTGTACTCCTTCTCCCTTTTTTCCAGCTCTTTCTCCCTCTTCTCGACCTCCTTCCTGCGCGTTTCCAGCTCTCTTTCCACTTCGGCCCTGTATTGTTTTTCTTTCTCCTTCAGTTCCTTTTCTTTCTTCTCTATGTCGCTCTCCCGCGCCTCCACCGCTTTTCGGTCCTCTTCGATCTTCTTTTCCAGCTCTTTGAGCCTCTTCCCCTCGTTTTCCGCCGCTTTCTTCTCGCGCTCTACGGCCTCCTCCCGCGTCTTCAGTTCTGCGCTCCCCTTCTCCACGCTGCTGGCGAGCTTTTCCAGCTCGCTCTCCTTCTTTATTATCTCCTCTTCCCTCTTTTCCAGCTCCCTGCGGAGCCTCTCGACCTCTTCCTTGTTGTCCTCCAGCTCCTTTGCCCTCCTTATGAGCTCGTCGAGATTGGCCAGGTCGAACCCCTCTCCCATCTTCTCTTTTGCGCTCTCCTCCGTCTCCGATGGGGCCGGCTCCTCCGATTCCTCTTCTTCGATCTGTTCGGTCTCCTCCTCTTTCTGCGATTCTATGCCCTGCGCGATGAGCTCCTCGAGGAACTGGTCAACCTCCTCTTCCTTCTTCTCCTCTGGCCTCTCCTCATCGGATTCTTCCAGGGTTTTTTTAGCCTTATCTCTCAGACCCATGTTAATTACTCCTAAATTCCGTATCTGTCAAGTATCTTCTCGTAAAGCCTGAAATCCTCGGACTTTGCGAACTTCTCTATTATATCGTCCGGCAGGTTCTCCAGCAGGTCGTCCAGAATCTTCAGTATTCTTCTGACCTCCTCCTCCACCGCTTCGGCCTGTTCCAGCCGCTCTTTTATGAGCTCTCTGTCATCCTGGACCATGACCAGTTCGGCCTCCAGCTTCTTTATCTTCTCCTGAAGCGCGCTGTCCAGCCCTCCGATGTCCCCTTCCTCGATGTCTTCCGCCACCTCTCCGCTGCGCAGCTGGAAGATCTCCGCCTGCAGTCTCCTCTGCTCCTCAAGCCACTTCTCCTTCTCCTCCTCGGTGAAGCCGCTCTCCTCCTCGATCTCCTTCTCCGCCTCCACCGTTTCCTGCAGTGTCTTTCTGTCCTTCTTCAGCGCTTCGAGCTCCGCCTTCAGCTCCTCTTCCCTCTGTGCGAGCTTCATTTCCCGCTCGGCGATCTCCGCGACTCTCTTCTCCAGCTCCCTCTCCCGCCTGTTCAGTTCCTCCTCCCTTTTCTTCAGGGCGAGCTTCTCCTTCTGCCTCCGCTCCATCTCCCTTCGGAACTCCTTGAGGCGCTTTTCCAGCTCTGCCTCCTTCTCCTTCAGCTGCTTCTCGTGGGCGAGCATGAGCTGTTTGAACACGGTCTCGATGGTCTTGATCCCGTTCTCGATGTTCTCGAGGTCCTCTTTCTCCTTCTCGAGCTTCTTTATCCTCTTCTTGATCTCCTTCCTCTTCTTCCCGTCCTTGTCCTTCTTGCTCCCCTTGAGTTGCTCCAGTTTCTTCCGCAGCTCCATAAGCTGGTTCTCCGCCTCCTCTATGGCCTTCTTTCTGGAGGTTATGAGGTTGTAGAGAGGCTCGGCGATCTTGCTTATCTCCTCCTCTCTCTTTATTATTTTATCCCGCTCGTCGGCCGTGCTCTTGAGCCCCTCTATAGCGCTTTTGTCCTCGGGGGCCGGTGTGGCTCCGACTATCACCTTGAATACCTGCTCCGCCTCCTTTTTCTCCTCTATGTCCTCTTCCGTCTCCTTTTCGTACTTCTTTCTTCCCCAGTCGAGAAGTCTGGATAAAAATTCCTCGTCACCCGGGACCACCGGAGCGGGCTCCTCTTTCTTCTGAGGCTGAACTATCTTGAACTTCTTACCGCAGTTTTCGCACTCCCTGCTCCCGAATTCCACCGGCGCACCGCAGGACGGGCAGTTAAAGGCCTTTACCTCTTCGGTGAACTCCTGACCGCACGAGGGACATTTCTTATCCTCCTCGGTCGCTTCGGAACCGCATTCAAGGCAGTAATACCTTCCGTCGTAGGTCTTTCCTTTTTTTGCCATATTCTTCCCTGTCCGTCTTTATAAACAATGCCGCCGGGCTGGGCGGCCCTCCTCTGTTGGCTGGGCTGTATGGGAAATATAGGTTTTATAGTTTTCGGGAAAGAGCTATGGCTCGCCCGCTCGTTCTTCTCCGCATTTTCAGGCCATGGGAAGGCTAAAAACAAACTTCGTACCCGGGTTATCGCCGCCCCCGATCTCCTCTGCCCGTATGTCGCCCCCATATGAGATCACGATTTTTCTGGCCAGAGCAAGGCCGATCCCTCTGCCGTCGTGGGAAATGCTGGGTGTCATGAACCTTTCGGAGAGCGCCTCTTTTTCCTCCTCGGTCAGCCTCCCGTTGCGGTTGATCACCTCGAAGTAACAGACCGAACTTCGCCCGGATGCTCGGATTAATACTTCCATTTCAACTCTCTTCCCCGGTGTGTGTCTGGCCGAAGTGTTGAACAGATTTATGAATACATCGAAGAGCAACTCGTCCGCGATTACGGCCCCCGATTCTCCGATCTCCCTTATTTTTATGCTTATCTCCTTTCTGCTGCTTCGTTTCACTGCGGTTGCGGCCTCCTCTATGACCTGCAGGGGCTCAACCGGCACGCGGGTCGGCGGATGCCTTTCGATCCACAGGAGCTTATTCACATTGTCCAGAAAAATTTTGCTCTGAATCATGTGTTCTCTCGCCATATGCAGGTATTTTTCCCTGTCGTCGTTCTCCTCGCTTTTAAGGTACAGGTCGAGTGCGAGTATGGAGCCGTGTATGTGGTTGTTCATGTGATGTGTTATGATGTCCGTGAAGAAAGAGAGCTTGCGATTCCTGTCGCTGAGCTTGTTCTTTATATCCGTAATGTTGTTCATGAAGTGGAGTATCCTCACGCTTCCGTCGTCGTCCGTAATGGGATGAGTGGTCACAAGGTACTCTCCGGGAAGGTACGGAATCCCCATCTCCGAGGTGACGGTTTTCCCCTCTTCGCAGGAGTTCAGGAGCGGGCAGCCGGGGGGAGGCCCCTTCAGGTCGTGGAAGACTTCATAGCACTTCCTCCCGATAATTTCCTCTCTCTCGAGGCCGAACAGGGTGAGAGCGGCATCGTTCGCGTAGCGGATGATGTAGTCTGGGGTGTGTATGCTGAAGGGCTCCTCCAGTGACTGCAGATCTCTTTCTATGGGTTTCATTCGCCTCATCCCGCTTCTGGCTTTTTCGACCCGCAAATCATTGAGAAGATCTCACCCGGGTCTGGCGGCTGTGTATTATTGACATAATATTAATAGTTTTTGCCCGCCATCTTAAAAAGTTTGTTGTAGATTTTTCTTTACTAAAAGCAGTTCCAGTGCCGGAAAAAACTTAAAAAAATGTTAAGTGGGCCCATCCGGATTCGAACCGGAGACCTCCGCCGTGTGAAGGCGACGTCATAACCAACTAGACCATGGGCCCTTATTCGATTTATCCAAGCCCAAGCTCCTGACTTCCGTCAGTCGCTATGGGCCCTTCGTTTCACTCAGGGCC
>CAZKII010000011.1:0-23919 GCA_964552865.1 uncultured Thermoplasmata archaeon | reverse complement strand
GCGGGGACGGCATAGCGATAACCGTCGGTTATTCAACTCTTAAGGAAAACAGGCAACTCGCTTATGTCACGGTTGGAGACGATACGGAAAGCATCGATCTTTTTCTGAGCGTTGTTTCCCTCAATGTGGGCCAGAAGGTCACAATTGCGATTCCCCTTAGGACTCAGCCCTTTTCCCTCAATGCCGAGAACACGAGTGAGCGCGATTTCAGGCGAAGTTATGCCTTCAGCAGAATTTTCTCCCTTCCGGAGAAGCAGGCCGAAGGCATGAAAAAATTCTCCGATGATCTCATGTTTGACGGAGCACTTATGGGCACGACACAGCTCGCTGGCCCTTTGGTTCCCGTGCTGGTTCTTTCGGCTTCAAATACCGGAAGCTCGGGCATAAACCAGGCCACGGCCCATTATGAGTTCGACGCCCTCTCCGTAGACCTCTATTCTTTCAACACATCCGATTCTCTGGGTGAGTTTTATGACTCTCTGGGCCTCACGCCGCCTGCCAATGTGCAGAGCATAATAGATGAATATCACGACTATTCGGTAGCTCTCGTCCACACCCTCACCAGACCACCCATACCACAGAATGAGTTTGATTCTCTTCAGGCGAACGAGCCGGAGGTAATGGCTGATTTTGCGAAATATCTGGACGAGCATCCGAAGATAATGGTTTGGGGGGATGCAGAGAGCGGGTATTATTTTATGGATGATCTCGGACTCCTCATTGATAGAATCTCAGACGCGCAGCTCAAATCATACTTTCGCTCCCTAGTTTTTTCCATGTATGGCCTTTCGTCCGATGTCGAGGGCTTTCATCTCTCCTTTGATCTCCCTCTCGCCGGGGGAGAATGCTATTTTCCCCTCGGGACGAGTCCTGCATGGGGTTCCATTGCCAAGACCGAGGTCATATTCGACTGTCCTGATACTGTGGATCTCACATTTAATAAGGAGGGGCAGGAGGCCTTTATGGGAGGAAGGCATTATTATATGTGGAGTTTTGAGAGCGATGCTCCAGATTACGACATCTACGGGACTGTGGAACAGAGAGGCTTTGAAGTCACATGGAGAGGTATGGGCTATCGCCTGAGCGGATGGTTTTATGAGGCCAGCTCCATCCTATCCCCTCTTATTATTCTTTCTCTCCTCTCCATAGGGTGGTTTCTCATTCTCTCTCGTCTTTCTCTCACCTTTAAATGGGAGTTCTCGGATTACAGTCTGGGAACGAAGCTAGGATGGGCGCTCGTTGCCGTTATTTTATCTGCACTTTTGACAGTTGTCATTGCGCTGCCAATACTGGCGTATTTTTTCAGCTCCCGTCATTCTGGCCCGCCTTATGTTTTCGGGGCTCCTAACGGGGCCTCCAAGGCAAGCGAGCCCTTTCTGGCGGATTTTGTCGTGGTTAGATGGATGATCTTCCTTTCGCCTCTGATTTTTGTCTCTTCCATGCTTCTCTTCTTCATTTCCGTCGTGGAGGGCTTCATAAGTGTTGATATAGCGAAGATAATCTCTCTTTTTGTAACCGCATCCGCATTCGTAGTTCTCATGGCCAATCATTCCGCTCTGCGTGCGATTGGAAAAATAAGGGCTTCAGGACAGGTGCCGAACACTACATCTCATGGAAGCGCGGCCCTGCAGAGGCTCGATAGGGTGGAAAGCCTCGCATGGTTCGGCAGAATTTTTTCCATACTGGCCCTAATCTTATTTGCTATTCCGACCATCTATTTTATCGGCGATTCCTATGGTTCTCCCATCTGTATTGGTGCAATACTCGGCATCATCTTTCTTTCCATTGCATTTACCTTCGGATTTCTAATACTCGGAGAACTCAGGGAATAGGCTGAAAGCCGTATCTCTTTCCCTAGCCATTCTTATCTATCGTAAAAGAGGACTCTTCCTGGCAGCCTGAATTTATCAATTCTGATAATGCACCCGAACGGAATAAATATCACTCCGGCCCCTATCGAATCGGTGATCTGATGAAGGGCGTCATATTTCAGGCCTATGTGGATTTCGTGAGGGATAGGTTCGGAGATAAGATCTACCGGGATGTCGCATCGGATAGGACGATACTGGCTACGCATAACTACGACGACGGAGAGCTGACAGCGCTCCTCAAAAAGACCGCTGACCTCACCGGAATGGAGCCGTCCTCTCTGCTCCGGGAGTTCGGCGTCTATTTCGTGGATGTCTTTGCGGCTCGCAAGTATCCGATGTTTTACAGAAACAAGGATTTCGTCTCTTTTGTGCTTGATGTAGACCGGATACACGATGTGGTCACACGGACCATGCCCGGTGCGGCGCCTCCGCATTTCACTTATGAGAAGCTCGATGATAGGAATCTGATTGTAACCTACCACTCCCGGCGAATGCTGGATGATCTCGTGGTCGGCCTGTTGGAAGGAGCTGCCAGGCACTTCGGAGTCGATGTCGACATAAGGCGGGAGGCGGGGGATAAGAACGCTATAAAATACCGCATTTCGCTGCTGAATCACCAGTGAAGCCCCCCTCTCTTTCCGCCTCGGCGGTTTTTCAGTCTGTATAAAAACACGCCCTCTCTATAGAAAAAAAGGGATTAATGTGTTTTTGCGGGGGAAAAACAGTGTTCCGTGTTAGGTCTTGTCCAGCACAATCTTTAAATAATCTTACGGTATTGCACGGTTGTGGAAATATCCCACACACAATAAGGAGGCACAAAACATGGACCTTCTGAGCACCATAACTGCCGTTGTCCTTGACGGGCTTCTCACCGGTATTTTAATCCTTGTCATAGCGAGAATACTTGTGAAGTCCAGATACGAGGACATGAAGTATGAGTCTTACGAATGTGCGGACCGATCCCTGGGGAGCAACAGGCCGAGGCACGATTTTCATTTCTACAAGTACGCCTTTATGTTTCTGGTCTTCGATGTGGGGACTATCTTCTTCGTCATGTGGGCGGTGGTGCAGGACCTTTTCGAGTTCTTCGTACCCGTCGCCCTTTTTACCGGAATTCTTCTTCTTGCTCTTCTCTATTCCGCAGCGCATATAGGAGGTAGAAAGCATGACGCGTGAGATTCCTGAGGGCGTTAATCCCAAGGATATCGAGAGTGTTCTTTCATGGGTCAAGGGTTCTTCCCTGTGGAACCTGCACTTCTGTTTCGGGTGCTGTTCCACCGAGATAATGGCCGCTATGATGCCCAGATTCGATATAGAAAGATTCGGCTTCGCACCGGCGGACACACCCCGGCAGGCCGATGTTCTGGTGGCCAATGGCCCGATTTCTAGGAAGATAGTCCCCAGGATACAGAGGCTCTGGGCACAGATGCCCGATCCGAAGTACCTGATTGTAATAGGTGCCTGCCCCATGAGCGGCGGTCCGTATCAGGGCTCTTATAACATCGTAACCGACATTCGCGATGTACTTAATGTGGAACCCGCCGCATTCATACCGGGCTGTCCCCCGAACCCCGAGGGGATACTGGAGGCGTTTATAATGCTGAAGAACAGGATAAAGGAGGGTTCCTATGGCAAACTTTGAGAAGATCGCCGCTACGCCGGAGACCCTTGTGGATACCGCACGGAGCCTGAAAGCATCCGGCTTCACATTCCTCGAATTCATGTCCGCCGTGGATTACATCCCGAAAAACAAGGTGGAACCGGGAGCGAACAGGATGGATGCGGTTTACATGCTCTGGAATCCAGCCACGAACGAGCAGAAGATGATTGTGGTGCCGCTGCCCCGTGATAACCCCTCGGTTCCCACGGTTATGCCGGTCTGGGAAGGGGCTAACTGGCACGAAAGGGAGGCGCACGAACTGTTTGGAATCGACATAAAGGGCCATCCGAATCTTCGCCACCTCCTGCTGGCCGAGGGCTGGAATGATACCTACCCCCTGAGAAAGGACTTCAATGTGGACGATGTGGAGATTGACTGGAGTGCCCCAACCTCCAAGCTCGCCGAGGGAAATCCGGAGCGCGTGTATCACTTCGCCGTACAGCATCCCGGTGCACACGGCCCCCAAGGATTCGACCTGCTTCTGGATGGAAACACCATTGTGGATGCAGAAGCAAGGATAGGCTATGTGCACAGGACCCTTGAGAAGCTCGGAGAGCAGAGGAATTACTATCAGAATATTCTTAACATGGAGAGAGGCTGCATCATGTGCGGGATGCCTTACATAGATGTGTGGGCCAGAGCCGTGGAGGAGCTCCTCGGCGTGGAGGTGCCGGAAAAGGCGAAGTACCTCAGGCTCATCGCAGTGGAACTCAACAGGCTCTCTAGCCATCTCCTCTGGATGGGCCCCCAGCAGGGGGGCGATTTCGCATACATGCCGGTGGCCATGTGGGCCATAGGCGATAGGGAGAAGGTCCTTGACCTGCTGGAAGCGCTCACCGGAGGGAGGATCACATTCGCGTATATAAGGCCCGGCGGTGTCAGATGGGACATTCCAGAGGGCTTCAGGGAGATGGCCCAAAAGAACCTCAGGTATCTGGAGTCGCGGCTTCCGATGTACGAGGAGATGATGTTCAAGGAGCCGATTGTGAAAGAGAGGCTTACCGGTCTCGGAAAGCTCACACCGGAGGAGGCCATCGACATAGGTGTCAGCGGCCCATCTCTGAGAGCGACCGGCGTGGCTCACGACACCAGAAAGGACGCTCATATTCCGGTATACGAGGATCTCGGCTTCCAGATAGTTACCCAAACTGGGGGTGACGGATGGGCCAGAGGCATGGTGCGTCTGGGAGAAATGAAGGAGAGCATAAGGCTCATTCTGGACGCTCTGGACAGGCTTCCGCCGGGAAATTCCGAGGCTGACCTCTTCAACCGGCGGGCGATGCCGTGGATGAAGGTCCCTACGGGAGAGGTGTATGCGGTTACGGAGAGCTGCAGGGGCCGTCTGGGCATACATCTGATCTCGGACGGAACGAGCAAGCCGTACAGGACCAAGATAAGGGGCCCCTCCTTCTCGAACATGTATGCAGTGGAACACATACTGAAAAAAGGCTCTTATCTGTATGATATTCCCGCACTCATTGGGAGCATGGACACATGTCCTGCGGATATGGATAGGTGATAATATGCTGGCAGACTCACTACTCTTCAAACTGTTTGTGTTTCCGGGAACGGTCTTCTCATTCATCATCGTGCTCTTCTTATTCTGGTGGTGGAGGAAGATAGGTGCTTCCATACAGAGCAGGTATGGCCCCAAGCATGTTGGCCCTTCCGGAACGCTTCAGACCATAGCGGATGTTCTTAAACTCATAACAAAGGAGTCGATAGTGCCCGAGATGGCGAGCAAATGGTTCTGGTTCATGCCCGTGTTCTCCTTTGTCCTATCCTTCCTCTTTCTCTCGCTCATACCGTTCAGCGATCACTGGGTAATAATTGATTTTGACGCAAGTCTTATCATGCTCTTTGCCGTGATGGCAATAGAACCGCTCTTCATCTTCCTGGTGGGCTGGGCATCCTATAACAAGTATGGAGTGGCAGGCGGAGAAAGGGCCGGAATCCAGATGCTGGGTTACGAGGTCTTCCTGGCCCTCACATTCGTTCCGGTCATAATGATGTCCCATTCATGGAGCCTTGTTGGAATAGTTTATGCTCAGGGCGTTTCCCCGACATGGGCCAGCCCTGTGTTGCATACCTTCACAAACAGGGGCGTATGGTTCGGCTTCGTCCAGCCTCTCGCCCTTGTACTGAGCATAATAGCAGTCATGATGGCAGTGGAGAAGAAACCGTTCAACATCCCCCACGCAGAACCGGAGGTCCTTTACGGTTCCAGCACGGAATATGGGGGACCGTTTTATGCGCTCCAAATGCTCAGTCAGTTCCTCATGGGATTCCTCGGTGCGGGACTTATAACAACGCTCTATCTCGGTGGCTGGGCGCTTCCGTTTGTGCCGCCGGCTGTGGGCTTTGTGCTGAAAACACTGGTGGTTGGAACGATCATCATCTGGCTTGAGCATTCTCTCCCAGCGATGAGGATTCCGCACTTCCTTGATGTGGCTTGGAGGAAACTCGTTCCCCTTGCGTTTCTGAATATTTTCATAACGCTTATCATAATGGAGGTGCTCGGATGGGCCTGATCAAACCGTTGTTATATACATTGAAAGAGCTGTTCAAAAGGCCGGTGACAGTCAAATACCCCTACGAACATAGGGACATATCTCCCCGTGTCAGGAACATACACACTCTTAACAGGGATACATGCCAGCACTGCGGGATATGTGCCAGAATGTGTCCTAACAATGTTCTGAAGATGGTTGATGGTTACCCGACCGCCGATTACAGGTACTGCAGTTTCTGCGGGATATGTGTGGATGCGTGCCCGACCGGTTCCATACAGATGATTCATGTGCAGGAGCACGCTCTTGTAAGGGCCAATGACAAGGAGCTGTACATGGAGCTTCTGAACCCGGACGGTACGCCTTACAATCCGGATGCGCCTGCGGATGTACCGGAGCAGGAGGGGGGTGTGTTCTGATGGAAATAGACATGGGATCGTTCATGGAGTTCGTATCGTTCGTAATGGTCGTCGCAGGCGTGATAGGTATGCTGGAATCCAGAAGGATGGTGCGGAGCGTTCTCTACTTCCTCCTCATGGTTCTGGGGATCGCTTCCTATCTCTTCGTGGAGAATGTCTACTATCTATCTCTCTATCTGATCGTGGTCTACAGCGGCGTTGCCATGATATTCATCCTCTTCATGGGGATGTTCCTGGGGGATAAGGAGATGTCCGAAGGGGGAAAGGCGTCGAGTATAGCCGGCTGGGCCCTCGTGGGCGCTATCTTTTTCCTTCTCTCCGGCTTTGCGGCCGCCTTCGATTTCCCCGCTCTGGACATGCACGACATAGCCTCCGCCATATTCGGCCGCTACAGCTTCGCGCTCCTTCTTCTCGGGCTTTTGATATTCTCGGCGCTTGCAAGCGTCTTTTCCATGGTAGAGGAGGTGGAAGAATGATGGAGTATGTGCCGTTCTTTTTGCTCGCTGCCGGTCTGTACGGCCTCACCCGCAGAAACGCCCTGAAGGTCCTGCTCTCCGCCGAGATGATATCGCTGGGAGCCCTGCTTCTGGTGGCCGGGAGTCCGTATCAGCCCCTGACCCTGTTCCTTCTGGGTGCCAGTGCGATAGAGGCCATGGTCGGTTTCACCGTCCTTCTCTGGATGTACAGGACCTATGAAACGATCGACCTTGATGTCATAAGGGGGTTGAGAGGATGATACTCCTGCTCTCTCTCATAATCCCGGTGCTGGTGGGCCTCGGCCTCTACCTCTTCGGGAAGAAGATGTCAGGCAAGGCGCTGGGGATTGTCAGTGCCCTGTCTCTCGCCGTACCTCTCGGCCTGCTCTTTCTGGTTTACGGCACGGACACCCTCGAAACATACGCATGGATCTCTCCGCTGGGAATCAATTTCTCCCTCTACGCGGACGGGCTGAGCTGGCCCATCGCTCTTGCCATACTTCTGCTCGGAACTCTGGCCAGCATATACAGCATCGGCTACATGAAGGGGGAACACGCGCTTCACTCGTACTATGCGAACCTCATATTCTTCGTGGCTGCCATGTACGGTGTGGTCCTCGCTGCCGACCTGATAGAGTTCTATGTATTCTGGGAACTGATGCTCATCCCGAGTTATCTGCTCATATCCTTCTGGGGGCATGAGAACGCGAAGGGCGCGGGCTACAAATATATCATATACACCCACTTCGGTGCGATATTCCTGCTCGTATCCGTCTTCATGCTCTGGCTCTATTCGGGGACCACCAACATGTTCGATCTCGCAGCCATGCTTCACGCACCTGCCTGGGCCTTCCAGATCATTATCGTATTCATGCTGCTCGGCTTCCTGATAAAGATGGGCGTGTTTCCGTTCCATACATGGCTTCCCGATGCCCACGCCAACGCCCCGACCCCGATAAGCGTTCTCCTGAGCGGCGTCATGGTATCGACCGGAGGTTACGCTCTGATGAGGTTCGCCGGTTTCATGCTTCCGCAGCTGCAGCCCTATGCACCGGTCATGATGCTTCTGGGCACGGTGTCCATAATCTACGGCGGCCTCATGGCCCTCGTGCAGACGGACATAAAGAGAATGTTCGCTTACAGCTCGGTGAGCCAGATGGGATACATCATGTTCGGGGCAGGAACCCTGACATACTTCGGCTTTATCGGGGCCAACTATCACATATTCGCCCATGCTCTCGGCAAGGGGCTGCTATTCATGGTGGCCGGCGTGATGATAACCCAGATGGGTACACGCGATATGAGGAAGATAAGCGGACTGGCCAAGAAGATGCCTGTGGTTGCAACATCCGCCCTTATCGCCGTGTTCAGTCTGGCGGGCACTCCGCCCATGGCGGGATTCATATCCGAATGGACCCTCTTTGCGGGCGGCATTCAGAGCGGCAATTTCCTGCTCACTGCCGTTACGCTGGTGCTTTCCCTGATCACCGCTTCTTATATGCTCTGGTTCATAAGAAGGGTATTCTTCGGGCCGATGTCCGAAGCCGTCCGTAATGTGAAGGTGCCGCCCGCCAGCATGAGGTACACCATAGCCGCACTTGCGATGCTTTCCATACTGTTCGGCCTCTTCCCCGGCTTCCTGCTCGATATACTGGTTCCGGCGGTAATGCATGTTCTCGGAATCGTAGGGGGTGTGTTCTGATGGCTCTTAATACGAATGAACTGCTTGTCTATCTTGCGATAGGCATCCCGATACTGGGCGCCGTGCTCAGCCTCGCGCTGAAATCGAATAAGGCTAGGAATGTGTTCGCCGTAATCATCGGCTTCGTGACCGCGGCGGATGTCATAGCCCTCTATCCCGCTGTTTCCGGCGCGGAGCGCGGAATAACCGTTTCGGTGCCCTGGCTGGAATCTCTGGGAATCACCACCAACCTCTATGTGGACCAGATAAGCTTCATATTCGCCTTTGTGGCCACCTTCCTCGGCGCCCTTATTCTGCTGTTCAGCGTCGAGTACATGTCCCACGAGAAGAGCACCCGCAGGTACTACTTCCTCATGATGCTCTTCATCGGCGGAATGGTCGGTGTCGTGTTCTCAGACTCGCTCCTACTGATGTATGTCTTCTGGGAGATAATCGGCATATGCAGTTATTCACTCATAGGCTACTGGTATGAGGACAGAGAGAACGCAGAGGCAGGGATGAAGTCGTTCATAGTCACCAGAAGCGGTGATGTAGGCTTCCTCCTCGGCATCCTTGTAATATTCTATTATACGCACACATTCAGCATACAGACCCTGATATCGCAGGGGAACCACTGGGCGGTTATGATCCCAGCAGCCCTGCTCATGTATGTTCCGTTCATGCTTCTGACTGGAGCAATGGGCAAGTCGGCCCAGTTCCCGTTCCATGTCTGGCTCCCCGATGCCATGGCGGGCCCGACCACGGTCTCCGCCCTCATCCACGCGGCGACCCTCGTCAATGCCGGTGTTTACATGGTTGCGAGGACGATGCCGATGTTCGTGGCGATAAACGCGACCGATTATTTCACCGCCGTTGCAGTGATCGGCGCCTTCACGGCCTTCATGGCCGCTACCATGGCGCTTTCCGCCATAGAACTCAAGAAGGTGCTGGCGTACTCCACGCTGAGCCAGATCGGTTACATGTTCATGGCCCTGGGCGTGGCCGGCCTCATGGCGGATCACGATGTGGGCCTCTTTGCGGCCATGTCCCACCTGATGTCCCATGCGCTATTCAAGGCGCTTCTCTTCCTCGATGCCGGTGTCATCCTGCATATCTTCGAGACCAAGTACATGACGAAGATGGGAGGCATGAGGTGGGCGCTGCCTGTCGTCTTCTGGACATTCCTGGTGGGTGCCCTTTCGCTCTCAGGCGTTCCGCCGTTTTCCGGTTTCTTCAGTAAAGAGAGCATTTTGGAGGTAATGCTGGAAGCCGATCTTGGCAATCTGGGGCTTGCGCTTTATATTGTCGGTGCGGGAACAGCAATACTTACGGTGTTCTACATCTTCAGGGCCATCGGAATGACCTTCTACGGACCGAGGAGAGAAAAGGTAAAGGTGTCGTATTTCCTTTCCATCCCTCTGATTGTCCTGGCCGTGGTTTCTCTTGTAATATGTCTTCTTTGCCCTGTTTTCTGGGTTTTCTTCGGCTTTGAAGGAATGCGCCCCCACCCCAGCATGACATCCGTTTATGCCAGTCTGGGCATCTTTGCAGTGGGCGGTCTCCCCGCGTTCATGATATACATCACCGGAGACTGGAAGATCAATACGAAGACAGGCGCCGCCGGTGCTCTGAACAGGTTCCTCTTCAACAGGTGGTATATTAATAGAGCGTATTATGTGGTCATCGTGGGCGGCATTCTGGGCCTCGCCAGAGGGCTTCAAGCATCGCTCGAATTGGCTCTGAATGCCTTTAACAGCGGTATAAATTACTTCAGCAATCTGGCAGCGGACGGCATGTCCGCACTGGAGACCGGGAAGATATCGACCTATCTGTACTTTGCAATCGGAGGTCTGGTGGCCTTTCTGGTGTTCCTGAGAATGGGGGTGTTCTAAATGAACTGCGCAGTGTATTCTCTTGCCCTTACCGCAGTGCTCGCTGTGGTTATAATGATGTTCAATGCGGTTAAGAAGGAGATCGGAAAGGTCGAGTTCGGCCTTATAATAGGCGGCATTCTCGCCTCCCTTGTCCTTGCGGTCCTCTCTTTCGACCAGCCTGCCGGCCTGTTCTCTGCGGCGTATCAGGGCATTTTCGTACAGATGTATGTCACACCGCTGGCCGTATTTTTCGAGATACTCGTTCTCACGGCGGCACTGATGCTCCTACTCGCCTCATGGGATTACACGAAGAAGACCAGATACTACGGCCTCTTCCTCCTAAGCGTCATGGGCGTTCTCCTGCTCCCGTTCGCCAGAGACATCCTGACCCTCTACTTCGCGTGGGAGCTCATGACCGTCCCGACCTATGCGCTGGTCCTGTTCAGGCCCTCGAAGAAGTCGGTGGAAGGGGGCGTGAAGTACCTCATATTCGGGATCCTCTCCTCCGCTCTCATGATATTCGCAATGATGCTCCTTATAGTCACGAGCGGACACACCGACCTTGCCGGAATCGGCCAGTATCTGAGCACTCCGCCTCACAGGACCGACCTCACCTTCTTCACGGGAGTCCTTTTGCTGGTGGCCATGGGGATAAAGATCGGTCTGGTTCCGTTCCACATGTGGATACCTGATTCCTATCAGGGGGCCCCGAGACTGGTCGCAGGATACCTCAGTGCGGTTACCAAGAAGGCGGGGATAGTCGCTCTTATCATGGTAGTGTTCATAGCGGCCGTATTCTCCAGAAGCCAGTACACCTCCGTCTTCCTCTATTTGTCGGTAATAACAATGCTGTGGGGGAATGTGGCGGCTCTGAGGCAGAAGAATGTGGTCCGCATGCTCGCCTACTCCAGCATCGCACAGATGGGTTACATACTCATAGGCTTCTCCGTGAACATACAGTTCGGGCTGGAGGCCGCGCTTTACCACGCCCTGACCCATGCGGTCATGGACGCTCTGGCCTTCATTGCGGTCTTCGCCATATTCCACAGCACCGGCGCATACACCCTCGACGGTTACAGAGGGATTGCGAACAGGGTGCCGAAGACGGCCCTTGCCCTTTCTCTCAGCCTTTTCGCCCTTGCGGGAATGCCTCCGCTTGCAGGGTTCACCAGCAAGCTGTTCCTGTTCAAAGCTGGTATCGACGGCGGCCTCTGGTGGCTCTCCCTTCTGGGGCTTGGCTTCTCCGTGTTCTCTCTGGCCTACTACCTGAAGCCGGTAATGGCGATGTACGGGCACCGCGAGGGAACGGAAGAGAAGGCGGCTTATGTGCCTCCGGCGACAGGGGTCGCCATGGCTGTTGGTGTGGCCCTCCTGTTCCTTCTGGGCATGTATCCGAACTTCTTCATGGAGCTCATAGCCCGTGCAGTCGCCCTTCTGTAGGCGAAAACCCTTTCTCTTCTTTGTTTTACTTTTCCTTTGGCGATCTCCGTCTTCCGGAGCGAAGCGGGCGGACGGAGATTGTTTCGGCATATAAAGATTAATAACACCACATTATTAACACGAAAATCCCGGAGCACTCTTTCATTCTAATGAAAAACCGCGTCGGTTTTACGCACTTTCTAACAAACCGTGCATCAAAAGTGCCGTGCCAACATGTGACTTCGGAAAAGTATTTATGCCTGAAAAACCATCCCATATTGATAACCATGTCGGCCGAAATACCTGTCCTGATTGCAGTCGCCTTCCCCGTACTTCTTGGGGTTTTGTGCTACGCTGTGCGTAACCGGCGTGGCATTGCCGCACTTTCTTTCCTATCCGGTGCGGTGCTGATCGCCACATCCCTTGTCCTGTTCTGGATTCTACGGGAGAACGGAGGCGGAATACGCCTGGATATGAACGAATTTGCCGGAATACCGGTGAGCGAATTGATCATGGTACTCGATGCCGTTCTTATGTTTTATTTCCTATATCTGGGAATAAAACTCAAGAACATTCCGACCATCGCTTTTGCGGTGCTTCAGATGATCCCGCTCTTCTGGTTCGAGAGTCAGCACCGGGGAGTGGTAACACCCTCTTTCTACATAGACTATCTGGCGATGATAATGGTGTTCATCGTTTGCATCATCGGTTCCCTCATAGTAATATATGCCGTCAAGTACATGGAGCACGACAATAAGCAGGGAAGGTTCTTCTTCTTCATGCTGCTCTTCCTCGGAGCCATGAACGGTGCGGTGCTCTCCAACAATCTCCTGTGGCTCTTCTTCTTCTGGGAGGTGACCACCCTCTGCTGTTACGCTCTCATAAGGCACGAAGAGACGGAGGAGGCCATCAGGTCGGCGACCCGGGCCCTCGTAATAACACTTGGCGGCGGAGTTGCGTTTGCCGTGGCAATCCCCGGGATCTCCCACTATTTCGGGACGATCTCCCTTGTGGATGTGCTCGCTCAGAACCCGGCGGTGGGAATCGCATTCGTTCCCGTGGCTCTGGTGGCACTTGCGGCCTTCACCAAATCCGCGCAGATACCGTTCCAGAGCTGGCTTCTCGGCGCCATGGTGGCTCCGACTCCTGTTTCCGCCCTTCTGCACTCGGCCACAATGGTGAATCTCGGTGTGTATGTCCTCATACGCAGTGCACCCATAATCGGCCTGGCCCCGTGGCTCTCATTTGTGATAGCTGTGGTAGGAGGCTTCACATTCTTCGTAACCGCCCTCATGGCCGTCTCTCAGGTGACCATCAAGAGGGTTCTGGCATATTCCACCATCGGCAACCTCGGGCTGATAATCATGTGCGTGGGAATAAACACCCCGCTCTCCATTTCCGCGGCCATACTTCTCCTCTTCTTCCATGCGATGTCCAAGGCCCTGCTCTTCCTGAGCGCGGGGGTCGTGGATCACGAGGGACATACGAAGCAGATAACCGGGATGGAGGGAATGATACGCTCGATACCGGTTCTCGCCGTTACGGTGGTGGCTGCGGTGATGACTATGATGATGCTCCCGTTCGGCATGTTCCTCGGAAAGTGGGTTGCGCTGGAGGTCAGCACCACGAGGCCCGAGCTCCTTCTCCTGACCGGTTTTGTCATATTCGGGAGCGTTCTCACCAGCCTCTATTATACGAAATGGCTCGGCCTAGTTCTGTCGGCACCGGAGGAACCCGAACACCCTCCGAAGCCGCATCCTCTGTCTAAACTTTACACCATACCTATGTTCACACTTCTGGCCGGTGCGATATTCTTCAGCGTCTTCATGGGGCCGGTCATAAGCGAGCTCATAGGTCCCGCGGTGGCTCCCTATTACGGCGCCACGCCGATGTCTTCCGACAACATAACCTTCTTCACGCCGATGGGATGGGTCCCCTCCCTCCTGATATTCGCTCTCATTCTGGTGGCAATATTCCTTCCGCTGAAGATGTTCAAGAGCATCCCCAGAGAGGCCGTGAAACCGGTCTATCGCTGCGGCGAGGATTTCGAGCAGCTGCGCCTGAAGGGCTTCTTCTATGAACGGGAGGTTCCCGACGAGAAGATAACCAGATATGCGAACCCGATTGCACTGATCCTTCTGATCATCATGCTGGGGGTGATTTTCATATGAATACCATCGATATAGTCATAAGGGTCCTGCTCTTCGTACTGGCTCCGGTCTTCGGCTGTCTCTTCTTCGGGATAGACCGGAAACTGACAGCCAGAATGCAGAACAGGGTTGGGCCGCCTCTCCTGCAGCCGTGGTACGACTTCAGGAAACTGATGGGTAAGACCGAGGAGATAGTGAACCGGATACATCTGGTGTTCGCCTTCGCCTATGTGGCCTTTGTGATGCTGGCCCTCGGCATATTCCTGATGGACGGCGACCTGCTCATAATATGCTTTGCTCTGGGTGCCTCTCAGGTGTTCCTCGCTCTCGGAGCGTTCAGCGTCCGCTCGCCGTACAGCCATGTGGGTGCGCACAGGTACCTTCTCCAGATGGTTGCGGTGGAGCCCCTTCTGGGACTTGCGGCCATAACGATAAAGCTCCAGACCGGCAGTTTCCTGCTGAGCGACATATACGCACAGAGCACATACCCGTTCTTCGGAATCAACACGATACTCCTGCTCTCGCTGCCGTTCGCCTTCTTCATAGTGATACTGGCAACCATAGTGGATACCCAGAAATCCCCGTTCGACATCTCCACTGCCCACAGCGAAATAGTTTCCGGGACATTCGTGGAGTACTCCGGCCCTTATCTGGCCATAACCAAGCTGGGACACTGGTTCGAGCTGTTCCTGCTCTTCGGTTTCGTCAGCGTCTTCTTCAACTCCGATGTTCTCTGGATATCCATTGCCGGCAAGGTGGTCCTGGACTTCATAGTTTTCCTCGTCATTCTGGTGATCGACAATTCCACCGCCAGACTTACCATTGACAGGCTTGTGAAGTTCAGCATAAGGATAGGTCTTCCGCTGATAATCATAAACATAGTTTTAATTGTGATAAGCAGTATGGGGGTGATTGCATGAATGGTACCGAGAAATCAAGGCTCAAGTCCCCGTGGATCACACATATCAACACGGGAGGCTGCAACGGATGCGACATAGAGATACTGGCCTGCCTCACGCCGAAGTACGATATAGAGCGTTTCGGCATACTGAACAAGGGGAACCCGAAGCATACGGATGTTCTTCTGGTGACGGGGCCAGTGACGAAGAAGTACAGGCATGTCCTGAAGAACCTCTACGAGCAGACCCCCGACCCGAAGGTCGTCATAGCGGTGGGAACCTGCGCCTGCTCCGGCGGCGTGTTCAAGGACCTCTACAATGTGGAGGGCGGCGTGGATCAGGTGATTCCCGTGGATGTTTACATCCCCGGCTGCGCAGTGAAGCCGGAGGCCATCATAGACGGAGTGGTCCTGGCTCTAGAAAAGCTCAAAAAGCTTCAGGAAGGAACCTGGAAGGAGGTGGGTGAATGAATGTAGTACCGATAACATGGGAAAATTTCGATGCGGAAATGGATAAGAAGGTGAGGGAGAACGCCCGGCTCATATGCATCTCCGGCCTGGACACGGGCGAGGGGACCATGGAGGTGAACTATCACTTCGTCGTGAACAACGGAGATCTGGTAACCCTCAGGCTCACTCGGGGCATAGATGAGGAGTTCAAGAGCGTGGTCGACAAATTCCCCGCCGCCGTGCTGGTGGAGAAGGAGCTGGTGGAGATGTACGGAATAAATATGAAGGGCGTGGACGGCCATCTCCTGCTGGCGGCGGATTCCAACATATATGCACCACAGAGGCGGTCACCATGAAAGTAGTCAACATAATACCATTCGGCCCGCAGCACCCTGTCCTTCCGGAACCGATTCACCTGGATATGCAGACCGAGGGCGAAATAGTCACGGATGTGAAGGTTGTTGTGGGATATATTCACAGAGGCATAGAGAAAGGGCTGGAGAACGATTACGAGAAGAACATGTTCCTGGCCGAGAAGATCTGCGGCATATGCTCAGGTGTTCACACATCCACATACTCCACGGTGATCGAGAGCATCATGGGAGTAGAGGTGCCCCAGAGGGCCGAGCTCATAAGGGCCATCATTCTGGAGCTGGAGCGCCTTCACAGCCACCTGCTCATAATCGGCCTTGTGGGCGATGCCATCGGCTATGAGAACTTCTTCATGCAGACATGGAGGGACAGGGAGATCGTTATGAACCTCCTCGGCACCCTTACGGGGAACCGCGTTCACTACGGTATAAACAAGGTGGGCGGCGTCAGAAGGGACCTCACGGACGAGAGGATAGCCCTCATAAAGAAGGCCCTTGCGGAACTGCGGCCGAAGGTAGACGATATTGCCGACATAGTCTACCACGATTACACCCTCAAAAAGAGAGGCCGGGGTGTGGGCGTGCTGAAGAAGAGCGATGCCATTGCTCTCGGCATAGTGGGCCCCAACGCGAGGGCCAGCGGTGTGAACTACGACATCCGCTCCACCGGCTACGGGGCCTACAAGGACCTGCACTTCAAGCCGATCCTCGGCGAGGCCGGGGACTGCCACGAGAGGACCGTGGTCCGCGTGAAGGAGCTGTATCAGTCCATGGAGCTCATAGAAGAGGCCCTTTCCCTGCTGAAACCGGGTGAGATTGCGGTCAGGCCCAAGGGATTCCCCAAAGGAGAGGCCGTGGCCAGGCATGAGGCCCCCAGAGGGGAGTTATTCTACTATGCCCGCGGCATCGGAAAGAAGGAGATGTACCGCGTGAAGGTAAGGACACCGACATATGCGAACATACCCGGGATACCGCCGCTGGTGAAGGGGATGCAGATTGCGGATGTGCCGTACATAGTGGTCTCTCTCGACCCGTGCATAGCCTGTACGGAGCGCTAAGGAGGTGAAAGAATGGGAATGCTGAAAAATACCATAAAAAACCTCTTTTCGAAGCCAGCCACCATCATGTACCCTGCGGAACCGATCCCGCCCCTTCCCGATTTTCGGGGTCAGTACACCATGGACCATTCCAAGTGCATATACTGCCATCTCTGTGAGAAGAGGTGCCCGGTAGGGGCCATAAAAATAGACAAGGAGAAGAGGCAGAACGAGATATACCTCTCTCTATGCATAAACTGCGGCGTGTGCGTGGAGGTGTGCCCGAAGGACTGCATCACCTTGGAAGAGGTGTACACCCCTCCCTCTTATACGAGAGAGGTGCGCGTGTTCCACACCGAGCCCACGGAGCACCAGTTAAAGGTTCAGGAGCTACCGATTTATGCCGAAGAGGGAAAACTCTGCATAACCAAAACGGAGCTGGAAGAGATAAAGGGCGAGCTTACGGAGCACCAGTATCGCGTCGCCGTCCTTCCCTGCTACAGGCGTGATAAGGCAGATGAGAAGAAGGAGAAGGCCTGAAGTATTAATATAGGGAACGGTATTACGGGTCGGTGACACAATGCATAAGGTAGTGGATATTGCGCTGGAAGCGGACCTGCTCAGGGCCAACCGGGAACTTGCCGATGAGAACCACGAATTGCTGAAGAAGCACGGGATAAAGTCCTATGACTTCCTCGGTTCCATCGGTTCGGGAAAGACGCTCCTCATCGAGAGGATAGTGGAGCGGCTGAAGGCCGCTGGAAAACGGCCGGCGGTCATCGCAGGGGATGTTTCCGGCAACGATGATTACATGCGCTTCCTGTCCCACGGGATTCAGGCCGTGAATGTGAACACGGGGAAGGAGTGCCATCTGGACGCCCACCTTACGGACCACGCTCTGGAGGAACTGGACCTCGAGGGTACGGATGTTCTTTTCGTTGAGAATGTGGGGAATCTCGTCTGTCCCGCGGACTTCCCTCTGGGGACCGACATGCGGGTCGTGGTCATATCAGTCACGGAAGGGGATGATATGGTGCGGAAGCATCCTGTCATGTTCGGCGGTGCCGACCTGATCGTCATAAACAAGGTGGACCTTTCCGAGGCCATCGAGGTTGATCCGCAGGTGCTGGTGAACGATGCCGGGCGCATAAACCCGGGCGCTGCCGTTGTGCTCACCGATGCCAAGCACGGGAAGGGGATCGAGGAACTTATGGAGAAGATGGGGTTGTAGGCCAGAAAGGTTATATGCCCCCTCACCATCCGCATCCCATGCAGAATCTTCAGGCCACAATAGAGCAGATACAGATAGAGCTGGACGAGAAGGATGCCGTAAGGGAGATCGCCCTCAAATCCAGCAGGTCGATTACGCGCCTTTGCAGGGACATCATACACGGAATTCATCTGAGGGAGGATGTGAGCACCCTCATGGAAACGGCAGAGGAGGAGGTCCTGTCTCTTCGCAGTCTCCTTACCGAGCACCCGGACCTGTATGCATCCGGGTATGTGGAAACAGCGTTTCAGGAGATGGCCGAGGCCGAGATACTCAACAGCCTGCTTTCCGATTCTCCGCTGAAAAGGCCGGCCGAGATGGGGATAAGCTCCACGGCCTTCATCCTAGGGATGGGGGATGTGATAGGAGAGCTCAGGAGGGCGGTTCTGGACGCTCTGCGCCAGGGCAAGGTGGAGGACGCGGTCCGGCTTCTGGACCATATGGAGTCCATATTCGCCGCGCTGATGCGCTTCAACTATCCAGATGCCATTCTGGCTGTCAGGAGGAAGCAGGACATTGCCCGGGGGATTCTGGACAAGACAAGAGGGGATGTGGCGCTGGCGATACAGTCGAGGGCACTGGAAGAGAAGATGGACGAGATGAATCGAAGGCTCGAGAACACCGAACACTGAGGGTTCTACTGTTCCCCCACCTTTCTTTCTATATCTCCCCTGATGTCCAGATGCCTGTAGGCAATCCCCCAGAAGAGGGTTATCCAGCCGAGGAAAATGAATGTGCCGAGGTTGTTGTGCGTCCAGAGGAGGGCGGCCGGGCCGTAGTAACTCCCCACCATGACGATTATGCTCATCCTGAGTATGTTCGCCACATATGCCGTTATAACGCCTGCCGTCAGGAGGAGGGCCACCTTTCTGTCCAGTCGGTTGTACTCCAGAAGAACGAAGGCCGTGAATGCGGATATGAATATGCTCACGGAGTAGAGGCCGGTGCAGGATATGCCTATTATGACCTCGCTGGTTCCCCCTCCTTGAAGGGCGTAGTTGACCGCAACGCCCCGCATGGGATTTATGTACGCCTCGGCAGGGACCCCCATAAGCGAGACCAATGACGCAACGGGCTTTGCCAGAAGGTAATAAATGAAGGGCGAATCCGTTGTCTCGCTCAGCCCTCCCACCATGATCTCATGCACCGTCAGCGGCACCACCAGAATGAGGAACAGAAGGGTGAAGAACAGGAGGAGCCAGTCCCTTTCGAACTCGTATTTTTCGGGTATGTATCGGTATGCTATCAGCGTGCCTCCGAGGAGGAGGGTCACATAGTCGTGGCTCCCGAGATCCAGAGTTCCGGTAAACCTTATGTTGAATAGAACCACAAAGACCAGCAGGGATATGCCGGCCGCCGGGAACATGGGAAGGAGTTTCCCGTCCATCGTGATCCCCTCCATGATCCTGGAGCCGAGGTTCCCCTGCTCCTCCTTTATCATCCCCCCGGCCGAGTAATAGACAAGGGCTCCGCCTGTAAGAAAGAGGGCAAGCCCCACGAGGCGGCTCGTATGGCTCATCAGGATAAGCACATCGAGGCCGCCGAAGAGCATTATCAGGCCGGGCAGAAGGGCCCACTTTTTCTGGAATCTCATCCTGTGGGTATGTGTATATCCGCTTATTAAGGTTTTGTGTCCGTTTTCTGAATAATTTGAGGTATAGCAGATTGTCCCTCGGAATTGTCACAATATTTTTTCACAATAGCGAAGTCTTTAAATATGACTGACCTCATTGAGGTAATTGCTATGACAATAGAGGAGTACAGATTCAGCGCCTATAAGCCGTCAGCCTATCCTGTATGGCACAAAAGGAAGGTTCCTTTTAATCCATCAATTCGGGTTCCGCAGGGGTACAGCAGGAGAGTTAAAGAGATCAGGGAAATGGATTCGAGGATGAGTGGTTTTATTCTCGGGGAAGGGGACTATATGGCGTTTTTCAATGAGGCACTGGCTTCAAGCATACACTACTCCACGAAGATAGAGGGGAATCCTCTCGATCATTCGGAGGTCAAACGACTGACTAGGCGGAGTACGGCTGGACAAGATCTGGTTGAAAAGGATTCCGCACATCTCGAGGTTTTTAACCACCTTTATGCCTTTCTTTCCGTGATACGCGGCGGGATGGCTTTTCCATGGAGCAGGGAGATGATTCTTAACCTGCATTATCTCATGTTCAATGGGGTGATAAAGGATGCAGGGATCTATCGAAAGGAGAGGAGTAGCATCCAGACTGAGACAGGTTTTGAAACATTTATAGCAGCACCTCCAGAGCATATTGACGGGGAGATGAGCAGCTTGTTGGAGTGGCTCAATCACAGCGCTCCCGCGTATGATCCTATTGCTGCGGCGACGGTTTTCTTCCACGAGTTTGAGAGCATACACCCTTTTGAGAACGGCAACGGCCGCATAGGTCGGTTTTTATTGAGGGCCTACCTGCAGAAATACTTTTCCAACGCTCATCTGTGCAAGATTGAGGAGAGGATTTTAAGGGATACCGAGCTTTATTATGAGCTTCTTGGTTGGACGGACGAGAATAGGGATTACTCTGTTCTGATAGATTTTGTATCATCTGCGGTTCTCGAAGGTTACAGAGAGGCTGAGAAGTACTTTGCGGAAAGGGATATTCTCGGTAAAGGCTTGGATGATACTTCACTGAGGATAATTTTTAGAGCAAGGCAGAAAGGAGGGGATTTTACCGTTAAGGAAGCAAATAACTGGGTACAGGGAGTCGGCTATGGAACCGTGAGAAGACGGTTAAATGAACTGGTGGAAGGAGGCCTGCTGGTGGCAAGAGGCAACACAAGAGGGAGAAGGTACCGTTTTGCAGATCCACTTCAGGATGTTCTTTCCAGATTTGGAGAGACTGTTGAATATGGTGATTTGCTTATGTCTAGGTGATAAGCGCTTTTCAGTCGCACAGCCCGTACCCGCAGTACAGGCACTTCAGGCATCCTTCGGCGTGGACAAGGGGGCCGCCGCAGACCGGGCAACCCTTTCCGCTCCTCGCATCTCCCGCGGAGGGGTGTTCCCGTTTTAAGGTGTTCTCGTTCATACCGCCCCATCTCTCCGGAGGTATATCTCCCTTGACAGGGGGGATCGGTGAAAGTGCTGCGGAAGTTTTATGAAGTGCAGGGGGATGGGTGCATTGTGTACGACAGAATCCCCACGGTGCTGACCGCATCGGAACTGCTGGATAAAGCCATGGGCCGCGCCTCCAAGGCGGAGGTGAGCGACAGGAACAGGGTGAGGTACGAGAAAAAACTCTCGATAACCAAACTGGACTCGGTGAGCAGCATAATCCAGTCCACCTTCTCGAAGTACCTCCGTTCCTTTCCCCGCTCCGATAAGATGGAGCCGTTTTACCGGGAACTCATGGATGCCGCACTGGGGGGAATCGAGAAGATGGACCGCTCTCTGAAGAACCTCCAATGGGCCTCGGATATGGTGCAGAAGATATCCAGAGGTGCAGTGCGGGAGATAAAGATGTCCGACGATGCCGCGGAGATAATAAGGATACGAAAAGGGGCATACGGGAGAATCTCGTCGGTAATAGAGCGAATGGACCCGGAGCTGCAGTTTCTCAACAGGGCGAGGAATACCATGAGGGCGCTGCCGGACATAGACACCTCTGCGCCTATCGTGGTGGTGGCCGGGGCCCCGAATGTGGGGAAGAGCCTGCTCGTATCCAGACTGTCATCGGCAAGTCCGGAAGTGGCCTCCTACCCCTTCACGACCAAGGGAATCCTGCTGGGCCACATGTACATCGGCGAGGGGAGGGGGAGCGTAAAGGTGCAGATAATCGACACGCCCGGCATACTGGACAGACCGATGGAGGAGAGGAACGCCATAGAGCTTCAGGCCATAACCGCGCTGAGGCACCTCGACGCGCTCATCCTCTTCGTGTTCGACCCGTCGGAGACCTGCGGATACGACATTGAATACCAGAAATCGCTGTTATCTGGCATAGAGGGGATCTTTGGCGGGAAGGAGATCGTCATCCTGCACAATAAGGTCGATATGTGGAGGGAGTTCGGCGTGAAAAAGGTGGAAGAGGGCGTTGCAGTCTCGTCGGCCACCGGAGAGGGGATAGACGAGGTTAAGGGCTTGATCGGCGAGTGGGTCAGAGGGAAGGAGAAAAGGCCAGAATGACGCGCTTATTTGCGATGGCATCCCGTACTATTTCCATCCCCTCAATCTGTAATACTCGTCCCTTGCCTTCAGGAACTCCGCTCTGGGGAGCGTGTCGAAAATCCTCTCCGGCAGGTCGTCGTCCTCCTCCGCGAATCCGGCCCCTGCATTGAATTCGTGCTCGATGTCGTATATCCTTCCGCCGATGCGAAGAAGGTCCTCGGCCGTATAATCAACTCCCGTAGCCGCAGAGAGAAGGGATGCGTATTCGTCCTCCGTGAGGGCGAATGAGCTGAATTTGCACACTATCAGGGAGTCTATCACGGCGGACAGGTTCTGGAAGAGCATCACCAGAGCTGGTTTGTCCGAGAACGAAAGGCGGTCAATCAGTTTCGGTTTGCCGATTATCTCGGGAGATACCATGTACCCTCTCAGGTGGTCCCCCCCTCTTGTCGATGTGGCGTAACTGAGGGCCTGCCCGTATATCCCTCTGGGGTCGTATGCGGGAAGCTCAAGCCCCTTGACGCTCATGCTCACATCCTCTCTGTTCATGGCCCTTGCGTAGCGGAGGGAGCCGTTCTGGAGTTCCGGGGCTGCGCCCTCTCCGATTTTCCTCACCTGCTCGACCAGCTGGAAATCGCCTTCAATCTCCTTTTTCGCCGCGAGCGTGGTCCCGGTGGTTATCGTATCCATACCGTAATCATTGCAGAGAAGGTTGGCCTCCACTATGCTGTCCATGTCGTCATTCTCCACATCCGGCCCGAAGGCCCAGATGCTCTCGTATTCGGGTACGGGAAGCCATTTTCCATCTTTCTTTAATTTCCTGTTACAGCCCACGGGGCAGTTCCAGCACGGGTCCTTTTTTATTTCATAGGCCTCCGCAATGCTCTCCCCTGACACATTCTCCGCATTCTCAAAGTGGGAGCGTCGGAAGTTGGAGGTGGGCATTACCCTCATGTAGTTTATGAGGTTCACCAGAACTGCGGTTCCGTACGCGGCTAGACCCTTGGAGACAGGGGGGCTTGCCGTGAGCAGGCGGAGCGCTTCTCGATTGGCCTTTTTAAAGTCATCCGGCCTGGAGACCACTGGCTTTCTTGTGCCTTTTACAGCGATGGCCTTCAGGTTCTTTGAGCCGAACACGGCACCCAGGCCCCCCCTACCCGAGAAGTGCGAATAATCGTTGCAGACATTTGCCGTCAGGAATCCCTTCTCTCCCGCCGGACCTATGGCCAGTGCTGGCGAATCGAATCGGTCCAGCGTTTTCGATGTGCTGAGCCCCCACAGATGGCTGGCATCCCTTATCTCCACGAGGGGGCCGTCTTCCCCTTCGCTGATGTCCAGATATACGGGTCTTTCGCTTTTTCCCGTTATAACCAGAAGGTCGAGTCCGGCCCACTTCATCTCCTTTCCGAAGAAGCCTCCGGCGGTGGAATCGAAGATGGTTCCGGTGAGCGGGGATTTCGTGGTTATCGAATGCCGCCCGGACATGGTGGTGAGGCCGGTCAGGGGGCCTGTGGAGATGATGAGGAGATTCTCATCCGAGAGCGGGTCGATATCGGGAGATATCATCTCCGACAGCAAGCGTGCGGCGACACCCCTGCCTCCGATGTAAGAGTGGAACAGGTCCCTATCCGTTTCACTCACCTTTATGTCACCCGTGGAGAGGTCCACCGCGGCCGTGCGCCCGGCCCATCCGCCGAAAGTCAT
>CAZKII010000010.1:0-24906 GCA_964552865.1 uncultured Thermoplasmata archaeon | reverse complement strand
GAACAACATGGGACTGGGTCTCTGTGGATACGCCGCACATGGTGCTGGCACCCGGTGAAACGCGGGAGATAAACGCCACCGTCAGCATCCCTGCCGATGCCCCCGCCGGAACATATGAAGGCGGAATATATGTCACGAAGAACATGTTCAATATGCCTGTGGCGGTGGGAGAGGGCTATGTTATGAACTACTCCGATATGTGGTACATCTCCGCCGCCAGCATCCCCAACACCTACAGTGTCAACAACTCTGCCGTAACGGGAGGAGGAGAAGAAGGGAAAGAAAACGCGAACGTTCTCCCCGGAAGCGCTTATTTCACATTCATCCCCTACCACGAGGTATTCGATGCCCCAGTGTCAGGAATATCATCTATAAACATAACAAACACCAGCCAGAGCTCCTATGTCCTCTGGCATACCGTAAACTCCACCGTGTCAGGCATATCTCATGACAACCCCGGAGGGGGGGCAAACACCTCCAGAGACTGGCATATTATGAATGAATCAACGACCCCCGGAAAGTACAACTATACCATCGACGCGGCAAATCACACAATCCATCTATATGGGGGAGAGATTGTAGGCGAAGTCCTCATAGACGCAGTAGGCGGAGAGACCAGTACAGTATTTGCGAATAAACCCCTACGCTCATATACAATCTACAAGAATGGAACGGAGTGGCCAGAGAATAAAAATATTACAAAAGAAGTCTTAATAAATGCCACAGGCGGTGAAACAACTGCAAGTTTTTCCAACCACCCCTTAGTTAAATATATAATATACAAAAATGGAACAGTCTGGAACGAAACAGGAAATTATACAGTAGATATGCAGAACGGTACCATAACCTTCACGAATCCTCTCGGGAGTGGGGATAACATAACCGCAGATTACACCATACCTCACTATAATTATACAGTGAATATGCAGAACGGCACCATAACCTTTACGAATCCTCTCGGGAGTGGGGATAACATAACCGCTGACTATGTCTATGGCGGATTGAATAAAGGAGAGAGGGTAACCATATACTTCCTCAACGGCTCATTCAATCTAACAGAAGGAAGAGATTTTGAATATTTCTCAGGGAAGGATTATCAGATCTCTCTCTCCCCAGACATCCAAAACCGCTTAGATAACAACCCGAATTCAACCATCACGGCCTCATATGTGTGGAGTTACACGGAAGGAACATGGGAGGGTAGCATGGAGAGGAACCTTGTGAGTGGGACAGTAACAATTTACAGTGGCAGCGAGCAGTGGAACCAGTATGTTCAGGTAACCGGCGAACGCCTCATGACCGCCGCCGGAGGAGAAACAGAGATACGGCTAGGGAACAGCAGTATCCTCCTCGATTCAACCACCCTCTATTCCAATGGCTCCGCTGTTCAGAAAGACCCTGTTTCTGTAAGCAATGAGACCATTGTCTCATCCGCTACCGGAGGAGAAACGAGCTTCACACTGGCCCACGCAAATGTGGTTTCTTCCACCGCAAAACTGTACCTTAACGGAAATGTCGTCGACCAGCTCGCAGAGGTTACCGTGTTTTCCCCAGAGTGGTGTTTCGATGCCAATAGCACAAGGATAACAGGAGAAGATGTCACGGCAACAGCGGCCAACATCTCCGGAAGATGGGTGGTCACCACATCACATAATCTGAGTGCTGACGGCGTTGCTCTGGTACCGGGCTCCTACATTTTATACGAGAATGGCATCCCGCTCGTGGCCAGTGTCGATTATGAAGCGAGAACAAACGCCACTGACGGCCTGCTTACCGGAGACTTCGAACTGTACAACTATCATTCCGCCAGCACATATGTCGTGGACTACTCATATTACGACCCCTACATAAAAGGCGGTTATCTCGCCCACGGCAATGTGGTGGAAGAGTCCTATAAGATCTACAGGAACGGCCTCAGAATGAATGAAGATATGCACTACGAACTCAATCTCACGAGTGGTTATATTTCCCTTAAAACGCCGCTTGGGCCAGACGAATACATTACCGCAGCCTATTCCTACAACCAGTACAAGCTCTTCCCATCCGGAGAACTGACCCTGACACAGGCGCTCAATGCGGGAGATTCCCTTTCCATGGACTACGACTACTATCCCTACCTCCTTGACCTCTCATCCGGCCTGATCACGCTGGCCGACCCGCTGACACCGGGCGAGGTCATAACCGCAGACTACACCTACGCCGCTTTCCGGACGGATCTGATTAACGGCATCGTCCACTTCAACAACTGGCTCTATCCCGGAACAGTGGTGACCGGGGACTACTCCGTATACCAGACCGTGATTCCGGTATGCATCAATGTTCCCGTCAGCTTCCCGAACGTGCACTTCGGAGGCAACAATTCCATAATACAGGATATGTACAACAACACCGTGGTCTACGGCGGGGAGGACAACAGGTACTACTTCATGGATATCCCCACGACAGGCCTTTACGAGGATCCCGGAAACCGCCAATTCTTCATAGACACGAAATGGTCCTCAGCTGGCACGGACATTAACACCGATATCTACAGCAAATCGCGGCAGACGAGTTATCCCGGAGCCACCTTCGAAAACAGCAGGATCGGACCGTACTCCGTCTCCAAGAGCGGAGGAAGCACCTCCACATCCGGCGTATTCACCACCACAGGAGGCCCGGAGGAGATACTCTTCAGCCCGATGAACAACGCGCTCAACATCCTTCAACTGAAAGGGACCATAATGGCGGGAACGGAGAGCTACGAGGCATTCGATGGATCTCTGGGACTGATAGACATCAGCGACATTGAGATGGATATAACCACAAGTTCAACCGTAGGAAAACAGAGCGTTACCACCATGGCCTCTCTCGAGAGATACGGCATATCCGGCGCTGCGGCAGGACCATCGTCTCCTCAATCCTATCCGAATGAGATAATATATCAGGACGATGCGGACTGGAGCCACTTCGACAGCTTCATTGATCAGCTCCTGAGCGGGAGATACACGCGTGCCGTCGAAGTTTCGGACAGCGCCCTCATATTCGATGTGCATATAACCAGTAAAGAGTGCCCTGACCTGGACCTCGCGGTATTCCTGGACGGCGATAGCAACGGAGACCATGTGGTGGATTCCAGCGACGACCCGACCTATGTGGACGGAAAGCCCGAGGCAAGTGAGTTCGTGGCAATGTGCGCCGATGCAGATGCTGATGAACAGGTCACGCTGGTAACGCCCGCTCCTGGAACATATCTTATCCGGGTATTCGGATTCGATGTGCCGGGTGGAAAGAACACCTTCAGCATGGATATAACCCTCGTTCAGGGAACCGGCTTTAAGGTCGCAGGTGAGGACAGCAACACTATCCCTGCCTATCAGCCGAAAGAACTGAACATCACATGGAACTTCGACGAGGATTCGCCGGACGGGACATTCATGGGGGCCTTCTACATAGGGACATACAACGCACCCATGTCCATGTTGCTTCCGGTCTCCCTCACCCTTGAGAGAACCGCCCCGGAGATTACCAAAATGAGCCCTGCGCCTAGTTCCACAGTTACCACCTCGAATCCAACAATAAGTGTCTCCTATGAGGACCCTACTGCAGAAACAGGTCAGAAACTCATTTCAAAAATACACACAGCACCGGCCCATCTCTGGGGTGCGTCTTCTGATGAATGGGAAACCAATACTGTGCGGGCCGAAGTTCCCGGAGTCGGTATGGATCCCACAGGCACGGAGATCTACATAGATAATGTAGATGTAACGGATGAGATTATATCTACCTCCACTGTAGCAAGATATACGCCAGAGACACCTCTGTACGATGGAATCCATACCGTCCGCGTGGTTACAAGAGATCTGGTTGGCAATGAAATGAGTACATCTTGGTCCTTCGAGGTGGATACAACAAGCCCCACTATTTCTATTGAAGATATTCCTCTGGATGGAGTGGTATATACTCAATCGGATACATATACAGTTCGTGGTCATATACAGCCCGGGTCGGTGCTGGAAATAAACGGTGCTGCCATTAATGTAAGCGACGATGGCTCATTTGAATATAGCATTAACCTGTCCGGCGGTCAAAATCTTATAACAATTACTGCAACCGATTACGCTGGCAACCAAAACATGAGAGAGCTGTTGATAGTAAAAGATGTAACTGCCCCTACCATGAGCGTTTCAATTCAGGGACCAAGAATCAGAAATGTACCTTCTGTAACAGTAACCGGAACGGTAGACCTTATAAGTGAACCAGGAGGTGTTTCTGTTACGGTTAACGACATCCCCGTTGTTGTGTATCTGGATGGGAGTTTCTCCGCACATCTAAGCCTTTCCGAGGGGGACAATAATATCACGGTTGTTGCTACCGATGCTGCGGGCAACACTGCTACAAAGCAACTACAGATAACAGCTGATACCAAGATGCCCTCTCTGATATTAGATAGTGTCCCCGGTAAGGTCTCTGAAAAACTCCTGACCATAAGCGGAACGGCGGAGCCGGGAGCGAAGGTGTATGTGAACGGAAAACAGATAATAACCAGCAACGGCGCATTCTCCACGCAGGTCTCTCTCTCGGTGGGAAGCAATATCATAACGGTTTCCGCCGAGGATGCAGCGGGCAACTCCGTCGAATACACTCTGGGCGTGGATTACCAGCCGGAGGACGAGGTTTCCGCACTGACCGCTTCCACCACGGCTCAGGCCACCCCGGCCCTCACGAGCACGGCTGCCATGCTCATCGTTCTAGCGGCAATAATCTTCCTCATAATAGGCTTCATCGCCAGCAGGTTCATCGGAGGAAAGAAGGGCGGTGAAGAAGGCGGAGCCGCCGCAGCGGAACCTGTTCAGGAAATAGCGGTGGGGGAGGAAGAAGTAGTCGAGGAAGAAGTTCCCGAAGAGGAAATGCAGTACGAAGAGCCTGAAGAGAGAACTGAAGTTCCGGAAGAGCCCGAGGACATCAGCGACGAGATCATGGAGGCTGTGGAAGAGCAGGCGGAGCCGGAGGAGACCATAGAAGAGGACTTTGAACCCGCAAAACCGGAGGTATCACTGGAAGAGGCGGAATCACTCTTCTCCACCGGAGACATGGTGGGCGCTATGGGCATCTATGAAGAGCTTCTGGAACAGGACCCGGAAAACATACCCGCACTCATCGGGAAGGCCAAGACCCTGAACGCCACAGGAAAGTGGGGGAAAGCCCTGCAGGCCACATCGGAAGCGCTAAAACTGGACCCGAACAACGCTGACGCCCTCGTGCTAAAGGGAGACATCTTTGCCGAGCAGGGGAAGACCGAGATGGCGAGGCAGGCCTACGAACAGGCACTCCACATAGATCCAAGCAACTCAGAAATACCCGCGAAGATACAGAAACTCTAGAAAAACCCTTCATTCCTTTCTTTTTTACCGCCCTACACGATTCCCCATGCATGCTCACAGTTGCCGACCATATTGCCTATATCGGAGAGCCTGATCTCCCGTTCCCCGTTGGAGCCGTACCTCAGTGAGAAATCCGTCATGATTGCAGGATATTCGTTATAGACAAGCGCCGTATTGAAAACACCTAAAAAGGGCTGTTTCACCACCCAGTACGCCCTCGAATAGGTGGTGAGCTCCGCCTTCAATCTCCTATCCCCGTCAGAACCGGAGAGGGTGAATATCGGGAGGTCGTTCTCATAACGCCTCTCTATCCTTATACCCTTTAACTTGTGATACCTGTTCTCCCGTGGGTCATAGAACTCAAAGGAATTGGATAACGGCCTCTCCCACCTGTCAAATACACTCCTGTGCTTGAGCCCCCTGCGGAATATCGGGAGTCCCAGATGCGGGATGAAGTAATCCATGAACTCTCCGTTCTCCCCGTGAAAGGCTGCCCAGTACCACGGAGATGTTGGGGAGTTTATACGGACCTTCTGGAAGTAAGCGGTTCCCTCCACGGCGATATCCTTCCCTCCGTGCGCAATCCTTCCTCTGGCCTTCATTCCCCGAATCTTGTACATCTTATACCCGAGGTTCCCCAGGTACTGGCGCCCTGTCGGGACCGCTCTGGAGAGTTCCGCGGTCCACGGAACCATTTCGATATCTATGTCCAGCCCGTCCTTCCTTACCTCCAGATGATAGGCCATGTTCTCATAGAAGAAGCGGGAATGAAAACGCTCGGTGGTCACCTCGCCGTGCTCCTCGTTCCAGAACGCGCGAAGCGGACTGGAAACCTGGAATAGAGGGTCGTACATCCGCTCTCCGTCATAATACCACCCTGCGGAAAGACCGGGAAACCTGACCTCCCCCTCTTTTTTCACAATATCGTCCCTGTGAAACCACTTCTCCCCGTTGACATAGACCTTTCGTGCGTTTCTCGTGGCCCACAGGACCATCAACTGTCTCGGCCGCATAGGATTCTCTCTATTCTTAAAATAGAATATCAACCAGTGCCACCACCAGGTTCTTCGCTTTACCTCGTGCGAGCGATCTATATCCCAGACATCGGGGTTGTGCATGTAGTTCCCTTGCATTCGGCTGACAATAGCACGACATATAAATATCTTTCCTCAGACACTATTTCAGAAGAGGAGAGCGAGGAAGATGGCCATTACAAATGCGATCCACGAGTCCAGGAGGAGCAGGAATATGAAGAGAGCGGCAATGGTCCGGGAGGCCGCAAGTATCTTGGATAGAGTGCAGGAGCCGAAGACCGATAGCCTGATATCGCGAGAAGCCGTAAGGACCTCAGCCTCCTCCAGATCATCGATGGCCTCCGAAACGACGCGCTCACACTCGGATATTATCTCATCCTCGCCCTCCTGACCGATCGGATTATACCCCCTGCTGACCGTATTGACAATATGGTTGTCAGTGGTAAGCACCTCGGCAAAATCCACGGTCTTGGAAATCCTCCCGAGTATCTTCTCTCTGAGCCCCGGGGCCATGTTGTTCCCATCCAGAAGGAGATACGCCGTCCTCACGCCGTCGGTATCCACCACCAGAGCCTTGATTCCCTCGGGGCCGATGTCATCCCTCTCATTGAGGCTATGACTGCGGCCAACACCTGCCTTGATCGCTCCTTCAGCATCCGTGAATCCCCCCTCGGACAGGCGATTTACGGCATCTATTATGGCTTCCGCACGCTTCGAGCCGAAGTCTATCTTCTTGGCCGTGATCCTGCACGAATTGTGGGCGTCCACGAAAGCCAGAGAATACGGGATCTTCTCGGCGGCGATATAAGCAACGGATGGATCGACATCCTCGGTCTCCTCGGGGGAAAAAGTCTCCGTCACAAGAAGGGTTCTGCCGAATACCTGTCCTGTAAGCCGGATCGGGATTCCGAAATACTCTCTCTCAAAAACAGAGGGGTGCGTCACACCCCCTTTCTCCAGCCCGGAGTTTATCATTTCCTTAACGGCCTCTATTATTTTCTCCTTCTCGCTCTGTCCGGAGGGATTGAAGTCGTGGGAAGAGGCCCCATGGGGACTCAGGATCTCCCAGCCGGCCACCCCCTCGTTAATGTCGTGAGGGAGGTTCCCGCCGCCTACGGTCCCGAAGGGGCCGGGATGAGCCGTGTGAACCAGAATGCCAATATTCCCCCGCCTTCTGGAAAAACCGATGAAATAGAGGGATATCAGTGCCGGCTCCGAGAATCGGGAGAAGATTTCCTCCAGCCCCCTCCTTGCCCTTTCGCTTCCGTCCATCTCGTACTCCACCATCCTGCGGATAAGGTCCAGTCCGGCACCGTCTGTACCCATCTTGAGCCCCACATCTATTAACTTTATGAACAGATACGAGAGAACAAGGGCGATGGAGAGAGTGAGGAGGAAAAGAATGGCTTCGGAGAACTCCATCCCGTAGAGGGCCGCGTATCCCACGATGGAAATGACGGGCTGCGTCACCGAGATGACCACTGCGGACGGTCGTCCCGGTACCACCATAATTGCGACATAGGCGTACCTCAACCAGACGCCGTACGCAATGAGGATGATGAACGCCTCCCTCGTCTGTATGTGAAACACATGGGCGCTGAGATTTATAGAGCTGTATCCGAGGGATACAAAGAAGAGAACCGCGAGTGAGAGGAACATATTCGTTCTCAGGCGGAAGTCCTCTCCCACCATTCGGGCGAAGAACACGCAGAGAACCGCCGAGAGATAGGCTGGAACGGCGAATATCACGAGACTTCGGAAAAAGGAGTAAAGGATGTTCAGAGGCCCCATCTGGAGCGCTATGAAATAAGAAACCACTATGATAAGTACGGCGCTATGATACCATCTGTAAGAGCGCACAAGGAAGCGGCCATACTTGGTAAGGTGCATGGAATCCGAAATGGACGAAGCCATGAGGAAGCAATAATTCTCCGCTATAAATACCTTGGGACCCGGTCAAATAGAAGAAAAATAGAAAAAAGGGTTTGGGATCAGACCTCTGGCGGAGGCTGAATGAAACCGTCGTCCATCATAGTCTTCGTGAGGTCGCGGCTCCTCTTTATGCGAACCTCCGCAGCCTCATACAACTCCTGTCTGGACAGTTTCAACCTCGCAATCCCTTGCTCCATCGCCTTCATTCCGACCGCTACCGCTTCCCTCGGGAACACCTCCCACTCGTCCATGTTGGGTATGATGTATTCGGGAGACAGGCCCTTCTCCTCCGCAACCTTCGCGAGCTCATAGGCAGCCGCTATGGCCATCTCGTCCGTTATCGTCTTTGCCCTCACATCAAGGGTTCCTCTGAAAATACCGGGGAACCCTAGGGAGTTGTTCACCTGATTGGGGAAATCGCTTCTGCCGGTTCCAATGATAGTAGCGCCAGCCTCCTTAGCGTCCCAAGGCCATATCTCCGGAAGAGGATTTGCCACTGCGAAAACAATAGCGTCATCAGCCATATCTGCAACCCATTCCTTCTTTATGGTGCCCGGCTCGGACTTGGAAGCGGAAACCATTATGTCGGCACCTTTCATCGCCTCTTTTATGCCGCCCACGATCCCTTCGCCGTTGGTAACCTGTGCGTAGTGCCACTTGTACGGATTGGAATCCTTCTTCTCCTCAAGGTCCTTTCTCCCCGGATGAAGCGTTCCCCTGCTGTCCACCATGACTATGTTCTTCTCCGCGACGCCTGCGGCAATGAGGATCCTGACGAAGGCTATGTTCGCCGCGCCGGTCCCCACTATGGCGAACTTCGCCTCGCTCATCTTCTTGCCCACATACTTCAGGGCATTTATCGTGCCGGCGAGCTCCACCGACGCCGTCCCCTGCTGGTCATCGTGCCATACCGGGATGTCCATCTCCTCTCTGAGCCTGTCGAGTATGTAGAAGCACTTGGGGTTGGAAATATCCTCGAGATTTATCCCTCCAAGACCCGGCTGCAGGAGTTTGACCGTTTCTATGAACTTGTCGGGGTCCTTCGTGTCGAGCATTATCGGAAAGGCATCCACGCCGCCGAGATACTTGAAGAGGAGTGCCTTCCCCTCCATAACCGGAAGGCCCGCCTCTGGGCCTATGTCGCCCAGACCGAGAACTCTCGTACCGTCCGATACCACAGCAACGGTGTTCCACTTGTTCGTATGCCTGTAAACCTGCTCCTTATCCGCATATATGTCCCTGCACGGCTTGGCCACGCCCGGAGTGTACCATATGGCAAAATCATTGAAGTCCCTTACCGGAACCTTGGAGACCACCTCTATTTTCCCGCCGTAGAACGGGTGATAGAGCTCGGCCAGTCGGGTCGGCTCTTCCGCCTTCTTCAGAAGCTCTTCCTTGGTAATCTTTTCTTCTGGCATTTCATCACCTAAGGGGCTGCATAGAACTCTCAATCTTAAAGTTATCCCCTAGAGGGGACCATATTCAAGGGAGCGTTCGGATGCTCTCAATCATCCTGTTTCCCCACATATGGGGTGCGCAAATAGATAGGCTTAAATATGCTCTGTTTTTCCCTTCGGACAGGAAGGCGTTACAATGGTAACCGAAGCCGAAAAGCAAAGGCTTCTCGAAAGAGAGGCGGCAACGATACCTCGCGGCGAGGTCTATATCGTTGAAGAACGGTGCAAGGGATGCGGACTCTGCATAGCGTTCTGTCCCAAGAAAGTTCTGGTGCAATCCGACCGGATCAATGAAAAAGGGTACCATCCCCCGGAACTGGTGGAAAAACCGCCGGTAGATGTCTGTATAAACTGCGGTTTTTGCGAGAGGATATGCCCTGATTTCGCTATTTTTGTAAAAGAAAAGAAGGTGAACGACAGTGAGCAATAAAAACAATTCGGGAGACGACTTCCTGAGTGGAGATGCGGCGGCGGCAGAGGGCGCCATCGCTGCGGGATGCCGTTTCTTTGCTGGATATCCCATCACACCCTCAAGTGAAGTTGCTGAAAGAATGGCACGCAGGCTGCCGGAAGTCGGAGGAATTTTCATCCAGATGGAGGACGAGCTGAGCTCCATGGCCGCCATACTTGGGGGCTCGTGGGCCGGAAGAAAGAGCATGACCGCCACATCCGGTCCGGGCTTCAGCCTGATGATGGAGAACTACGGCCTGGGAATAATGACGGAAACCCCCACCGTGATAGTGAATGTCCAGAGAGGAGGGCCCTCAACCGGTCTTCCCACGCTTCTGGGGCAGGGGGAGTTCATGCAGGCAAGGTTCGGCACCCACGGCTCGCTTGAGGCCATAGCGCTTGCACCGGAATCTCCGCAGGAGTGCTTTGATTTTACCATACGCGCATTCAATCTGGCCGAGCGGTTCAGAACGCCGGTGATACTGCTCATGGACGAATCGGTGGGGCACCTGTTCGAAAAGGTGAGGATCCCACCTCATGATGAAATAGAGATAATAAACAGAAAAACACCGAAGGAGGTGCCTTATGCCCCATTCGAACCCGATGAGGACCTCATTCCCCCGATGCCACCCCTCGGTGAAGGACACCATATACATGTGACCGGACTTACTCACGATGAAGAGGGGAGGCCAGAGATGACCCCTGCCAGACAGGAAAAGCTCATGAGCCGGCTTGTAAACAAGATAAGGCTCCACAAGGATGAGATAATAGATATAGAGGAAGAGCAGCTGGAGGATGCCGATGTCATAGTGGTTGCATACGGCATCACCGCGAGGTCAGCAAGGAGAGCCATGGTGCTCGCAAGGGAGAAAGGGATCAAAGCTGGCCTCTTCCGATTGAAGACGGTCTGGCCGTTCCCCACAGAGAGACTGGAAGAGCTATCAAAACAGGGGAAGGAGTTTGTCGTGGCCGAGGTAAACGCCGGGCAGGCCCACATAATGGTGGAACAGGCCATTCGAAAGAAGGCGACCTTCGTGGGAAAGTTCGGCGGAGAGCCGCACAGGCCGGAAGAGATACTCAAAGCGATAGAGGAGGCTTTGCATGCCGATAATTAAGACGGACAAATACCCTCTGGATGCATATCTGAGGACTGAAAGACTGCCGCATGTCTGGTGCCCCGGTTGCGGGCTCGGCATAGTGCTCAACGCCTTCCTGAGAGCGATGCAGAACCTCGGGATGGACCCGGACAAGACCGTTGTTGTGTCCGGAATCGGATGTACGGGGAGAACCGCTGGATATGTGAAGATGGACTCGTTCCACACGACCCACGGGAGGGCCATACCCTTTGCACTCGGAATAAAAGCGGCCAGACCCGACCTGAATGTGGTGGTATTCAGCGGTGACGGGGACCTCTTCTCCATCGGCGGAAACCACATCATCCATGCGGCCAGAAGGAACATAGATATCACGGTAATCGCAGTCAACAACTTTGTCTATGGAATGACGGGGGGGCAGCTTGCACCCACAACGCCGGAAACATCCATAACGACCACCTCGCCCTACGGCAATCTGGAATCCCCGTTCAATATGGCGGGCCTGATGGCGATAGCGGGGGCGTCCTATGTGGCCAGATGGACAACAGTTCATGCGCGCAGGCTGGAGAAGGGACTGGAGAAGGCCCTGAGTAAGAGAGGTTTTTCGTTCGTAGAGGTGATGTCCCCCTGCCCGACCACATTCGGAAGAAGGAACAAGATGAAGGATATCATAGATTCCATGATGTACTACCAGAAATACGCCGTTATAAAAGATAATCCCAACCCTCTGGACGGCGTTATAAAGCCGAACGAGAAGTTCGTAATGGGGGAGTTCATGGATGCCGAGGACGAGCCCACCTTCGACGACAAGGTCTGGGAACTGACCAAGAGGGATTTCCTTGAGACCAGTCAGGCGGACAGGGCCAAGTGGATTCTGGAGCATAGAAGACATCTGGAAACGCTCGCAACCCTCATCGCCGGAGAGAACATCGGCCCGCAGGAGGGAGATGACCATGAGTAGAACGGAGATAAAGATAGGAGGCTTCGGGGGGCAGGGTGTCATACTGGCGGGGCTGGTCCTTGCAAGGGCGCTCAGCCTCTACGAGGGAAAGCAGGCGGTCTTTACCCAGGAATACGGAGCCGAAGCCAGAGGCGGATCCTCCGCGTCCGGTGTCGTCATAGATGACGAGAGGGTGGACTACCCGTACCCGCTAAACCCCGACATCATGGTGCTCATGTCCCAGGGGGCTATGAAAACATATCTGCCGCTCATGAAGGAGGGGGGGACGCTGATAATCGAGAAGGATCTCGTCCGACTGGACAAAATCCCTGATAGCGTCGGGGAGTTCCACAGCATACCTGCCACGAGGCTCGCGGAAGAGGTTCTGGGAAATAAGATAGTTACCAACATAATAATGGTCGGCTTCATTGCAAAGGTTACCGGTGTGGTGAGCAAGGAGAACATCAAGAGGTCGGTTCTGGAAATGGTCCCCGGCAAGGTACGGGAACTGAACGAGAGGGCCTTCGAAACAGGATACAACTACGACGAGGGAGCTGAATGAGCGAAAAGATAGGAGTTTATGTCTGCCACTGCGGTGGCAACATATCGGATACCGTCAATGTTGATGATGTGGCAAAATACGCAGAGAATCAGGAAGATGTTGTGGTTGTAAGAAGCATATCCCACATGTGCTCCGAAGAGGGGCAGAAGGCCATAATCGACGACATCAACGAGGAGGGACTGGATAAGATCATAGTGGCAGCCTGCTCTCCTCAGTTCCATGGGCCAACATTCAGGAAGGTCGTTGAAAAAGCCGGGCTGAACCCCGCAATGGTTGAGATGGCGAACATCAGGGAACAGAGTGCGTGGCCCCACTACAACGATAAAAAGGCCGCAACGGAGAAGGCGAAACTGCTGACCAAAGCGGCCATAGACGACATAAGGGACATGGAGCCAGTAGTGCCAGAAAAAATGAAGATAGGGAAGAATGTTCTGGTGGTGGGTGCAGGTATTGCGGGCATTCAGGCATCCCTTGACCTCGCTGATTCCGGCTTCAATGTATATCTTGTGGAGAAGAAGCCCATGATAGGCGGGCACATGGCCCAACTATCAAGGACATTTCCGACCAATGACTGCGCCTCCTGTATTCTATCTCCAAAGATGGCGGACGCCGCCGAGCATCCCAACATAAACCTTTACACCTATTCTGAGATCGAGAGCATAGAAGGCACCATAGGGAACTTCAGGGTAAAGATCAAGCAGAAGCCCAGATATGTGGATCCCAGCAGGTGTACCGCCTGTAACTCCTGCACCGAGGTCTGCCCCACACTGGTGCCGGATGAGAACAACGAGGGGCTGGCCCTCAGAAAGGCGATATATCTTCCGTCCCATGTCGCTATCCCTCACTCCTATGTTCTGGATGAGGACGCGTGCCTCGGCCTCCAGCCGATAACCTGCGGAAAGTGCGTGGAAGCATGCGAAGCGAATGCGATCGATTACGAACAGAAACCAAAGCATATAATGATTAAAGCGGACACAATCATCGTCGCCACCGGATACGACATATTCGATGCAAAGAGGAAGCCGCAGTACGGCTATGGCCGCTACGAGAATGTTATCAACGCACTGGAGATGGAAAGGATGATCGTGGAGGCTGCCGAGGGAACGCCCCTGCGGCCCTTTGGAAAGAAGTTCGCATTCATACAGTGTGTCGGGTCGAGGGACATAACCGTTGGAAACCCCTACTGTTCCAGAATCTGCTGCATGTATGCAACCAAACTCTCCATGCTCATCAAAGGGATGATTCCGGATGCGGACATCACCGTATTCTACACCGACCTCCGTTCCTTCGGGAAGGGGTATGAGGAATACTACAAAAGGGCTCAAGAGATGGGCATTCGCTTCATAAGAGGAAGGCCGGGCGAACTCTCTGAGAACCCGGAGAACAAGAAGATAAGGATGAGAGTGGAGGATACGCTGACCAGAGAGATTCTGGATGACGAGTACGACCTCGTCGTTCTATCCGTAGGGCTGGAACCGAGCAAGGGAACCAAAGAGATCGCACAGATGCTCAAGATACCGCAGAGCTCCGACAGATTCCTTCAGGAGGCCCATCCCAAGTTCAAGCCGGTGGATACCGCAATAGACGGCGTGTTCATAGCTGGAACTGCCCAGGGACCGAAGGACATCCCCGACACCGTGGCACAGGCCGGCGCAGCTGCCGCCAGAGCCATAAGGTTGATGAACAAGGGAGAGTTCGAGATGGACCCGGTGAAGGCCTTCGTGCATGAGGAGCTGTGTACGGGCTGCGGCGACTGCGTGGATGCCTGCCCGGTGAATGCCATAAGTATGGCGGGAAGCGTTGCAACCATCAACCCGCCGGTCTGCAAGGGGTGCGGGTCCTGCATATCCTCGTGCCCGACCGAGGCCATAGACCTCAGGCTATTCAGCAATAAGGGTGTGAGAGATAAGATAACCGGCATTCTCGAAGGGAAAGAGCCAGGCGAGAACAGAGTCATTGTGTTCGCGGACGATATGTGCACATACAGGCTGGCCGATGGGGTGGGAACCGCAAAGATGGAGTATACTCCGGACGCATATATCGTGCGAGTGCCATCCAGCAGCCGGGTTACACCTAGAATCATGCTTGAAGCCTTTGAAAAGGGGGCCGACGCCATATTCCTTGGAGAGTGCGAGAAAGCGGTCTCCCCCTATCCAGACACGCACGGCCCCATAGAAAGGAACATCGCCACCGCAAGAAAGGTGCTGGAAAAGGCTGGAATAGAGCCGGACAGGATAGTGTTCTCTCCGTTCGTAACGGTCATGTTCAAGGGCTTCACAGCAAAGGTGAACAGGCTCGCCGAGGTGGCGAGGGAACACGGAAACATCCCCGAGGAGAAGAGAAAGGGACTTCTCAAACTGCTCGAGGAGGTGAAAGAATGACCACTATAGTGCGGGTGAAAAAGAAGAACAGGGAGTTCCTTCTCAAGACAGAGGAGATGAGCGGGGAGTACATAACGGTCTGCGAACAGTGCGGCATATGCACCACCAGCTGCCCCATGGTGGACGATATGGACATATCTCCCGCCAACATCATCCGTCTGGTGCAGATAGGGGACGAATCCGTTCTGGAATCGACGGCGATCTGGCTCTGCGCCTCCTGCTACACCTGCACCGTGAGGTGTCCCAGAGGGATAGACCTGTCGGCAATAACCGAGGCCCTCCGGCAGCAGACCCTCAGGAAATCCATAGACTACATAGACATAAGCAGCCTCGACAGAAAGGAGCTGGAGGAGCTGCCGGCCATAGCGCTTGTGAGCGCACTTAGAAAATATACGAGTTGATATCATGAAGAAGTTTCCATATTATCCCGGATGCACCCTGAAACAGGCGGCGAAGCACTTTGACATCTCGGCCACCGCTTCGGCGGAAGCCGTCGGAATTGAGCTGGTGGAGATACCCAGATGGAACTGCTGCGGAGCGGTATCCTCTCTGACGGCAGACGACCTGATGCATCATGTGGCCCCTATTCGAAACCTCGTCAGGGTTCAGGAGATGAACCAGGAGGGGATGGTCGATAACGAATACGACCTGATAGTCTTCTGCTCCATGTGTTTCAATGTCCTGAAGCGCTCCAACAGCAGGGTGAAAGAGGACCCGGAGATGCTGAAGACGATAAATCAGTTCATGGACACCGAGCAGGACTACGAGGCGAAGGTAAATGTGGTCCATTTCCTCGAGACTCTCAAAGAAATCGGCTGGGACAGGGTAAAACGAGGTGTGAAGAAGCCGCTGAACGGACTGAAGGTTTCCGCCTACTACGGCTGCACGCTGCTGAGGCCGAGAGGTATCGGCATAGACGACCCCGAGGCGCCCACTATAATGGACAACTTTATAGAGGCGATGGGTGCGGAACCGATCAACAATCCATTCAAATCCCTCTGCTGCGGCAGCTATCACACCGTGGGCGATAACAAAGAGCTGGTGGCGGACAGAACATATAAGATCGTGAACGCCGCCAGAGAACAGGGCGCGGAGATGATAATAACGAGTTGCCCGCTCTGTGCGTATAATCTGGACAACCGGCAGAAGGAGACGAAGGAGAAATATCCTGACTTCAAACACATGCCCGTAGTGTACTTCACCCAGATCATGGCTCTGGCCATGGGGATGGAGGATAAAGCGGGACTGGATGGTAATTATATAGATGCAAGACCGCTCCTGAGGGAGCACGGCTTTCTGGAGGGCTGAAAATGGCTGAAGAAGAGAAGAACATGATAACAGTGTATATAATGGGAAAGGCACACGAGGTACCTGCTGGCCTCACGATAATGAAGGCGATGGAATACGCGGGCTACCAGTTCATAAGAGGTTCCGGCTGTCGGGCCGGATTCTGCGGGGCCTGTGCGACGGTTTACAGGCTGGCGGGTGAATACAAGCTCAGGACGGCTCTTGCCTGCCAGACGGCTGCGGAGGACGGGATGTTCCTGACACAGCTCCCGTTCGTTCCGGCAAACAGACCGGAATACCATGTGGATGAAATAGAACCGGGTCCCGGAACGCTCGCGGAGTACTTCCCGGAGATAACCAGATGCGTTTCCTGCAACACATGCACCAAGTCCTGCCCGCAGGAGCTGGATGTGATGGATTACATTCAGATGTCCATAAGAGGGGACTATGAATCCGTTTCCAAGCTCTCCTTCGACTGCATTCAGTGCGGTCTGTGTGTGGCAAGATGCCCCGCGGAGATCTCGCACTATCATGTGGCCCAGCTCGCCAGAAGGCTCTATGGAAAGTATTTCTCACCTGTGCCCCAGCACCTCCTGAACAGACTCGAAGAGATAGAAGCGGGAAAGTTCGACGAGGCGATCTCCGAGCTGAAAGGACTCGGCGCGGAAGAGCTTGAAAAGAGGTATGTGGCCCGTGAAATAGAGAAGATAGAAAGAGGGGAGGTGATGGACGAATGAAGCTTATCGGCGGATACACGGAAGAGATGAGGGAATCTATTGAAAAGGTGGAGAAGACTCGGGATAAAAGGATGAAGATGGAGTTCGAAGCCATGTCCATGGCAGAGAGGGACGAGGTCCTCAACAAATACCACCCGGACTACAAGCCCGAGCTTAAAAGGGCCGTGGCCATCGGGCCGAATAAAGGAGACATTGCGCCCAACGAGGTCGTTGACCTGCTGGAAGCACACCCGCTCATCACGGAGAAGGATATCGACCTGAGCAAAATAGACTACGATGTGGACCTCCTTATCATCGGAGGCGGCGGAGGGGGGACCGTGGCCGCTCTCTGGGCGAACGACAACGGCATCCCCGCAGAGAACATACTGATGGTCACAAAACTCAGGCACGGCGATGCGAACTCCATGATGGCACAGGGCGGCATACAGGCTGCTGATCGGGAGGAAGACAGCCCGATCCTTCACTATCTAGATGTGATAGGCGGAGGGCACTTCGCAAACAAGCCGGACTTAGTAGAGGCGCTTGTAAAAGACGCACCGTTCATACTGAAGTGGCACGAAGAACTGGGCGTTCAGTACGATAAGAACCCGGACGGGACCTATGTGGAGAGGCCGGGCGGAGGAACCTCCAGATTCAGGCTGCACTCATCCAAGGACTATACCGGAATGGAGATCATGCGCGTCATAAGGGACGAGTTCCGGAACAGGGAGATACCTGTCCTTGAGTTCACACCTGCAATTGAGCTTCTGAAAGACGACGAGGGGAATGTGGCAGGTGCGGTCCTTTACAACATGGAAACCGAGCAGTACTTCGTCGTCAGAGCCAAGGCCACCGTGCTGGCCACAGGCGGCTTCGGCAGGCTTCACATACAGCAGTTCCCCACAACCAACCACTACGGCGCCACCGCGGACGGACTCGTGATGGCGTACAGGGCGGGAGCGAAACTCAGGGACCTTGACACGGTGCAGTATCATCCGACCGGTGCGGCATATCCCGAACAGATCGTCGGCCTCCTCATAACCGAAAAGGTGAGAGGCATGGGTGCCCAGCCCGTGAACAAGAACGGAGAACTATTCGTGTTCCCCATGGAGCCCAGAGATGTGGAAGCGGCATCCTTTATCCGCGAGTGCTACGGCAGAGGGAACGGAGTCGTTACTCCCACCGGAATGCACGGAATCTGGCTCGACTCTCCGATGATAGAGGAAATAAACGGAGAAGGTGCGATCCACGAGGGGCTGGACGCAATGTACAGAATGTACAAGAGGTTCGGCATAGACATGACAAAGGACCCGATCCTCGTCTATCCAACGCTACACTACCAGAACGGAGGGGTTGAGATAGATGCCAACGCACAGACCAGCATACCCGGACTGTTCGCAGGTGGAGAGGTAGAGGGCGGTGTTCACGGAAAGAACAGGCTCATGGGCAACTCACTCCTCGACTACAATGTATTCGGCAGAAGAGCAGGGCTGAGCGCAGCGAAATGGGCCCAGAAGCGCTCTAAACCGGGAAAACTTACCCTCCGACATGTGTCTTCATACGAGAAGCAGCTGATGGACGCGGGCATAAAGACGGACAGAAGGTCCCCCATGCTTCTCCCGGATTATCGCGGAAAGAAGGTGCTGGCGAGAATGCTGGACGATGTGCTCTGAACAAAACCCTTAAAATCATTTTTTTCAGAAACGCCTTCCGCATCGGGAGCAGTAGGCCTCTCCGGTTGTCGGGTCAAGGATGACATAGCCATTGCAATAGGGGCAGATGTTTCCATGAGGTTCCGGCTCCCTTGCCCTCCTGTAAACAAGGAAGAAGAACGCAGAACCGAAGCCCAGCCCGAAAAAAATGCCCATGATCGTGTAAAAGAGCGAGACCGAGGAGATATCCTCCAGAGTGCCGGAATTCAGCTCATTTTTGAGATATGCCCTCCCATTGATGAGCATGAGGAGGCTGATCCCCGCAAACAGGAAAGCGGCTGTCCCCTGCAAAAGAGGCTGGGACGGGGCGCCGGCCAGCACGACATCTCCGCTGTATATGAGCGCCGCACCGGCCACGGCATAGAGCACCGCCGAGCCTGCATAAAACATCAGTCCCACCCGGAACTTGGCCGCCGCATCCTTTTTCACATCGTTTTCATCGAACACACCGAGAGATTGCGCCGTTGCTATTTATCGTTTGCGCCAGAGAGGCAGAAATCTTATATATGGAAAGGCGATTGAAGAGTGTGCAAAAAAGGGATAAGGCTCAGATATACGCGAGCCAGAGGGATGCCAGAGTCAGGTTTCTTGCGATTTCCATTGCAATACTGGGTGTTGCAAACATAGCCATGGTGTTCATAGCCGGACTTATGGACATCAGGCCTCACCCCCTCGCAAGCTCCTTTAACGAAGCGGGAACCTTTCTAACCCTTATGACCGGCCTTTTTCTGGTTTTCATCAGCTACAAGCTTCTGAAAAGGGAGAGACTGTTCTGGTCCGTGACCATAATATTCATAATATTCTCCCTCTTCTCCAACGGCATAACAGGAGCCATCACAAACCTAGTGAACATAGCGCTGGACCTGCTCCTCCTTGCATTCACCCTCCTCATAAAAGACGATTTCTCCGAGGTAACGCACGGCCTGAACACCCAGCACATAGCAGGTCTCACATCCATGGCGGTAACCGTGATATACGGGGTTCTCGGCTGCATGGCTCTGGGAACGCAGTTCACGCCCCAGATAACCACATGGGACGAGGCGATCTATTTCACCCTGACCACGCTCACAACAGTGGGGTACGGCGACATTCACGCTGCCACTGACGAGAGCAGGCTATTCGTCTCCTCCCTCCTCGTATTCGGCGTTTCCTCGTTCCTGTATGCCATTACCGTTGTTCTGCTTCCGCTGGTGGAAAGAAAAATCAAACAGGTGTTGAATGTGCTCGAAAATGTGATGAAGAACATGAAGAACCACATCATAATATGTGGCGTGTGCGATGAGACCGTTGCCCTGGTGGACTACCTGAAAAGCGAGGGGATAGACCTGGTCATCCTTGCCTCCAAAGAGGACATGAGGGATGAAATAATAAAGATGGGGGTCTATATCATGGAGGGGGATCCCAGCGAAGAAGAACTCCTGAAAAGGGCCAAGATCGATCAGGCCAGAGCCATTATCGCAGCCTCCACCAATGATGCGCAGGACGCCCTCATAATCCTCACGGCAAAGCAGCTGAGAAAGGACATAACGGCGGTGGCCCTTGCGACCAGCGCAGAGAACAAGAAGAAGCTGCATCAGGTAGGGGCCGATGTGGTGATTTCCCCCAGAATCATAGGAGGCAGACTTCTCGCGAAAGCGGCCGTGGGCGAGGAACTGAAAATAGACCTGTAATCACCCGATTATCTCATCGAATACATAATCCTCCCAGTCACGCACGCCCAGCACGATCTCGAACTCGGGTGGAGTGAGCAGTGGCTTATCGTACCTCGCACTCTCGTCTACGGCAACCCTCGGACAGGAGGTGCTGACCCATGCGTCCACTGAAAAGGCCCCCATCTGTTCGGGGGTGAAGAAATTCATGGTTATTATATGCGCCTCTTTTCCGCAGTCCGCAGCCAGATCTCTCAGCCTCAACGCCTCTTCCATACGCCACTGGCCTATCTTCGTTCCCACGAGAATTCCGAATGAACTGGCATCCTCTGCTGCCGTTATTCTGGCGAACCTCTTCCTCAACATCCTCTCCCTGCTCTCGGATATATCCCTTATCTTTCCGCTGTACGGGTCGGCTACTATCACCGCTTTCCCGGTGGCCAGCGCAGCCCCGAGAGGATGAAAATTCCCGCTTCCGATGAAGAGATAAGCGTCCACATCGACAGCTCTGGCAGAGGAGAAATTGCAGCCCAGGACCTGCCCGGGATGCACGACCCTACCATCCCCCGTCCCCACCGCGCACACAAAGTGTTCCGAGAGGATTTCACAGGCAGTACTGACCGTATGTATGTGCTGGATCGAGGCTATGATCCCTATCCTGCTTTCCCTGCCATATCCCATCCCCCTGAGGAAAGAAACCGCCTCGGAGATCAGATCGGTCACGGGGACCTGCGCCCTCAATTCGACATATATCACATCCGGCACAGATATGGACGGAATTGGGGAATGGCCGTAATGAACAAGTCCGTCGGCACCGCCGTATCTCAGCGGGTCAAGGGCAAGGTCGCACGCCCCGAAACAGGGGTCGCCGGATATGACGAGTTCCTCCACGCCTCTGGCCGCAAGCTCTCTCTCCACGGCAAAGGCAGAGGATTTGATCCCCTCCGGGAACTGAAGAAGGACCCTTTTCCACCCTCGTTCTTTGATCTCTCTGGCCACCCTGTCGTGCTCGAAATCGTACTCCATCAGACCGCCCCCACAACAGCCAGCACATTCTTGAGATCGGCTATGAAATCGTCTATGAGGGATTTCGTCACATGGGGCATGACCACTATTCTCAGTCCGGGCGGGTTTCTGGAAACAGACAGGGCCCATCCGAAGCGCTCCATCTCCTCCCGAACAACTGTCAGGTTATCGAACTTGAAAGACACTATGTTCATGTAGGGCTCCACCACGGGCTCAACGCCGATTTCGGCCGCACGCCTGACGAGGTAGCGCGTGTTCTCGAGGCACTCCTTCACGATATCGCGGTATCCTTTCCTTCCGAGATGCTTCATCACCGCATAGGCAGCGGCAACGGAGGCGCTGGCCCGGGTCCCCAGAAGGCCGGCCTGCTTCGTTCGGGTGAGATACGGGGCTTCCGTGGTTATGCTCTCCTCTCCCCCCATTCGGTGCAGAAGAGAACCGCACGGCAGGGTGGAAAATCCCATCTTGTGCGGGTCAAGGGTCATGGAAGAGACAGCACCGAGAGAGAAATCATAATCTGGCACCGGATAGCCGAGGTCTTTCATAAAGGGGAGGACGAATCCGCCGAACGCAGCATCCACATGGAGATAGGCCCGGTTTCCGATGATATCGGCCATCTCCTTTATCGGATCCACGAGTCCCAGCTCGGTGGTCCCCGCCACCCCGATGACCAGAGCGACACTGTCGTCCACGACCTTCTCCAGCTCCGAAAGGTCCATGGTGCATCTCTCATCCAGAGGCACCTCCCGCACCTCCATTCCCAGGATATTGGCGGCCTTTCTGAGGGAGAAATGACCGCTCGCCGGGAATACCACTGCCTTCTTGCCGCTGATGTTCCTAGCGATCCACATGGCGGTTATGTTGGATTCTGTCCCGCCGTCGGTGAGGTGGCCCGAGACATCCTCCCCCGCATTGGCAAGGGATTTCAGCATGGAGACCACGCCCTTCTCCATCTCGACGGTGCCGGGGTAGAGACCCGGATTCCCCATATTGGCCTCTATGAACTGCATGTGCGCCCTCACCGCCAGCGAGTGCGGGGATGTGTACATGGAATTGAGAACGCGGCCGCTATCAAACGAGCGATTCATTCTGTAATACAGATCAAGCTCCTTCTGGACCACATCTGCCGGAATTCCTTCTTCCTGCATGATGATATGATGTAAGGGGGGTTTATAAGGATTTTGTGGCCTATTCTTCGATTCTTCTCATAACCCGCTCCGCAAAAACATCCGTGCCGTCGCTCCCGCCGATGTCCGGTGTTCCGTGACCCTCTTCCATCACCGAGCTGATGGCGGCCCTGAGCCTCCCGGCTTCCTCCCCCCTTCCGAAATAATCCAGAAGCATGGCGGCAGAGAGGAGTGCGGCGGTGGGGTTCGCAACCCCCTTTCCGGCAATGTCCGGCGCGGAACCGTGGACGGGTTCGAACAGAGCCATGCGTTCCCCTATGCTGGCCGAAGGCGCCAGCCCCAGGCCGCCCGCAAGGCCCGCCGCAAGGTCAGAGAGAATGTCGCCATACATGTTCAGCGTCACGATCACATCGAACCGGTCTGGATTTACAACGAGTTCGTGAGCGGCTGCATCTATGAAAATGTCGTCGGCGGGCACGCCCATCTCGGAGGCGGTTTCCAGAAATATTCTCCGAAACGCCCCGTCGCTCTTCCTGAGAACATTCGCCTTATGGGCGGCGGTTATCCTCTTTCCGCGATCCCTTGCATATTCGATGGCAAAGGCGGAAATCCTCTTCATGCCCTCCACACTCAGAACTCTCTCGGTTACATAGCGGCCGTCCTCGTACCTTTCGACCCCGGTATAAAGTCCCTCGGTGTTTTCCCGCACAATGGTAACATCGAAATGCCCATCAAAGGAACGGACCGGGCGAACATTGGCGTAGAGGTCGAAGTGACGGCGCATCCACAGAAGAGGGGATACATAGTCCGTACCAGCAGGGGGAGAGGTTATCGCACCGAAAAGAATCGCGTCCGACTCTTCCAGAGCCTCCTTCGTGTCGTCTCCAAGAAACACGCCCGTCCTTTTCCATACCTCCAGCCCGGCCTCGCATTGCAGCAACTCGAAATCGGGCGCAAGAATAGAAAGAGCCGCGACCGCATGGGGGATGACCTCGCGACCCACGCCGTCTCCGGGGATTACGCATATCCTTCTCATTTCTTCCCTTTCTTACTCTGAGAAGCGGACTTCGATCTCGGCTTGGAACCGCTCTTGTTCTTCTCGGAGAGCTTCTTCAGATACTCCTCGATGGTCTCCACTCTCTTACCGAGATTATACACGCGCCGGTTCATGCGGAACACCGTGTTCTTTATCTGCTCGGGGACCTCGAGATCCTCTTTCTTGAACTCTTCCAGTTCGCTTTCTATACGGTCCAGCCTCTCGCTTATGCTCGCCAGCTGTTTTTCGGCCTCACGGCCGCTCTTCCCCCCGATCGATTCTATCTTCTCGTCAAGGTCGTTTATCTGATCCCGAATCCTCGGGAGAAGCTTTCCAACCCGAGTGAGCCTGTCCTCTATGTCCTCTATCCTTGCCTCTATGTCTCCGAAATCCGCAGGCTCTTCAGGGGCCGAAAGGGAGGCCAGCTCCTCTTTCATCCTCTCGAGCACCTCCAGCCCCGATATCCTGACCTCCACCTCGGAGGGCTGTGACCGGAACGACCTGAGGCGAAGAAGCTCATACGCCCTGTCATCCTGAGCGACAAGGCCTTCCACCGCACTCTTGATCTCACCGATGACCTCCTGCTGAAACCTGCCGTCTTCGTCCAGCCACGGGTTCAGCTTCATAAGCTCCTCAATCTTCTCCTCCAGTATTTCAAGTCGGGCGGTGACGCCTTCTATCCCTCCAGCAATGAACCTGAGATCATCCTCGGCATCCTTCAGCCCGCGTTCCCTTGCGGATTCCTCACCCAGATCCTCGAAAGGAAAGAAACCGATGAATCGCTCGCTCTCCATGACCTCCTCCTCAACATCGTCGAAATCCGCCTGAACGCCCCTTATGCGCCCCTTGTCCGACGGCATGAATACCACGCCGATCGTCTCGTTTGGGAACTGATAAACCGTGATGTTGTATGGATAATTCTCATAGAAAGACGGCTCTTTTAGGCCCTTCTCCGATGCGACCCGATGCCTGTATTCCTCGAGATATCTCTTCACAAAGGCCTTAGCTTCCTTGATTCGCTCGCTCTGTGCCATGCAGAGGGAGATGCCCTGTTTATCTAAATAGGTTTCGCTCGAAAGCAGAACCATGTGTAGTATCCCGAATTCATTTTACAACGCACCTTTTCAATCTGTGTGCGTTTCT
>CAZKII010000009.1:8388-26135 GCA_964552865.1 uncultured Thermoplasmata archaeon | reverse complement strand
AGTACTTTCACCTCCCTCCTCACAACCCATTTATACCGGCCATCTATCCTCATCCGTGAAATTCTGTCCGAGATGCCACACCCTTATGAGACGAAAAAGCGGAAAGGGCGGCGAATACTGGGAATGCCCCCGTTGCGGCCACACCATCGGGAGCGCGGAGGCCGCACGGCCGCAGGCTGAAAAGCAGGCACAGATAGCGAAAAGAGCGGGATTCAGCTTCGGAGAGCGGGCGAACAACGGCCTCTTCCCCTTCGAGAACATAAGAGAGGGGCAGCGGCAGTTTCTGGAGGATTCCAGAGAAGCCCTCGGCGCGGGGAAAATAATCCTTGCACACGCTCCCACAGGGATAGGGAAGACAGCGGTGGCCCTCACCGCCGCGGTGGAACGGGCGAAAAGCACGGGAAAAAAGGTATTCTTCCTGACATCCAGACAATCCCAGCACAGGATCGCGGTGGAGACCCTGAAGGGAATAAAAAGGCTGGCTCCGGTGCGGGTGGTGGACATCATATCGAAACAGCAGATGTGCCCTCTGCCAGAGGCGAAGATGTACTACAAGGCCTTCAACGAGTTCTGTGCCCAGAGAACGAAGAACAGGACCTGCGAATACCTGACCGACAGCACGGAAGCGGTGGAAAGGATCAACTCTGAGATAATGCATGTTCAGGAGCTCACCGACATAGCCACAGCCCTCGGAACCTGCCCGCATAAAGCGGCCCTCGATGCCGCCGCAGGGTCGGATGTGGTGATCTGCGACTACAACTACATATTCTCCGACGAGATAAGCAGCACCATCCTCACCCGCATGGATGCGAGCCTTGACGACATAATAGTGATCGTGGACGAGGCCCATAACCTCCCGGACCGGGTGAGAGGGATACTCACCGACAGCATAACCCTGAACTCTCTCACCAGAGCGGAGAAGGACCTCCGTCCCGTGAGCGCCTACCTGAGCAGCGTGCTGGGAGGGATCGCTCAGGAGGTCCAGATGATGCTGGCCGACCTCAAGGACAACAGCGAGATGGCGGTCCCCAGAACGGAGCTTCTGAACGCCGTGGAACGGGTGCTCGGAACCGGGCTCGGCGAGAGACTGAGCTATGACTCCTTCGTGGAGGAGCTTACGCGGGCGGGGGACATCGTGATGAAGAAGAGCGAGAGCGCCTCCGTCATAGATGCCGCCATGTTCTTCATGGGCTGGAAGAACGGGGGAAAAGAAACCGCGTATTTCGCAACCAGCAGGGACGGGGTCCGGTCCCTGAGGTACACGCTTCTCGACCCTTCCGTTCTGACGGAGGATGTGCTCTCCATGGTGGACTCCGGAATAATAATGAGCGGCACCCTCTATCCTCTGGAGATGTACCGCGACCTTCTGGGCATAGGGGAGCGGGCGGTCATGAGGGAATACCCCTCTCCGTTCCCCCCCGAGAACAGGAAGGTGGTCGTGGCGGGAGGCGTTACCACCGCCTACAAACAGAGGAGCGTGAGGATGTATCAGGCATACGCCAACCGCATCGCCGAAATGGCCAGGAAAATACCCGGGAATGTGGCGGTCTTCTTCCCGTCCTACTATCTCCTGGAGCAGGTGAGCGAGCGGCTATCGCTGTTCACTCTCGAAAAGTCTTTCATCGTAGAGCGGCAGGGGATGAGCAAGAACGAGAGGGACAGGGTCCTCAGCGAGCTGGAGAGGAGCAAAAGGAAGAACGGAGCGATTCTCCTCGGAGTGATGGGCGGCTCCCTATCCGAAGGGGTCGATTACATGGATAACCTTCTCTCGGCCGTGGCCATTGCTGGCCTTCCTCTTTCCCCCCCAAGCGTGGAAACAGAGGCCCTGAAGGATTACTACTCGAGAAAGTTCGGAGCGGACAGGGGATACAAATACGCATATCTGTTCCCTGCAATAAACAGAGTGCTGCAGGCGGCAGGAAGGCCGATCAGGAGCGAGAAAGACAGAGGGCTGATACTCCTCATGGACGACCGGTTTGCGGAGCACAGATACTCATCCCTCCTGCCCGAGGATTTCAGAGGAGAGAAGGTGACGGTGCTCGGAGGCCTCATCGAGGAATTCTTCGGCTGAAAGGCCAGTTCGGACCCTTCATAAACGGGAGAGCGGTTTTTCACGGTTGTGGCAAAAACTGTGTAATTTATACCCAAATCCGGCAATTTTCCCGCAAAGTATTTATAGAGAACCCTCCTTTGGCCCGCCAACCTCTCAAGGAGGCAAAACATATGAAGGGAACACTCTCGCACAGAATACTGGGCGAACACCTTGTAAAAGGTGAGATGAAACCGGGTGAGGAGATCAGCATAAAAATAGACCAGACCCTCACCCAGGATGCGACCGGAACAATGGCCTACCTTCAATTCGAAGCCCTCGGCATTCCGAAGGTAAGGACAGAACTTTCGGTGAGTTATATAGACCACAACACCCTGCAGCAGGATTTTAAGAACCCGGACGACCATCTCTATCTGCAGAGCGTAGCTGCCAGATACGGCATAGTCCTTTCGAAGGCGGGAAACGGAATCTGCCACCAGGTGCATCTGGAAAGGTTCGCCAGACCCGGAAGGACCCTCGTCGGCTCTGACAGCCACACCCCGACGGCGGGAGGAATGGGAGAACTGGCAATCGGAGTGGGCGGCCTCGATGTCGCTCTGGCCATGGCGGGCATCCCATTCCAGCTCAAGATGCCGAAGATCCTCGGAATCCGCCTTACGGGAAGACTGCAGAAGGGCGTGGCGGCCAAGGATGTGATTCTGGAAGTACTGAGGAGAATCGATGTGAAAGGGGGTGTCGGAAAGATACTGGAGTATCACGGACCCGGAGTAAAAACGCTGTCCGTCCCTGAAAGGGCCACCATAACGAACATGGGCGCCGAAACAGGAGCGACCACCAGCATTTTCCCGAGCGATGAGAGGACCAGAGACTTCCTGAGGTCCATGGGAAGGGAGGAGCAGTGGGTCGAACTGAAAGCGGACGAGGATGCCGAGTACGACGAGGTGATGGAGATAAACCTATCCGAGCTGGAACCCCTCATAGCACAGCCCCATTCCCCCGGCAATGTCACCACTGTGAAAGCGCTTGAAGGGATGAAGGTGCATCAGGTGGCAGTGGGCTCCTGTACGAACTCCTCGTTCAAGGACCTTATGACCGCAGCGGCCATGCTGAAGGGGAAGAGGATACATCCGGACATATATCTCGCGGTATCTCCCGGGAGCAGAACGATCCTCGAGGAGATCTCCAGAAACGGCGCCCTGACAACGATGCTGGAAGCCGGAGCGAGAATACTGGAAAGCGCCTGCGGGCCGTGTATCGGTCAGGGATTCGCACCCCCTTCCAAGGGGATATCCATAAGAACATTCAACAGGAACTTCGAGGGGCGAAGCGGTACTAAGGACGCGAAACTATACCTCACGAGCGTTGAAACCGCCATAGCCAGCGCCATAGCAGGGGAATTGAAAGATCCCAGAGATATCGCCCCGTCGGAAGGAGAGATAAAGATTCCGGAGTTCTGTCGCGTGGACGATTCTCTTGTCATATATCCGCCGGAGGACGGGAGCGGAGTGGAGATAAGGCGTGGGCCGAACATCGCACCCCTTCCCGAACTCACCCCCCTGCCGGACCTCATAAAGGGCGAGGTGCTGATAAAGGTGGGAGACAACATCACCACGGACCACATCATGCCCGCGGGACGCTACCTCCCGCTGAGAAGCAACATACCCGAGTATGCGAAGCATGTCTTCGAACAGATAGACCCGGACTTCCACGACAAGGCCATGGAGCGCGGAGGAGGGATTATAGTCGGAGGAGAGAACTACGGACAGGGTTCCAGCAGGGAGCATGCGGCGCTCTGCCCGCGCTACCTCGGAATAAAAGCGGTTCTGGTCAAGAGCTTTGCGAGAATACACCTTGCCAACCTCATCAACTTCGGAATACTCCCGCTGACATTCAAAGAGCCTGGGGACTACGAGAGAATAGAAGAGGGAGATATTCTGGAGATGGATACCACGAAACTGCCCGAGGCACCTGTCGTCAGGAACCTCACCAAGAACGAGGAATACGCTACCACGCACACCCTCACCGAAGACGACATAGAAATACTGAAGGCGGGGGGAAAGCTCGTTTACACCGGAATGAAGCTGAAAACGGAGGAGAAACCCGGGGAATAAGGAGAGGAGACACATGACCGACACATACGACAAAAACAAATACTACGGAAAGATAATTTACACGAAAGTGGACGAGGCCCCTGCTCTGGCGACATACTCGCTGCTGCCGATAATAAAGAAGTTCACGGGGGCGGCGGGAGTAACGGTTGAGACCCGGGACATATCCCTCGCAGGCAGGACACTGGCCCGATTCCCGGAGCGGCTGAGCGAGAGCCAGAGGGTCAGCGACGATCTGGCCGAGCTTGGAGAGCTGGTCAACATGCCGGAGGCGAATGTCATCAAACTCCCGTGCATCAGCGCCTCGGTCCCTCAGCTAAAGGCGACGATACGCGAGCTTCAGGAGAAGGGCTATCCTCTGCCCGACTATCCGGAAGACCCGCAGACAACGGAGGAAAAGGAGATCAGGGCGAGGTACGACACCGTCAAGGGGAGCGCCGTGAATCCGGTACTGAGGCAGGGGAATTCCGACAGAAGGATTCCGCGTTCCGTAAAGGAATACGCCAGAAAGCATCCCCATCCCATGGGAGAGTGGAGTCCGGACTCCAGATCGCATGTGGCCCACATGGAGAGCGGGGACATGAGGCACAACGAGATATCCACCACCGTTTCTGAGGAGGATGCGGGAGATGCGAGAATAGAATTCGTCGCCCCGGACGGAAGCGTTGAAGTACTTAAGGAGAGGGTGCCGCTGCTTCCGGGGGAGGTGATAGATGCCACATACATGAGCAAAAAAGCGCTTCGCAGCTTCCTTTCCCGTGAGATAGAGGATGCGAAAGAGAAGGACATACTCTTCTCCATCCATCTGAAGGCCACCATGATGAAGGTCTCCGACCCGGTGATATTCGGGCATGCGGTTTCCGTATTTTTCAGGGAAGTGTTCGAAAAACACGCCGCCGTGTTCTCGGAGCTGGGAATAAGTCCCAACAACGGCCTCGGCGAGCTCTACGCCAAGATATCCGCACTGCCGGAGGAGAAGAGGAAGGAGATCGAGGACGACATCAGGGCATGCTATCTCAAGAGGCCGAAACTGGCCATGGTGAACTCGGACAAAGGAATAACTAACCTCCATGTGCCCAGCGATGTGATAATAGACGCATCCATGCCTGCGGCCATAAGGAACTCCGGAAAGATGTGGGGGCCGGACGGAGAACTGCACGACACGAAATTCGTCATCCCCGACAGCAGTTATGCAGGGGTTTACCAGACGGTCATAGAATTCTGCAAGAAGAACGGTGCCTTCGACCCCAGAACCATGGGCGATGTCTCCAATGTCGGGCTAATGGCCCAGAAGGCCGAGGAGTACGGTTCCCATGACAAAACATTCCTGAGCCCGGGAGAGGGGAAGATCCGGGTGGTATCCGCCTCCGGGAAGACCCTGCTGGAAAATCCCGTGGAGGAGGGAGACATATGGCGCATGTGTCAGGTCAAAGACCTCCCGATACGGGACTGGGTGAAACTGGCCGTGAAAAGAGCGAGGGCCACGGGCTCTCCTGCCGTATTCTGGCTCGACGAGACACGGGCGCACGACGCTGAACTGATAAAGAAGGTAAACATATACCTGAAAGAGCACGATACGGCCGGACTCGATATCAGGATAATGTCCCCTGTGGAGGCCACCCTGTTCTCATGCCAGCGCCTGAAGGAAGGAAAGGATACCATCTCCGTTACCGGGAATGTTCTCAGGGACTATCTCACCGACCTGTTCCCGATCCTTGAAGTGGGGACCAGCGCAAAGATGCTCTCCATAGTCCCTCTTATGAACGGAGGCGGACTCTTTGAAACGGGAGCCGGAGGTTCGGCACCGAAGCATGTGCAGCAGTTCCTCGAAGAGGGGCACCTGAGATGGGATTCCCTCGGAGAATTTCTCGCACTGGTCGCATCACTGGAACACCTTGCAGCAAGCACCTCCAACCGGCAGGCGAAGATACTGGCGGACGCACTGGAGCGGGCCAACGCGAAACTGCTGGAGAACAACAAATCACCCTCCAGAAAGGTGGGCGAGATCGACACCAGAGGAAGCCACTTCTACCTGGCGATGTACTGGGCCGAGGCCATGAGCGAACAGGACGACGACCCGGAACTGAAACGGCGCTTCGGCGAGCTGTACAGGGCCATGACGGAAAACGAGGAGAGGATATCCGAGGAACTTCTGGCAGCCCAGGGAAAACCGCAGGACATAGGAGGGTACTACAAACCGGATGACGAGAAGGCATCCAGAGCCATGCGGCCCAGCGGGACCCTCAACGAGCTCATAGAGAACTTCTGAAACCCAGATAAGGGCAGGGTTTCCCCTGCCCTCCCCATTCCCTTTTTTTCACGCCTCACATCACACCCGATTTGAAGAGTGCGGAGGGGGATTAAAAAGGTTGCACCGCCATTATCACCGATGATATCCCGAAAACTTCGCTATCTTTAAATATGGGAAGGGTATCGGGCATATGAGGTCAGAACATGGAACAGAAGACATGCATATCGTGCGGAATCCCCCTTGAGGGCGAAGGCAACTCCATATTCATGTGCCCCAACTGCGGGGAAGCGGAGATAGCAAGGTGCAGACACTGCAGAGACCAGTCGGTGGCATATACCTGCCCGAACTGCGGATTTCAGGGGCCGTGATACCATGGGTGAAGTCGCAATAACATACAGGATAATGCCGGACGGGCCGGAAGTGGACATAGACAGCATCGTGGAGACCATCAGGGCAGGAGGGCCGGAATGGGCCAAGGTCAACGATGTCCAGATCAAGCCGATAGCCTTCGGACTCAAAGCCATCGAAGCGCTCATCGTCATGGGAGACAAGAGCGGAAACAACCCGGACGATGTGGAGAAATTCCTTGCAGGGATTCCCGGTGTCCAGAATGTGGAGACCGTGAACATGACCCTGCTCTAAACCCATTAAACAATCATACTTCTTGACGCCCCCGGAATGAGGGGGAAAATCTATAAATATCATGGACGGCATAATGAGGCGGGAGACAGACAGCCATGGGCTGGAGAGATAAGAAGAAGAAACAGGGAACTCTGCAGAAGCAGAGCCATTCCATATTCGGTCATAAAAAGGAAGAAGGGCCCAGTCTCGACCATATCCGCAAGATAGAGCCGGAAGAACTCGGCTTCGAGAGGCGAAAAAAGGAAACGGTACGGCCACCTCAGGCGGAAACAGAGGAGGAAAGCCCCGTGCGCGCCGCCCTCGGAGTGGAAGAGGAGACAGCAACGCCCGCACCAGATATAGAGGAGATTGAGAGGGAGAAGAAGGAGATAGAGGCCGCAAAGGAGAAACTGGCGGAAATCGCCGCACGCCTCAAGGAAGAGAAGGAAGAGCTGGAAAAAGAGAGCGCGGAGATCGAAGAGAAAAAGGAGCAACTGGCCGCAAGAGAGGAGAAATTCAACGAAGCGGTGGAGAAGCTCAAACTGGCCCATGCGGAGATTGAGAAGGAGCGGGAAGAACTGCGGGAACAGGCCGAGACCATAGAGCAGAGAAGAAAAGAGGTTGAAAACCGCGAGGCCACTCTGACCGCCGAACTCGGAGAGAGGGAAGAGCGGACAAAACTGGCCCTTGAGGCGCTGGAGAAGGAAAAGGAGAGGCTTCGGGAAAAAGAGGAGGAGCTTCAGCGGATTCGGACGGAACTCGAGGAACGGGAGCCGCAAATAGCCGCACGCATGGATGAACTCAGGGAGAAAGAGGAACATATCGCCCGGCAGGAGGAGAAGATAAGGGAGGCCACGGAAAAGCTCCAGATGGCTGCATCCCAGATCAAAGAGAGAGAGGCGGCACTGGAGGCGAGAAAGAGGGAGATAGAGGACCTCGAAAAGAGCCTCGAAGAGAAGGAGGCGACGCTTGAGCCGAAACTCATGGAACTCCGGCAGAAAGAGGAGGAGCTGCTCGAGAAAGAGCGGATCATAACGGAGGAGCAGGAGGCCATCAACGAGGCGAGAAGGAAGATAAGGGAAAGGGTGGAAAGCCTTGATGCCAGAGCGAACGACCTCCTCGAGAAGGAGAAGGAAGTGGCCGAGAGGGAGGCGAGAATAGACAGCATACGGGAGCAGCTTGAGGAAGAGAAGAACAGGCTCCTCGAAAGAGAGAAGGAACTGAACACATGGCAGGAACAGCTCTCCGAGAAAGAGGAAGAGATAGAGACAACCAGAAAGGAGATCGCTGCCATCAAGAGAGAGATAGAGGGGCAGCAGGCGGAGATGGCCGAGAAGGCTCGAAGTCTCAACACCCTCAGAGACGAACTCAACAGCATGAAGAAGAAAGTTGAGGCGAGGGAACAGGAACTGGTGGTTCTTCAGAACGAACTGAGCAAGAAGGAACTGAACATCAAGAAGGCGGAGGCGAAGCTGAACGAGGCCAGAGAACTCATCGCAAAGAAGTGGGAAGAGCTCAAAGAGATCGAAATGGAGGCGATGAGGCGGAAGAAAGAGGTGGATGAGGTCGAACTCAAGCTCATCGCCAAAGAGAAAGAACTATACAGCAAAGAGGTTACGCTGAGAAACAGCTGAAAGGGACGCAGCCAGTGGACAGAAATACCCGTTAGTTTTAAATACAACCCTTTTTTAGGCGCACCTAAACAGGTGTTAAAATGCAGGAATTTCCGCTCAGTGCCCTGAATGCAGGAGAAAAGGCCAGAATCGTTTCCATAGGTGGCAGCGGAGCGGCCCGGCGCAGGATGCTGGATATGGGCCTCGTCCCGGGTTCGACCATCGAAATGATAAGAAAGGCGCCTATGGGCGACCCGATAGAGTTCAAGGTGAGAGGATACATGATCTCTCTAAGAAAGGAGGAGGCTGAGCAGATAACCGTGAGGAGGGATGGTTGATGGCCGTCCTCCCACTCAGTCTGCTCTCCCCCAATCAGAGGGCGAAGGTCGTATCCATAAGCGGCGGCAGAGGGCTGGTAAAGAGGCTGAATGATATGGGCTTCAGCCTGGGGGCCGAGGTGATGGTTCTGAACCGGGCAATGGCGGGCCCGCTTATGGTAATGGTGAAGGGGACCAGAGTCGCAATAGGCCGCGGCCTTGCCACTAAGATAATGGTTAATCCGGAGTGATGACATGGCGAAGAGAATGGTCATGGCGCTGGCTGGGAACCCGAATGTGGGGAAGAGCACCATCTTCAATGCGCTCACTGCGGCCAGACAGCATGTTGGGAACTGGCCGGGAAAGACGGTCGAGCAGAAGAAGGGGTATTTCACGAGAGATGGGGAGGAGATAGAGGTTGTGGACCTCCCCGGCACATACAGCCTCACGGCATATTCCATAGAGGAGACCGTGGCGAGGGATTTCATAATCAAGGGAGGGCCGGATGTTGTAATAGACATAATAGACGCGGCGAACATAGAGAGGAACCTCTACCTCACCCTTCAGATACTCGAGCTCACGGACAGGGTCGTCATAGCCCTCAACAAGCAGGATATTGCGAAATCGCAGGGGGTTGAAATAGACGAAAAGAAGCTCTCCGAACTGCTGGGCGTTCCGGTCATACCGATGATCGCATCCCACAGAGCAGGACTGGATGAGCTGATCGAGACCGCCTTGTCCGTTGCGAAAGGTGAGAGAAAGAACAGCCCACTTCAGGTGCGCTACGACAGAGCCGTGGAGGCCCGCATCAGAGAGATAGAGGAGAAGCTGAAAGGGCTTCCGCTGGAGGGATACCCGCTTCGCTGGCTTGCGGTCAAACTTCTTGAGATGGACAGTGCCGTGGTGGAACTGGTGAAGAACGCCGGAGGGAAGGACATTCTCATGGACATCTCAGGAATGGAGCCGCTGGAAGGGGAGCACGATGTGGAAACAGTGGTTCCTGCCACGCTCTACGAGATAATAGGGGGAATCGTGGAAAAATGCGTGACATACAGGGATCGGGGCGAAACCACCACGGACCGGTTGGACAGGATACTTACACACAAATACCTGGGACTCCCCATACTCTTCCTGGTTTACGGCCTTATTTTTGCGGTGACATTCACTCTGAGCACGCCATTGATGGGGCTGATAGACAGCGGCTTCAATATCCTGGGCGATTCCACCTCTTCATTTCTCGCGGACATGGGGGCCCCTTCATGGCTCAACGGCCTCATCGTGAAGGGAATAATCGCAGGGGTCGGAGGCGTAATGGTCTTTTTGCCCGTTATACTCCTCTTCTTCTTCATGTTCGCAATAGTGGAGAACAGCGGATACATGGCAAGGGCCGCCTTCGTAATGGACCGAATAATGCATAAGATGGGTCTCCACGGCAAAACATTCCTTCCGCTACTGCTCGGATACGGCTGCAATGTTCCCGCCATCATGGCCACCCGAACCCTCGAGAACAGGAAGGACAGGCTGATTGCCATTCTGATAAATCCCCTCATACCGTGCGGTGCGAGGCTGGGGGTCATGACATTCATAGTCTCCATATTCTTCACGGGCCTCATGGCCACGCTGGTAATGCTCTCCCTCATAATGATAAGCCTCGGCCTTGTGTTCCTGATGGGGGTCATTTTCAGACGATTCGTGCTGCCGGGGGAGCATCCTCCTTTTCTAATGGAACTGCCTCCGTATCAGATTCCGGGAATAAAGGACATAGCGTTGCACACAGGAGAGCGGGCGTGGATATTCGTTAAAAAGGCGGGGACGGTGATCGTGGCGGTCTCGATACTGATATGGATAATCTCAAACTACCCCGGAGAAGGGATAGAGAACAGCTATGCCGCAATGCTGGGCCGGAGTCTGGAACCCTTGGGCGCTTTCATGGGCTTCGACTGGAGGATCATGGTGGCGTTAATCGCGGGCTTCGGAGCGAAAGAAACCACCATAACAACGCTCGGGGTTCTCTACGCCTCCGGAGGTGCGGACGGAGCAGGATTCATAACTACCATAACGGCATCCCTTACCCCCCTGACCGCATACACCTTCCTTCTGGTGCAGATGATATATGTGCCCTGTCTGGCCACTGTGGCAATGATACGGAAAGAAACGGGATCGTGGAAGTGGACGGGCATTGCGGTGGGCTACACCCTTCTTCTGGCATTCATTCTCGGAACCGCCGTATACGGGCTCGGAAAACTCCTAGGGTGGGGCTGATGAGCATATCGGAAAAGATAAGCGAGCGCGCCGAGAGGCTCCTGTTCAGGATGGCATGCGCGACCTGCCCACTACAGAACTCATGCGGCGGAGCCTGCCATACGGTCAACCGTGAGAAAAAGGGCGGAAAGGATTGAGCCGGACCGACTTTTATCCGACAACATTCGCCTCCTGCACCATATCCATATCCTTGAACCGCCTCATGTTCATACTCTCTATCGGCATGGATGTCTTCCCGTCCACTATGAGCTCGGCCATGAGCTGCGCAACGATGGGCGCAAGCATGAACCCGTGCCCGCTGTACCCGTTGGCCTGTATGAAGCCCCGGACCTCGTCCACCTCTCCCAGTATCGGCTTGGCATCCGGAGTCACATCGTAGAAGCCGGCCCACTGCCTGACCATATTCACATTTTTGAACTGGGGCATGAACTCTATCAGGGCCCGAGCCATCCTCACCGCGAAATCAAGGCTTGACGACAGATTGTAGCCCGGTTTTTCATCGGGATTTCCTATGCCTCCGACGATCTCTCCCCTGGTTGTCTGGCTGAAGTAGAGGCCGTGATGGAACGAGATGATCATGGTATCCAGAAAATGCCTGAACCGCTCGGTGGCGAGTATCTCGTGGCGGTACGGTTTGTTGGGCATCTCGATGCCGGCCATCCTCCCAATGAGCGGAGAATAGGGGCCGGCGGCATTCACCACGAACTCAGTTTCTATATCGCCCCTGTCAGTGTGCACCCTCTTAACCTCTCCGTCAACCACATCTATTCCGGTAACGGTGGTGAACAGGTTTATCTCAACCCCCATCTCTTTCGCCCTCCGGGCATAGCCCTCGGTCACCGCAAAGGGGTTAGCGTGGCCGTCTGTTGGGCAGAATGTGGCCCCCATCATCTTTTCCGTATTGAGCATGGGGACCAGCTCCTTTATCTCCTCGTTGCTGAGCCACCTGGTGGGAACTCCGAGGGAGTTCTGAAGCGCCATGTTCTTCCTGTAATCCCTCACCTCGTCCTCGGTGAACGCCGGGATAAGGTAGCCGCCCTGAATATAGCCGATATCAACCCCGAGCTCCTCGTTCATCCTCTCGAACTGCTCCACGCTGGCCTTCGCAAGCCGGATGTTCTCCTCGGTGCTCCACTGCTGCCTTATACCGCCTCCGCACCTGCCGGTGGAGCCGTATGAGTGGCGCTTCTGTTCCACGAGAACCACATCGGTCATCCCCATCTTCGCCAGATTATAGGCGACTCCCGTGCCTATGACCCCGCCGCCCACAATGACCACATGAGCCTTATCCTTCATTCATCCCCCTCCTTCACATTGAGAACGCCCAGCGGTATCGGCCTCATGGGCGGCCTTGCGGTGGGAAGCCCTATCTCATCCATGCTGGCACAGGTCTCCTGCCGAAGAATGCGGGTTACGAGAGGAATGCATGTCTTCCCCTGACACGGCCCCCTGCCTATGTTCAGGTGATGCCTCAGGGATTCCAGGTCCGTGTAGCCATCCCGGATCGCCTTCAGCACATCGGCCCTCGTAACATCCTCACACCTGCATATTATGACATCCTCGTCGCTCATGGGCTCACCTCCGGCGACCTGAGAACACGGCCTATGCTCCTCACCTCCATGAGAAGCTCCCCGGGAACCTCTATGGTGACAAGGGCGGTTCCGCTGTTCTTTTCCGGCGGGAAGACGCGGGTAACAACGGCCTCCCCCACCACTTCTCCACTGCGGTTCACGGCCTCCACCACGCTTCCTCTGGCAGGTACGGGAAGAAGCTCGTAGGGAATTGTTATCTCACCCACATCCGTATCCCCCTTCCTCTTCAGATAGACCATGAAAATGGTGAGACCGGGGCATACCCTCATGCACATGGTACAGCCGGTGCACTTATCGAAATCCACTCTGGGAGGGGTCGTTATGGTCTCCATGACTATGGCATCGAAGGGGCAGGCGGCCTTACACGGGTTGCACGGGATCTCCTGAATGCACTCGGTCATGGCCACAGGCGACCTTCTGAGCCGCTCCTCCGGAGGCACATTCCCCTTCTCCCTCAGGTCGTCGATCGTGAGGTAGCCCTCTGTCTGCCAGTCGCTCATCTCCTCACCCCCATTATCTCGTCATAAAGCGCAAAGGCCTTCTCCTTCCCCTTTCTGCCCCTTTCGCCGAAAGGCCCCTCTCTCAGGGAATCGAGCTGGGCCTGTGTGTGTTCCAGCCGCTTCTCGGCTTCCTCCTTCAACTCACCGCTGATGGTCCCGAGAGAGAACACGGCAGATATGGCCGCAACCTTTCCTTCCATCATGGCTATGCTGGCCTCCTCAACGCCGGATGAATCCCCGGCAACATATATGCCCGGTACGGTGGTTTCCAGATTCCTGTTATGCACGGCAACATGGCCGCTGAGTTCGGGTACGAACCTTATGGCACACCCCGCCTGAGCCAGCAGTTCATACGAGGGATGAAGGCCAACCGACAGGCAGATGACATCGCACTTTATGTCGAACTCGGTCCCCTCGACAGGGCGCCATTTCTCGTCCAGCTTCACGATGGTCGCGCCTTCCACCTTTCCGTTTCCGAAGGCGCGCTTTATACTGTGTCCCACATAGATCGGCACACCGAGGCGCCGCACCTTGGCCGCATGGACGAAGTACGCACCGATCCTGGGCATGGCCTCCACTATGGCCTTTATCTTCACGCCAGCCTGTATGAGCTGATAACTGACGATTACGCCGACATTGCCGGAGCCCACCATGAGAACCTCGTCTCCGGGCTTCACGCCGTAGACATTCATCAGCGTCTGGGCCGCTCCCGCGCCGTAAACGCCGGGCAGGTCGTTGTTCTCGAAGGCAAGGCTGTTCTCCGCCGCGCCTGTGGCGAAGATGACCCGACGCCCTTTTATCCTAACAAGCTGCCTGTTCTCCCGAACCGCAGCGATGACCCCATCCGGATAGTAGCCGAACGCAGTGGTCTGAAGCATCACCCTTATCCGCTCATCGGATTCCACCTTCTCTATCATCCTTCTCGCAATGGTAACACCCCTTACCCCTGCGTCGTGCTCCTTGGAACCGAAGAACCGATGGGTCTGCTTGATCAGTTGACCTCCCAGCTGGTGGTTCTCATCGAGCAGAAGGACCGAAGCGCCCAGACTCGAGGCCTCGAGAGCGGCCGAAAGGCCAGCAGGGCCGCCGCCCACCACCACGATGTCCGCCTCTGCGTCCTCAACGGTCTCCCCGTAGTCACCTTCCGGGGTCTCCGGAAACGCGCCGGCCCCTTTCTGTTCCTCCACCGTCATGCCGTCCCTTACGGGAGTTATGCACGATCTCACATTGGAGATCCCGTCGATGTTCATGACGCACGAAGCGCACTTTCCGATGGCACAGAAAAGCCCTCTCGGCCGGTTAAGCGAAGGACTGTGGCTGAATGTCCGGACACCTGCGGCGTAGAGAGCGGAGGCCACTGTTTCTCCCTCATAGGCCCTGATGGGCTGTCCATGGTAGTATATCGTGACCTCCTTCTGCCTTTTGAATTCCAGGACCGGGTGCCTCTCGATCCTCGATGTTCCAATATCGTTCTCTGACACGGAGCGACCTCCTATAAACTAACGGGCAAGGATATAGGCATTATGTACTTATAGCCTTCGTCAGAAGAAGTCGTTATCCAGGGTGGTGGGCTTAACCCTCTCCGGGGGTCTGTACTCCGCATTCCACACATCCACCATACTCTCGAACAGGTATATCTTCACCGGAAGGGCAAAGGGCGACCTGGGGGATGTTATGAGCCCCTCTCCGGGCATCAGCATCTGTATCTCGTTATCGAGCTGGCCTATGTCCTGCCTTGCGGAGTCCTTCAGAATCTCCCGGTCCCTGCGGTCGGCAAGCCCCATGATGCACAGGGTGTTGAACTGGGATATGACCTCGTTGCTTATGAGCTTCGGCTGCTGGCTTACGGCACAGAGGCCGGTCCTGAACTTCCTGCCCTCTCTCGCGATCTGCGAGAAGATATTTCCTCTGGACATTCCCAGAACCCGCTGGGCCTCTTCCAGAGCGAGAAGCATGGGCGGAATCTCGGCGAACTTCTGAGCGTCGCCGTAGGCGTTCTTGTTGTGCTGAAATACTGCCCGCGTGATAACGGTGCTGACCAGCAACTCCTCGGCCTCGAACATGTTGGAGGTGTCCACCAGAACGACCTTCTTATCCTTCAGGTCTTCGATTATGCGGGCGGTTATGGACTGGCTGTGGTCCCCGGTGACTATGTCGGAGCGGAAGAGAAGCTCCAGCCTCCTCTTTATCACGGCGATGGTCTGTTCGTATATCTTTCCCTTGAAGTCGTCGAATATCTCGTCCGTCTCCTTTCTGTACAGTTCGAGTATCCAGCCCCTCCCGTACCTCATGCTCGCATAGGTGAGGGCCTCCTTCTGAGCCTCGGAGAAATCGTACACATTCTTCACATCGGCAGCGGTTATCTCGTCGGCGGACAGGCGCAGTTTGTTATAGTTGCCGGAAAGCGGTCTTGAGCTGTAAACGGACAATCTCTCCTCCGAAACCTTCAGGTCTTTGAGACCTTTTCTGTTCCCCTCGCCTCCACCGTCGTAGTACTCGCCGTGGGGGTCGAGCACGAGCATTCCGTACTTTCCGCTCATCATCACGGATGCGGCCAGAACCTTCATGAGATTGCTCTTCCCCATGCCTGTGGTGGCAAAGACCCCCACATGAGAAGGTATGTCCGCGCCGTCAATACCGACATGGAGGCCGTCTATTGTTCTCTCGCCGCTTCTCAGGTTGCCCAGATGCAGGTCCCCGGTGAATTTTTCGAGAAACTCGAACTCCTCATCGGAGATCCTGCGGACTCTGGAAAAATGCGGAGGGATGGTCTTGGCCTTCATGAACTCGCCCGAAGCGTCGTAACCCAGCGGCATGGCGATTCCCACCGTATATAACCTCTTCTCCCTGTCGTGTATGGGAAACTCGGCCCCGTGATTGTCCTGCCGAATCATGTTTCCTGCGGTCCTGTCCGCCCACGAATCGTCGGCGGCCTCCATGCCGTAGACGATGTCGGTGACCCGGATAAAGAGCTTCCTCTCTCCGCCTTCCACCACCAGAATCTCGCCCACATCAACCTCCGCGCCGTGCTCCGCCCGAAAACGGAGCTCCCGTATCCCTTTTCCCGTGATTCTACCTATCCATTTCATACGAACACCTCCTAAACTCCTCTGTCAAGCACATCGTGAAAGTTCATGAAAAGACCCTCCCATTCCCCCGGGCTCATGCCGCGGGCGACGGCCTCCTCCTCTATCCTGTGGGCCAGCAGCGCAGCCTCCGATCTCCTGATTATGGATGCGTTGTGCACCTGGGCCAGCGGGAATGGGTAGCCGAGGTAGGAAGGGTCTGCGGAATAGCGGGAGAGCATAGCCAGAACCCCGCTTTCCGGGAGAAGCCGGTCCTCCGGGTAGGCATCTATACGGAAGACATAGTCCGAGAGCCGGTTAAGACGGGCCAGATGTATGGCCCCGAGCTGATGCTCCGTTGTAAGGGAGGATTCACCGAGATAGCAGCACCACTCGGAATCCGGGAAGAGTTCGGCTCCTTTTCTCCTGAGCAGGGCCATAAGGGGAAGGCGGGCGAAAGAGAGGGCCGATCTCTTGCTTATCCCGAGAAGCGTGACCCCCAGATCGTCCACCTCCCCGGCAAGGCTCCTGAAAAACTCGTCGGGTGTGTCCACATCCGCCTTGAGAGCGCCGTCTGTCATGAGAATCCCGCCAGGACCGACAGACCTCATAAGAGAAGAGGCAGCCCGCATCTCCCTCATGCTGCGTATCCTCTGGATAATGTCGGCGAAGCTGTCGGGAACGGAGGGGGGGGCGATGCCGTAGGCGGCCTCATACTCGGAGGAATAGATATCCCGGTAGTTCTCTCTGTCGAGGAAGATGATCTCGGTTTCGGACACCTCCGGCTCGGAGAAAGAGGAAGGTGTGTCGTACACCACCGTGGCCACCCTGACCGCCCCTATGAGAAAACTGCCGGCGTCCAGAACCACCGCGGAGCTTCCGTCCACCGCCGCCACCGTGCGCTCTTCGGCATCGGAAGCGGTGGAAGAGAAGGAGATGCCTGTCAGCACATCCCCGTCCGGGCCGATGAGGTTCCAAGAATCCCCTGCCTTCTCGAAGCTGATGCGGTCCCACGAATCGCGAATGCGGCCAGCAATCTCCGAGGCCTGCTCCGAAATATCCATGATATGGGATGGAAAAGGGGTACTTAATCGTTTGCGAGGGAGGTGGGTGAATGTAATCGAAATGCTTATATGCTGGAAGCAGATGGGGGGAAAGCAAAGCGGGTGTAGTGTAGCCTGGTATCACTTAAGCTTGCCAAGCTTATAACTCGGGTTCAAATCCCGGCGCCCGCACCAAATATTTAATTTTGAAGTGGGCAGTGGGCGGCGGGATTTGAGAGCCGCAACACAAACTAACCAACAGGGCAAACTATCCAAGTGCGGCGAATCCCGAGCGAGACGGGGCGACAGGGCAGGACGAGCGAGG